>JAEUIR010000118.1 GCA_016795025.1 Phycisphaerales bacterium
GGCCAAGCGGCAGATGGTCGAGCAACTGGCCGACTACGCGAAGGAGAATCGCCTGAGCGTTGTGAGACCCCCACAATGAATTGCGCCGAAGCACGACGACATCTAACGATCTTCGCCGACGATGAGCTTTCATCGCCGCTGCGCGAGCATGTCGGCAAGCACGCGGCGTCCTGCGCCGAGTGCGCGCGGATCGTTGCGAATTGGCGCGAGTTTCGCGCAAGTGCGGCACGGCGGCATGCGGCGCTCACCGCGCCTGCGGGATTGCAAGAGCGCATCGCGGCGGCGATTCAACCCGCGCGAGCGGCGCGGGTGCAGTCGCGTCCGACTTCGGGACGGTTGCGCGTGCTGGTCGCGGGGCTGGCGGCGGCGGCGTCCTTCGGCGCAATGGTGACGGTCGCCTATCGCACGTTTTGGATGCCGGACGGCTCGCAGTCCTCCACGAACGCGGGGCTTCCTGCGATTTCCCCCCTGGCGCTCGCCGGCGTGCATGAGCGCTGCGCGTGCGCGTCGCAGCATAACGTATTGCACCGGACCGACGCGCTGATCGCCCGCGAGGAAGCGCAGCTTCGCGCCGCGCGCAAGTTTGACGTCGTTCTGCCGAATCTGGATACGTTCGGCTATGAGCTGGCCGGAATCTGCGAATGCCCGATCAACGAGAGGGTTCCGATCGTGCATGCGTTTTATCGCTCAAGGGCCGACGCGGCGCAATTCATCTCCGTGTTTTCGTTCAAATCAAAGATGCGGCTCGAAGGCTGCGGCCAGGGCGGCGCGTGCGGCAAGAAGGATGAGCGAACATACGACGAGTTCGTGGACACGGCCAAAAAGATCGTATGTTTGAAGTGGGACGAGGGGCGCTGTAGTTACGCGATATGCTCCGATCAATCCCGCGAAACGCTACAGACCATCGCCGATCAAATCCACGTCACTCCGGTCGTTGAATCAAAGTCACGATAGAGCCGCCGGTTATTGAACCCGCAATCGCGTCGCGCGCCTCTTTCGCGCCATGGCTCTGCGTCCAATCCGGCCTGTCACCGACAGCCTGTTTCGGGTATGAACCGCATCATGCCCAGCGGAATTCATCACGCGCGCGGCGTCGCGCGAAAGGCGACCAACACTTATGCTGCGGCAGGCGTCGACATCGATGCCGCTGACGACGCGATGGACCGCATCGGGCCGGTCGTGCGGCGCACTTTCGGACCGCGCGTATTCGCGGATCACGGCGGGTTTGCCGGTGCGTTTCGGCTGGATTACGACGAAAAGCTGTTCAAGCGGAACTATCGCGAACCGGTGCTGGTGTCCTGCACTGACGGCGTCGGCAGCAAAGTGCTGATCGCCGCGGCGATGAAACGCTATGACACGGTCGGTATCGATCTCGTCGCGATGAGCGTGAACGATCTGCTCACGACCGGCGCCGAGCCATTGTTTTTTCTCGACTATCTCGCGCTGAACAAGCTTGAACCCGCCATCGTAGAGCAGCTTGTCTCGGGAGTGGCCGCGGGTTGCGAGCAATCAGGTTGTGCGCTGCTGGGCGGCGAGACGGCCGAAATGCCGGACTTGTACGCGGCGGGGCATTTTGATTTGGCCGGCTTCGCTGTGGGCGTGGCAGAGCGACGGCGATTGATGTCGGCAAAAAACGTCAAGCCGGGTGACGCGGTGATCGGGCTGGCGTCGAGCGGTTTGCACTCCAACGGTTATGCGCTGGCGCGACGACTGCTGCTGAAGTCCGCGCGACTGAAGCTCAGCGATGCGCCCCGGGCCCTAGGCGAGACGCTGGGTGATGCGCTGCTGCGGCCCACGCGCATCTACGTGAAATCAGTCTTGGAGGTGCTCGGGCGATATGCGTCTCGTTCACCGGTGACCGGCATGGCGCACATCACCGGCGGCGGGTTGCCCGGCAATTTGCCGCGCGTGATTCCTCCGACGAAGGATATCTCGCTGCGCCGTGGTACCTGGCCGATTCCGCCGATTTTCGGCCTGTTGGAGCATCACGGAGTTCAGGAAAGCGAGATGTATCGCGTATTTAACATGGGGATCGGGTACGCGATGATCGTGCGACCGCGGTCGGCGGCGGCGATCATTCGGCAGCTTGAGCGCTCGGGCCAATCGGCGTTTTTGATTGGGAGCGTCAAAAGCGGCAAGGGGCGGGTTGAATTACGATAGATCAGAGAATCTGAAATCGAATGCGGAACCTGGAACATACCACGATGCCAGATGCGAGAGTCAAAGTTCAGGCGGATTTTGGCCAAGCGGCGGCGCTTGCGCGGTGGCGCGATTCTCGCGCCGCGCTGGGCGTATTTTGTGCGGTGAGTTTCGTGATTGCGGGCTGCACATCCAACTCCGCGACGCCGGCCGTCACGCATGAATCGGAGCCGTGGGCGTTTCGCGGCCGCAGCGGCACAAAGCTCATTACGCTCCATTACGAGATTTTCACGACGTTGCGGGATGAGGCGCTGTTGAGCGGAATTCCCGAAATGTGCGAATCGGCCTACGGCGAGTACGCGAAACTGATTCCGCCGCAGCGCGGGGGCGACGAGCGGATGAAGGTGTACCTGTTCGCGTCGCGGCCGGAGTGGGTCGAATTCACGCGCGAGTTCACCGGCCCGCGGGCCGGCATATTTCTCAAGGTGCGCAACGGCGGATATTCAGAGCAAGGCGTTTCCGTGATTCAGTACGTCTCGCATGATATTACGTTTCCGCTGCTGGCACATGAGGGGTTCCATCAATATTTGTATTGCTGCGTGAATGACCAGGTTCCTGCGTGGCTGAACGAGGGGCTGGCGGTCTACTTTGAGGGGCAGGAGCTGACCGGCGACAACCGCACGCGCTTCAGCCCGTGGAACAACCCGGGGCGTTCAAATGCGCTGGCTGAGGCCCTTATCCGCAAGAAGCTATTTCCCATGGCGGAAATCCTGGACACGAATGCCGGACGCATCGCGGGCATGCCGCCGCGCATGGTCGGCACGTATTACGCGCAGCTGTGGGCGTTGATCGGCTTCCTGATTGAAGGCGAGGGCGGCAAGCATGCGGACGGCTTCGCGAGACTTCTGAAGGCTGTGAGCGGCGGCGAATTGGAGCAGTTTGCGCGGGCGGCGCACGTGCTGAACGCGTCGGATGACTACTCATTCGGGCGGTCGCTTTTTGAAGCCTTCATTACAAAAGACCTCAGTGCATTTGAGGATGAGTTCGTGCGATATGCGAAGCAAAAAACTATCGGGGATAAGTAGTGCCGGCAGATTGGGCGGCCAAACCGCATACGATTCGGTCAGGCCGGCTTGGCGGTCCGCCGCGATGCGATCGAGGAGCGTGATTTGTCCGCGGTTCGTGTATTGATCTTGAGGGCAGCCGGGATCAACTGCGATCTCGAAACCGAATTCGCGTGGCGGAAGGTCGGCGCGGAGACGGCGCGTGTGCACATTCGCCAATTGATCGAAGCTCCGAAGTTGCTGAACGAATATCAGGCGCTGACGATTCCCGGCGGGTTCAGTTACGGCGACGACATTTCGGCCGGCCGGATACTCGCGGCGCAACTGGAGCGCTGTCTTGATGAAACGATTCGCGATTTTGTGGCGCGCGGCAGCCTGGTGCTGGGGATTTGCAACGGTTTTCAAGTCCTGGTGAAGGCCGGTTTGCTGCCGTGCGGAATCGGCGAAAACGGGCAGCGTGGTTGCACAATTACATATAACGATCCGCCGGGGTTCAAGGATCGATGGGTGCATCTTCGCGCGAACGTGCCGCAATGCGCGTTTCTCGAACACGGCAAACGCTATGAGCTGCCGATCGCGCACGGCGAGGGCCGCGTGCGGTTTTCGGATGAACTGGGCTTGAAACGCGCGCTCGCGGCGAATCGCGCCGCTTTGTTATACGTCGCGGCCGAGGGTGACTCGCGCGAACCAAGCCACGCGACCGACGCGGAGTTTTCACTCGTGAATCCGAACGGCAGCGATGGAGACATTGCCGGGATGTGCGATCAGACCGGGCGAATCCTCGGCCTGATGCCGCATCCGGAACGCTTTGTCTCAGGCACGCAACACCCCTGCTGGACGTCACGGGCATATCGCGAGGACGGCGACGGATTGGCCATCTTTCGTCGTGCGTACGACCATGTGCGGCGCGGGTGACGCCGGATTGGTTACATGGCGAAGCGCGCGCCGCGCGGAGTTGAGTTGGAACCGTGAAGCGGATTGTTAATTTCATCAATGGCACATTTGTCGAGCCGCGCGGCGGGCGGTTTCTTCCGAACATGGAGCCCGCGATCGGCGCACCGTACGGTGACGTCGCCGACAGCGAAGAGCCCGATGTCGCCGACGCGATCGCGGCGGCTGAGGCGGCATTTGCCGACTGGTCGCGGCTGCCGGCGGAGCGGCGTTCGAGATATCTGACGGCGGCCGCGGATCGAATCGAGTCTCAACTCGAAGCGTTTGCCAGCGCGGAATCAATCGACACGGGCAAGCCGATTACGCGGGCGCGGGCGCTTGAGATTCCGCGAGCGATCGCCAATCTGAAGTTCTTCGCCGGGGCGATACTGCATGAGCGCGGCGAGGCGTACATCACCGATCGTTCGGCCGTGAACTATGTGCTGCGGAGGCCGCGGGGCGTGTGCGGCCTGATTTCGCCCTGGAACATGCCGCTCTACCTGCTGACGTGGAAGATCGCGCCAGCGATCGCGGTCGGCAACACTTGCGTGGCCAAGCCGAGCGAACTGACGCCGATGACCGCGCATCTGCTGGGTCAGGCGCTGCGGGATGTTGGATTGCCGCCAGGCGTGGTAAACATCGTTCATGGGCAAGGGTCGTCGGCCGGCGCCGCGCTGGTCGCGGATCGGCGCGTGCGGACAATTTCGTTCACCGGCGGGACGCGCACCGGCGCGATGATCGCGGCCGCAATCGCGCCGCAGTTTAAGAAAGCGGCGCTTGAGATGGGCGGCAAAAACCCCGCCATCGTATTCGCAGATTCGATGAGCGCGGCGACGGTTGACGCGGTTGTGAAGTCGGCGTTTTCGAATCAGGGGCAGATTTGCCTGTGCGGGTCGCGGATTCTCGTTGAAGCGTCGATCGAGCGCGAATTCACGGCCAGGCTTGTGGAGCGTACGCTGGCGCTGCGGATCGGCGATCCGCTGGAAGAGGCGACGGAGCAGGGCGCGCTGGTTTCGCACGCGCACTATGAAAAGGTGCTCGCGGCGATTGCGGTCGCTCGCGACGACGGCGGCGAATTGCTTTGCGGCGGCGGTCGGCCGGCATCGCTGCCGCACCGGTGCAGAAACGGATACTTCATCGCGCCGACGCTCATTCGCGGCTTGGGTGCTGGCTGCCGCACAAACCAGGAAGAGATTTTTGGTCCCGTCGCAAGCATCATCCCGTTTGGCGATGAGCGCGAGGCCATCGAAATTGCGAACGGTACGGCATACGGACTCGCTGCGTCGATTTGGACGAACGATCTGGCGCGCGCACATCGCCTGGCGGAAGCGCTTGAATTCGGCACGGTGTGGGTGAATTGCTGGTTGCTGCGCGATCTACGAACGCCGTTCGGCGGCGTGAAAAACAGCGGCATGGAGCGCGAGGGCGGCGACGAAGCGATGCGATTCTTCACCGAGCCAAAGACGGTCTGCGCCAAAACCGAATAACCAACTCAAATGTGCGTTCTGATTGAAATTCCCCGTGGATTCATCGCCGGCCGAGCGGGGTTGTATGACGAAGCGCAGCCAGTGGCGCGCGGGCTTACAATATCCGGCTTTCGGCGGCCTTGCGGCAACAACGCCGCTTGCCGAACGATTGTGGAGGTCGCGCGGCGATGCGTACATCGACTCAGATTCGACAGGATTTTCTGGAGTTTTTTCGACAGCGCGGCCACGCCATCGTGCCCGCTTCGCCCGTTGTTCCGCATGACGACCCCACGCTGCTGTTCACCAACGCCGGCATGAACCAATTCAAAGACGTATTTCTCGGTGCGGGCTCGCGGCCGTACAAACGCTGCGCCGATAGCCAACCCTGCATCCGCGCCGGCGGCAAACACAACGATCTCGACGACGTCGGCCATGACACGTATCACCATACGTGCTTCGAAATGCTGGGGAACTGGTCGTTTGGCGATTACTTCAAGCGAGATGCGATCGCGTGGGCGTGGGAGTTGCTCACGAAGGTGTGGGGCCTCGATCCGCAACGACTACACGCGACCTATTTCGGCGGCGATCCGAAAGAGGGGCTGGACCCGGATATCGAAGCGCGAGATTTGTGGATGCAAGTGGCCGGCTTGCCGGCCGAACGCGTGCATCCCGGCAACAAGAAGGACAATTTCTGGGAGATGGGCGACACGGGCCCGTGCGGGCCATGCAGCGAGATTCACATCGACCAGACGCCGGACAAGAGCGGCGGCAAGCTGGTGAACGCGGGCGACGCGCGCGTGATGGAAATCTGGAACCTGGTGTTTATCCAGTTCAATCGCGGCAATGACGGCAAGCTGACGCCGCTGCCGGAGAAGCACGTTGATACGGGCATGGGGTTCGAGCGCATCACGTCGGTGATTCAGGGCAAATCGAGCAATTACGACACCGATGCGTTCACGCCGATTTTCAACGCGATTCAGCAGGTCACGGGAGCCGCGGCGTATGGCGGGAGAATGGAACGTGACACGCTGACCAACGAGCGCGGACCGATGAACGCCGGCGAATCCGTTCAGCATTCACAAGTCATGGCAGACGTTGCCTATCGCGTCATCGCCGATCACATTCGCACGCTTTCGTTTGCGATTGCGGATGGTTGCCTGCCGGACAAGGAAGGCCGCGGATATGTGCTTCGGCGCATCTTGCGGCGCGCAGTTCGTTATGGCTGGCAATATCTGAATATGCGCGAGCCATTCATGCATCGTCTGGCGCCGGCCGTGGTCGAGGCGCTCGGCGAACCGTTTCCGACGCTTCGCAAATCGCCGCAGAAGATTGGCGAAGCGCTGCGCGAAGAAGAAGAAGGGTTTCTCCGCACGCTGGGCCGGGGAATCGCGCTGTTTGACGAAGCGGCGGACGCGGCCCGCTCACAACATCACGGCGAAATCAGCGGTGCGGATGCTTTTAAGTTGCATGACACGTTCGGCTTTCCAATCGATCTGACCGAGATCATGGCCCGCGAGCGCGGTCTGACGGTCGATATCGGTGAGTATGAGCGGCTGATGGAGGACGCCCGCACAAAAGCCCGCGGCGCGAGCAAAATCCAATCGACATACGGTGTGTTACCCGGGGACATGATCGCGCCGTTCGGGCCGACCGACGACACGCCGAAATTCACCGAGAACACGATTGGCGCGACGGTGCGCGCGATTGTTGAGTTCAGCGAAGGCGGATCGCCGTCGCTGCTTCATACCGGGCGGGGCCTGGCGCCCGGCGCGCGAGCCGCCATCGTGCTGGATCGTACGTGCTTTTATGCTGAGCAGGGCGGGCAGGTGAGCGATCACGGTGTTCTGGCCGGCGCATCGCTGCGATTCGATGTCGAATCGATGCTGCGGCTGGGCGATGTGGTCGCGCATGTCGGAACGCTGGTGCAGGGCGAGTTGCACGTCGGCGCGGCCGTCGAGGCAAAAATCGACGCGCAGCGGGGAGAGGTCATGCGAAACCACACAGCGACTCACCTGTTGAACTGGGCGCTGCGCGAAACGCTCGGCGAACACGTTCAGCAAAAGGGCTCGCTGGTCGATCACGAGAAAACACGATTCGATTTCTCGCATAACAAGGCGTTGTCGCCCGAGGAAATTGAGCGCATCGAGCAGCTCGTTTCGAAGCGCATCGCCGACAATCTGACTGTGTTCGCGGCCGAAGCGCCGCAGCAAGACGCGCTGCGGATTAACGGTCTGCGCGCGGTGTTTGGCGAGAAATACCCGGATGTTGTTCGGATTGTGTCGATCGGCGCTGCGGTCGACGACCTGCTGAGCGAGCCGGACAACGCGAAATGGCGCGGCTATTCGGTGGAATTTTGCGGCGGCACGCACGTCAAAGCGACCGGTGAGATCGAGCAGTTCGTGTTGCTGGGCGAGGAGTCGGTGGCGAAAGGCGTGCGGCGGCTGATCGGCGCGAGCGGTCCGGCTGCGGCGCTGACGCGCGAAATCGGCGCGTCGCTGGTGTTGCGCGGTGAGCAGTTGCTGGCGGGACCGGCCGAGCAGTTCATGACGCAAGCGGCCGAGTACATCACGGCCACGACTGACGCATCGCTGACGCTGCGGCAGCGCCTGCGCATCCGGGCGATCGTCAGTGAGATGCAGGAACGACTCAAACAGCATCAGAAAGTGTCGGCCGTTGAGTCGCAGCATGCGGCGCGCGATCGTGCGGAGGCGCTGTTGGCGTCGGCGATGCGTGTGGGCGAGGTGACGGTGGTCATCGGCGAGATGCCGAGTGTTCCGGCTGATCAGCTCAAGCACGGTGCGGACATCATCAAGCAAAAAACGGGGTCCGCCGCGATTTTCTTTAGCGTGTGCGGCGATGACAAAGTGACGTTGCTGGCTGCGGTGAGCGATGACCTGGTGAAGCGCGGGGTGAAGGCCGGCGATTGGGTCAAGGCCATCGCGCCGATCGTCGATGGCAACGGCGGCGGCCCGCCGACCATGGCGCAGGCCGGCGGCAAGAATCCCGCACGCCTGGCGGAGGCGCTCGCGGCGGCGCGGGAATGGATCGAGCCGCGCGTGCGCTAAGCGGGCCGGTCGAAGGCGCTCAAGACGCTCATGTTTTTGTAGCGCCATTTTGAGCATGTTGGCTATCGGGCGTTGGCGCGCACAAAACGGCGGGAGATCAATTCGCGGGCAATTGAATCGCTGCGCATGCTGATCTCCCCGGCAAGATCGTAGGCGGCTGCGTTCGCGAGGGGAAGCTCGCCGGAGCCGGCGGCGGCGGCGATCCGCAGATTGCGGGGAAATGGCGGAATTTGTCGCGGATGAGCGAGTGGGAGGACAAGGGAACAAGGGGACAAAGGAACGAGGAGACAAACGGTCGCGGCGACGATCGGGCGGAAGGAAGAAAACGACGAGGCGGCACGGCCGCGAGGAGCGGGTTGTGGGCAGCAGCGCTGCGGAAGGGGATTCCGGGAGCGCGGCGTACGACATGGGAATCTCGTACGAGCGATTGTCGCGCGCGCGGCGGCAGGCCCGCACTTCAGCGGGCTATGGGCAGCCGGAGTTTACGAGGCACTCCACGAACGGGTTGATGTCGAAGTTATTCACCAGCCCATCCGCGTTGATGTCGGCGTTATTGATGTCGCAATCCGGAAACGCCGCGGCATACTCGTCCGGGTCGGTCAGCGCCAGCACGAACGGGTTGATGTCAAAGTTATTGACGGCCCCGTCGCAGTTGAGGTCGCCGCGCGCGGCCGCCACGAACTCGCCGAGACCGGTCGCGAGGTTCTGAATGTTGATCGTGGATGTTGCCGGGCTGAACGAATCCAGCCGGAAACTAAGATAGTGCGTACCGGCCGCAAGTTCACCGGGCGTCGGCAGCGCGTAACGCTGCACACCGGCCAGGGCGAACGGCTCATCCACGACGGCGCCCTTCGTGCCGTCCACGTACATCGTCAGCAGCCCCGTGGCACCGGTGTCGCCCGTGAATGCCAGGTCGAAGGAGATGAAGTTGACCGGCGCACTTGTGGTGATCTGGAAGTTGATCCACGCTGGCTCCGACCCGGGCGCGCCCGGCGGCCGCGTGGTCATGCTAAGCCCGCCGGCCCCCGCCTGCACGGCCTCCGGGCTGCTCGGGTGGCTGGGCGTAGCGGCCAGGTCGAGCGGTGGGTCGCCCCGGCTGCGAAACACAGCGCCGCTGGCCCCGTTGCCGTCGGGCAACGAGCGGACAACGCCGCGCGGATACTCCGCGGTGCGCGCGGTCCGCCAAGCTTCGACACCGCCGCCCGCGGTCCATTGCTCGTAGCTGAGCGGGAAGCCGTAGGGAGCGGTGCTGCCGCTTGGCGGGTCACAGCCGACGGCCGCGCCGGCAGCAACGGTAGCCCCGTAGAAACACCACGGCCATGTATGCGAGGCAATGCATCCCGATGGATAGTCGGGGTCAAGCCGTGCTATATCAAGGTTGTAGGAGTTGGGCAAAATCTCCGTAGTAAAGGGACCACAAGGATCGCCTGACTCCGCAGGCGTGAAGTAGTGGTCCGACCAATCAGAAGCCACACCATAAGATTCGATCAAGAATTCATCGTAAGGCGGAATGATGAGGATGCCGGCGAACGCATCTAGGAATGTTGTGTGTATGGTCTTCTCGGGCGCCTCAAGCCTGATTCTTATCGCGGCTGCGGAGATTAGCGCGGAGCCAGCGCTGTGCGCAATAAAATGTACATGCTGGTACGGTTCTTGCGCAATTTGCGTGCCTCGTTGTGTTCCATGGGTGACTGCATTGGCAATGGCGATGTCCGGACCAAACGGGGGCAGACCGGTCTGTGAATCCGTCGTCCAGTCATACGCTTCGACGCGCCAGTCTGGGCCTACGCGGGCCGCGATGGCATCACGAAGCGGCACCCAGAAGTCGGTATAGCTTTCGAGGCTCGTGTTCCAACCGTGCGCAAGCAATATTAGCTTATCTTGCTGTGGGGCAGGCGGCTGCGGCGGGTCGTAGTTGGGTGGGGCTTCGGGGTTGCCGTGGTTGGGCGGATTGGTGATGGGGGGCGGGGGCGCTGCGCAGTCGCCGCCGTCGTTGCCGAACTGCGGACAGTCGAAATACACGGGCACGCCGGCCCAGGTGTAATACCCGTTGTCGCAAATGCCATCTCCGACCCACGCCACCGGCGCGCAGTTGCCGTTGCAGTCGCGAATTAGCCCACTCCCGCAGTTTGGAAGCGGGCGGCAATCTTCGTCCGCGACGAGCGGTGCGTAAACGACGAAACTCTTCTGCGGGTTGTCGAAAAAGTCATAGATAAGATTTGGATTCACGACAGGGTTCGGATCAAGCCCACCCCAGCAGACGTAACCAGCTTGAATGTCGTTGCCGCCGTTCTTGTCGTAGAGCATATTGTTATAGATCGCATCCCCGAAATCGGCCGTGTTGCCGCTAACCACATTAAACGTTCCTGCGCTTTCGTTGCCTGCGAGATTAATAGTCGTGGAAAAATACGATTGACCCTCGGAGACGTAGAGCCCACCGCCAAAACCGCTGCCGCCGGTCGGTCCGCCTTCTGCCACGTTGCCGGTGATGCTGTTGGATGTCAGGTTGACGATGAGGCCGTTGCCAGGAGAGACATTATCAATATAGATTCCGCCGCCGGCGCCGTTACTGCTGGAAATTCCGCGGGCCGCATTGTTGGCAAACGTATTGCCCGTCAGATTGGCTTGTACAACTGCAAAGGCTCTCGTAAGAAAGAGGCCGCCGCCGCTCTGGGCAAGATTCCCGAATACATTGTTGTTCTGAATGGTGAAGAGTGAACTTTCAGATGCGCGTACATACATCCCGCCACCTTCACCGTTGGTAGCGTTGTTGTTAGAAATGGTGTTGCCCGAAAGCGTGTATGCGGTGTTGGAACTGCCTGGATAGGCCCATATCCAGCCACCGCCGCCGTTGCTCGCGGTGTTATTGGAAATCGTGTTATCTGAAAACGTGCAGGTGCAGTTGGAGCCAAGCACTTCCGCCGTCATCCCGCCCCCGTTAGCGTTGGTTGCGGTATTGTTGGTGATTGTGTTGCCTGCAAACGTATAGGTGCAGCTTGATCCAGCCAAACGGGCAAATATCCCGCCGCTTCCATCGGTCGTGGTGTTGTTGGTGACCGTGTTACCTAAAACCATGTTTGTGGTGTTGGACCCCTGGTGGCGCACGCTCATACCGCCGCCAGGACCGCTGGTTGAGGTGTTGTTGGAGATCGTGTTTCCAGTGAAGACCAGACCAGTCGTTGACAGGTACGCGCCTCCTCCTCCCGAGCCGCCGCTCCCGGTAATGTTGTGATGAACATTCGAGTTCTTGATCTGCAGCGTCGGCGCCAATGGAGGCGTGGTTGTATTGTCCGCGTAGATGCCGCTCCGCGCGTTGTTGCGGATTTCGCAGTAGTCAATGAACGGAGACGCTTGGCGAATTGTCACGGCACCGCTGCCTTCGAGGCCGCCGCCGGCAAATTGCACGATGCAGTGCTGGAGGATCGAGCCGGAGAGGTAATCCCCGTCCTGATCAAACGCCGCATCGATCGAACGGTCGGTAAAGAAAATGTCTTTCCATTGGCCCGGCTGGCCGGGGTTGGTGTTGCTGGTGAAAGTCACCGGCTGGCCGCCCGTGCCGATGGCGCGCAGCGTGCCCGGGCCCCAGGCCTGCGAGCCGACGGTGATGCCCAGGCCGGCGTTGAAGCGCACCGTCACGCCCGGCTGGATCGTCAGCGTGGCGTTGCCGCCGACGATGATGGCTGCCACGACGACGTACGGCGAGCCGGCCGCGGTCCAGGTGGTGTCGGTGACGACGGGGCCACCGACATCGGTCGCAAACGCTTGCGTCGCGAGGCATGCGGAAATCACAAGCGCGATTGGGCGTTGGATATTCATCGGTTCGTTGCCTTTCGGGTTGATTCGGCGACACTTGGTCGCCGTTGCAGCCCCTATCGGACCCGATTGCCGACGCTGCCGAACCTGCCCCCAGATCGACAGGCACGCGCGTCCGGCCCCAACATTGAATTGTCAAGCCGGAGAATAGGCGAGAGTGGGCAATTCCGCAACGGCCGACCGAACGACCACCGAAAAGCGTTACCAAGAATCGTTGTGACGCAACAGGCCGGTGGCATGCTTTCGCGGTGCCCCGCGTAAGGATGTCTTCGATATCCGGCTCGGACCAATCGGGCGAGACGTGGGCACCGGCGGGACGCCGATGCTCCCCTGACAAATAACGCCGATGCTCCCCTGGCAAATAAAGATGGTAACTCCGCCCTTTTTTACGTCTTGCCACACCCGCACGAAATCACACTCGGCGCGGTTACATTGCGTCAGACGCCCTCAATTGTGTCCCGGTGGTAGCCCCGCGCTG
>JAEUIR010000119.1 GCA_016795025.1 Phycisphaerales bacterium
AAAGCGCCGCGAAGCAACAAACGCTGCTCCAGCTCATAGACCGCGTGTCGAATTCGCTCGGCACGCTCGGCCGCTTGCGGCGCGACTGTTTTGGAATACTCGCAAATCCCGCGGGCCGCCTCCTGCGCTCGCCCGATCGCCGCGCCCGCCACGTCGCGAGCCGCGCCGCGCAGCAACTCCGCGGAGGCGCGCTCATCACGCCCCACGTCGCCCACAATATCGCGAGCGGCCATCAATTCTTCGACGCCGATCACTTCCGCGATTTCGCGCGCCTCATGGCGCAGCCGTTTGATGGCGGCGGCCGCATCCGCATCGTCCAGCGCGAAGCGTGCATAGTCTTCCATTACGCGCAGCGCCTCGCGCAGGCGATTCAGGCTTACGTCGAGTATGCGCAGCTCCGGCGAAAACATGCAGCGCATCGTAACGCGCGGGACGCGTCGCGCTGCTACGGGCATCCCCCGCTGGAGACGCAAATGACAAAATCGTCGATGTCGAAGTTGTTTACCACGCCGTCGGAGTTCGTGTCCGCGGCGCGAATGTCGCAGTCCGGGTGCGCGGCCGCGTATGCCGCGGGGTCACTCAGCGCGAGCACAAACGGGTCGATGTCGAAGTTGTTCACAGCGCCATCGCAATTGATGTCGGCGCGCAGGACTGTGCCCACGCGATAGTGAACGCCGCCGTTGAACACCTTGTCGGCTTCGGCGAATGTCGCGCCCGTGAAACGCGGGTTGGCTTTGCCGAAACCGCGATGAATCACCAGATTCGCGTCGGAATACACGGGGTGCGATCCGCGCGGACGATCGGTGTAGTTTTGATAGGGCGGTGAATTCGGCGGCCCTTGCGATGTGACAAAGTCCGTCGTGATGAAAATCCCGATCGTCTCATTGGGCGGCAGCACGAGCCCCCCGATCGGCAACGGCGTCGGACGATTCATGCCCCACGACAGCACTTGCATCATGCCCAGCAGGTTCCACCCGTCAGACGAGTTCGTATGGCCGACAAAGCTGCCGCTGCGCCAATACACATAAATCATGACCGAAGTCGCGTCCGTAACCTCGTGATTGATATTGAGGGTCCAGCCTTCGACGGTCAGACCATCCGGATGCGTCGCTTCGAGATCAAACATGATGCCGGCCTGACCATTGCCGCCTTCGAGCGTGGTCGCGAGCGTCGGCGGTGGATTGGGTTCGCATTGGCCCGGTCCCAAACGAATGTTGAACATCCCGATGTACGCATCCGTTGAACTGAACGTCCCCGCCGGAAATTGATTCGGCCCGCCGCCGATCTGAAACCGCGACGCGTGCAGCGTGAGGCGCGAGTCGACAAACAAGTACGCCGGATCCACATCCGGCGAACGATCGGAATCGGGCGGCATGAACGCGGCGACAACGTAGCGGTGTC
Organism: Phycisphaerales bacterium; assembly: GCA_016795025.1. Classification (GTDB taxonomy): domain Bacteria; phylum Planctomycetota; class Phycisphaerae; order UBA1845; family Fen-1342; genus JAEUIR01. The sequence goes on from JAEUIR010000119.1 coordinate 1,402, forward strand.
CGGGAAATAGCTGCGTCGCGTTGATCGAGGCATAGCGATAACCGTCGCGGCAGAGCGGCGTCAACGTGCTATCCTGCACGGTCGCAGTCGCGAGCGGCGCAGATGTATCCGCGACGTCCCACAACGCCAGTTCGTGTGCGTCGAAAAGCCCCGGACCGTAAGCGTTCAGGAAGAACGCCTCTTCGTCGTAGAAACCCAGAGCGGTGGCTTCGACCGGCTCGCTTACGGAGAATTCAACACCGAATGTTCCGCTCGCGTAGCCGCTCCAGATGAAAATCGGAAAGCGATCAAACCGCCAGCCGGATTCGAAATCGGCTGCGGCTGACGAACACAATCCGATGGATGTAAGCAGAGCGATGCCGCGGTTGATCCAGCGCATGTCTTTCCCTTCCACATTTGTCGGGGAGCATCGGCGTCCCGCCGGTGCGCATCGGCTGGAAGTCGATGCTCCCCACCCGTCGATTCAGGAATGACGAAACTCTAGTCGCATTCCCCGGCGATCAGGCAGCCGACAAACGGGTCGATGTCGAAATTGTCAAATGAGCCGTCGTCGTTGATATCGCCGCGCATGATGTTGCAACCGGGATACGTCGTCGCGTAGACAGACGGGTTTGTCAGCGCCAGCACAAACGCGTCGATGTCGAAGTTGTCTACGGTTCCATCGCAGTTCATATCGCCGTCGGGGCCGACGGGCACGACTTCACCGATCAATTGCACGACGCGGCTCGGCTCATCCGGAGAGTTCGAGCTGATCGTGATCGTGCCGGTTTTCGGTCCGGCGGTTGAGGTGCTCATCGTAATCGTGTGGCCATTTCCGCCGCCGCCGGGCGCTTCGTTAAATGTGCCGCCCGGCGCAGTGAAGCCGGCGGTCGCGGCGAGCGAATACGTCAGCGTCGCGATTCCTGCGGTGGACCACAGCCCGGTGTCGCCGTTGTTTGTCACTGTCAAAGTCAGTTGCGCGGTCGAGTTCTGCGGAACCGTCCCGAAATTCAGCGTGATTGGCGAAGTGACTTCCGGCGGAACGCGCAGATCCAGAAAAACGGGAATATGGCCCGAACTTCCGCCGGTGGCATCCACAATACCTTGCGCAATTGTCGGCCCGACCATCGCGTTCGACGGCACATTCAGCGGCAGGTTATAGCTCGTGCCATCATTGCCCCAGGCGCGGTAGGAGTGATTCGGATCGTTCCACGTTGACGCGCTGTACGGAATCGCCGAGTTGCCGATGTACTCAAAACCGCCGCCGTCGATCAGGTTCGCGCTCACCAAGATCTGGTCGAATCGATCATCCATCCCACCCGCGCCGACCGGATCCTGCGTGTGAAGAAAGCGATACGTCGAACTGTTATTCCAGCTTCCCGGCCGCGCGATCGGATCAAAGAATCGACCGGCGTTATTGGCTTGCGACCCGACCAGCTCCACATAGGCGGCTTCGGTCGAAGTTTGAATGTTGAAATCCCCGCCAATCAGAAAGTTTGTTCCGCTCGGCAATAATTCGGCGTTATCGCGCACCCGCTGTGCTTCGAGCAAGCGCCGATTCTCATCGTCACTCGTGCCCGAATCCTGCGCCTTCATATGCGTGCTGTAGCAAGCGAGCGTCGCGCCCGTCGCTGTGTAGCCCTCGGGGCGAAAATCATAGCGCTGAATCGCTCGCGGGTGATTCGGGGAAACGCCACCGTTCGCGACTGTGACCATGCCCAGAAACTGCACCCGGCTCGTGCGATAGAACACGCCGTTTCCGGTGTCGCCCCCGGCGAGGTTGAACGGCGCCGCAGCCCATTCGTTTGGAATCCCCAGCGCCGTATTAAGCAGATCGCGCATGTGCGTAACCGCGCTGGCCGATGTGAACTCCTGGCACAGCAGGATGTCAGGATCCATCGAGCGCGATTGATACACGCCATAGACTGTGGCCGCGATCGAAGCGTCGCGATCCGAGGCGCCGTTGTAATTGCTGATGTTCCACGTCGCGACCCGAAGCTGTGCGAGAGACGGCGCGACGAACAACGCCGCGACGAGCACGCCGATGCTCGCGCGTAGGACCGCCCCCGGCCGAAATAGATTCATCGATCAATCTCCGGTTGTTTCGGGGCGCGCGTCCATCCAGCGGCAATTCGTCCCGAACGGCCCCAGTATACCAATTTACCGTGCGACATCGGCACCCGCGAAAACATCCGGCCGTTCGTATTTTCGGACGACGACAGCCTCACCAGCCACGCTTACAATCCCGTATTCACGCATAAGCGAGGCGATTTGAACCATGGCCGTTGCCGCCGCGAACGCCGACAAGTCGTACATTGTGCTCTGCTGCCGATGCGACCGCCCCGTGATCGTTTACGACGACTGGACCGATCGCGACGTCGGATGCCCGCATTGCAGCAGCGTCATGAAAGTCCCGCACCGGCCGGCCGATGGCGTGACCGTTCGCGCGAAGCTGCCGTCCGGCGGGGGTCATCGGCTGTTTCGATTCGCGTGCGGACGATGCCGGTCGCTGCTCGAAGCGCACACAGGCATGAGCTACACCCGCGCGCAGTGTCCGAGCTGCGGGGCGCGGTTCGAGGTACCGGGCATCGATCCGGAGACGGGCCTTACGCCCGCCCGCGTCGAAATCGAGGACGACGGTGAAAATCCGATGCCGCTGCATGCCTATGGCGCGAGCGGCGGACTGGCGCCGCGCATTGTGAATTTGAGCAACGGCCAAAGCCTGATCGAATGTCCGCAATGCAGGATGATGAATCCGGTGGATACCAACGCATGCACGTCGTGTCACACGCCGTTCACGCTCGAGGGCGCGCAGCGCGTGAGCAATATCGATGGTGCGGCTCTCGCGGCAGCGCTCGGCGCTGACATGCTGGGACTGATTGCGGTGGGCAGTTTTTTCGCCTGGCCTCTGGCGATCGGCGGAATGCTGGCGATCGGGCTGGGGTGGTTTGCCTATCGGCGATTTGCGGGGTCGCTGATCGCGGCGATGGCCGTCGTCGGCATGGTCTTCGGGCTGGTGTCTATAGCGGGCGGAGTGGTCAGCCTTTTCGGCTTAGGTCGCTGAGTCAGTCGTTGCGGTTCCGATGCCGATTTCGAAACAGCCGGTGAGCACTTGGCGGCAATGCGCGATCGTCCCGCTGATGCGGCGTGTTTCGCCTTCCGCGTGCAGCAACACATTCACCGCCGTGCCGCTGTTCAGCGCTTGCGCCACCATCACCGCTAATCCGCTGACGGAGTAATTCACGGTATGCCCCGAGAAGCGCATCGCTTCGCAGCTCGTTTCATCTAATAGCTCGATCGTGCAGGGTACACGAAGCGCCGCCCGGCGGGCCCCGCGTAATCGAGGCCGATGATCAGCAATGTGTTTTGCCAGAGCATGGGCCGCCGGCTCGGGCAAAAGCCCCACGCCGGCCAGGTCGGGTATGAATCGTGTGCGCGCGTGTGGCAGGCCCATCATCATCCTTCCTGCGAATCGCCATCGCGGCTGGCCGCGCCGGCGCGACCGGCGACTCATCGATCTCATCGGCAAATTCGGCGCTGGGGTGAAGCCGCGCGGCCGGCCGGAGTGCTCCGCGCCAGCGATCGACGGACAGGATTCGATCGCCCCACGGAGGCGGAGCGACGGGAGCGGATGGGAATCGAACCCACCAAGCGCTGTTTGTGCAGCGCTTCAGCGGTTTTGAAGACCGAGGGATCCACCAGGCATCCGGACGCTCCCGAATGAACGCAGTCGAACACGCGGCCCATCATATCGCCGCGCGCCGGGAACGTCCGCTATTCCTCTTCCCTCCCTCTCAATGGGTCGGCGTCAGGTTTGTGGGTAGCATCGGCTTCCAGCCGGTGCAAACAGGATTTTTCTCGAGCGCGATCAATGTTTTCGCACCGCCGAGACGGCGATGCTCCCGGTACCCACAAACTTGACGCCGACCCCTCTCAATGACGGGAAGGGGCAGGGTCAAGCCGGCGGTAATTCGCGCGAGCTCCCTGTCCCCGTTTCTTTCTGCATGCTGCATTTTCCATCAAGGCTTCTGCGGCGCGGAATCGCTTTCGGCGCGGCGGCGCTGCTCGCGCGTGGGCAGCGTGTCGATTCGCGGCTTGAGCGTTTCGGTGAAGATGGCGTCGATCGGCCCGCGCAGCTCCGCGAGCCGCGCCCGTAGCTCCTCGCGCCGCGGCGCCGGCGTCTTCGTGGAGCTTAATTCCGTAACGATAGCCAGCATCTCCTGCTCGCGGCGTTTGAGGATCTCATTCGCCCGCTTCTGACACTGCTCCAGCACGTCATACGCCCGACGCGTCTGGGCCTCGTCCAGTTCATAGCGCTCGACGAACTGCCGAACGTACGCCTGCCACGCGCTCTCGTGTTTGCGGACTTGAATCGTCGCATCGATGGTTTGATTCTGGGCTTCGCCCATCTGGCGCTGCTCGTCGGTCAGGTACGGGCTGGCCGACATGCCGGTCTCGATGAAGTATTGGAACGAGGGACCCCATGTCCGACGGCCGGAGCGCACGTCGTCTCTCCAGTCTTTCATCAACACAATCTCATCGCCGTTCCAGACAGACAGCGTATCGCCCTCTGCCGGTTTGTTAATGATCGTGATATGGGTTCCAGGCTCCATTCCCAGTACATGCGCGGTGAATTCGGACGAGTCGCTATCCTGATTCAGCGCAGCGTTCTGGATTTCCACCAGCGCGACGCTTTTTCCATCAAGTATGTATTCGGTGCGCGCAGGCAGCCAGACGCCGCCGAATTTTTTTAAGTCGCAGACGGCTTCCTGAAGTCGGCCGCCCGGCCCTTCAAAGCGAACTCGCTCGGCGTTCCAACCCTTGGCGGCGTTGATCGTCCACGTGAATACGCCACCGGTTTCCGCATAGCCGCGAACGGTATGAACATCGCCGCTGCGCGACTCTTCCCAGCGGCTGATGCGATGCACCGGATCGTCCCAGACAGCCTTAAAGCCAACACCGTCGTTGAGACTCCAGGGCGCAGGCGCGATGCCCACGTGCCGGACATCCTTCATCAACTGGATAAAGTAGGCCGGTTCACGGTCCCCCGGCTCCTGGAACGTGGCGGCCATAGCCGTTTCGGGATGGCTCCACCAGCCATTTCGATTGCGCAGGTACAACTGCGGATACTTCGGTCCGCCCGCGCCGCCGGTGAAGCCTTGCTCGTCTCCGCGATTCTCGAATATCATGTCGCCGTTGCGCGCGTAGCGTGAGATAAATCGCAACGTATTTCGGTCGTCCAACCGCGCTGTCCAATTCAAATCACCGCTGATCACGGCGGCCCGCGCGGATTCGAAAGCGACGAGCGCGCTCGGTTTTCGAGTCCCTGTCTCGCCCTGAGCAAGCGCCAGCTCAGCGCCAAGCAGGCCGGCGCAAACAAGCACCGAAAGCTGGTAAAATCGCATTAGTCTGCCTCCTATTGCAGTTAGTCACCTAGATTGCACCTTATCAGGGTGGTACGGGCGTCTCGCCCGTACCTCGCACGGGCGAGACGCCCGCGCCACCCATGTTGCACCAATTATGACTAACTACACTATTAGCATTCGGGCCCGGTCTCGATCCAATAGTTGGAGTATGTGGTTTGCGTGTGAGTCCAGCTACAGGTGCCGCCTGAACTCGGACAGGATGGTGGCGTCGAGCAGCTTAGCCCGTTGCCAAGACAGTGGTACGTTAGCGCACATGGTGCCGTTTCTGTAGAGAGCGTACACCAAGAGCCGGAGCCAATAATCACATTGAAGTTACCAAGTTCGCATGTAATTCTCTGCTCACCTTGAAGCGTATTTGGAGCCTTCAGGCACGCGCAAGAGCTATTGTGCGGGCCGCAATAACAGTCGCCGGGGTTCTTTGGTGTGCAGGACGGGCACTGTACATTAGAGATGTGTCCACAGACTGAAATGGACAATGATGGCAGAGTTATGACCAGCGCCGCCATGAGAGTAGCAACCAATCTCATTCTGAATTCCTTTCAGTTGAAGCCAGACGAATAACCTCTACGCGGGCGCGGTCACCGGCCGCGTCCGTAATCTCCAACGTGTACGACGCATCGTTCGTCGCATCCGACAAAGACACGAGCAGTGATTGACCATCTGCCGAACGGCTCGCGGACAGGCCGGGCGGGGCAGTCCAGGATGCGATTTCTCCGAATCGCCCATCCTGCCGCACCACGCGCACGCTACCCGATTCGCCGGATGCAAGAACGAGGCGCGGGGGAACCGCCCGCAGGCGGGCCTGTGTGCGCAGTCGCACCGGCACCACGAATTCGGGACGGTACGGGTCATTCGTCGCGACGGTCAATTGCCCAAAGGCGTCGCCAAACGGCAGCATGCCCGGACGAACTCGCAGAACGATCTCCGCTGCACTTTCAGTGCGTGGAACGAGCGCGGCCTGCAACCACACCGAGTCGGATTGTGGCGGTGCGATGATGCGCGACGATTCGGACTCGAACACAATTTGCGCTGTCACATCCTCGTTGGAATCCAGATCGACGGTGCCCAACTCCACACCCGCAGGCGTTACAGAGTATGTCGCGTATGCCACGTAGGTTACGATCATGCTGTGCACTGCGCCATTATCGAGAAGCACATCGATCTGGCGACGATGCTCGCCCAGTCCGCCGCCGACGTTCAGCGTTCCAGATACGTCTACTCGCTCGCCCGCCCCAAGTTGCAGACCGGAATAGCGCGCGGTGTCGAGCAACGTGCAGCCGCAGGCAGCTTTTACGAGTTCGATTCGCAGCGGGCCGGCGGTGCGGTTGACGAACATCGCCAAGAACGGAATCTGGCTGTACCACGCCAAACGGCCCAGCGCGACCTCCGTCGGCTCAAAACTGTTGATCGGAGCGATAGCGACTGTGGCGGGAGGACCCTCTTGCGGCGTGTTACGCTCGCAGCCCGCGCACGTGACAAGCGCGGCAAGCACCGATAACAGGACAACCCGCGTGGCCATCTGACGACTCCAAGGCCCGCCCCGCAACAGAGAGGGCAGAGAGGGCAGAGAGGGCAGAGAGGGCAGACACCCGAAACAAAATTTACCGGCTAATAGTATACCATCGGCATGTGCAGCGAGACAATAGCATTTTGGAAAATTTATCCTCAAATCCAAAAACTCCGTGCGCGCTTACTGTGTACACTTTGTCGACCGCCGGCATGGCCGCAGCCGTTGCCGGCCACGTTCGTCGCCGTTCGTGCAATCATCCCCGCGCCGCATCCGCGCGATGTCGTGCGTTCCCATACCCGCGGAATTCCGGCCGCGTCATTTTCCTCGTGTGGTTTCCGGGCTTTTGCGGTTTGTTCCGCCATGGAGCGGCAAAACGCAGGCCGTCGGCTGTCGTCACGCTCCCGCCCGCTATGATCCTGCCGGGGGGGAACTTGGGTGTCGAGCGATTTTCTGGCTTGCGAGCGGCCTCGCCCCGCTGCATTTCTCGCGCCTGCCTCCGAGGACCAAGTTGCTCAAAATGACGCTGCAAAAACGTGAGCATCTTGAGCGCCTTCGAAATGTGGCGACCGCCAATGCAACGGCCGCGGCTCCGTGAGACGGACGCGATTCGATTAGACAGGCGTTTTCCGATCGGCCATTCTCGCAGCCATGCCCGAGCGTGGTAAAATTGGGGGAGTTCGGGCTAAGCGAGGACGCGATCGGATGGCTCAATCCCCGGGTGTCGTTGAATTGCCGCAGTTGCGGACGGGCGGAAAAATCAAGCATTCGCGGCGCGGCCGACAGCGAGCCGTTGTTCTGATTCTCATTCACATCGTCATCGTCGCGCACTTCATGCAATGGTATATTCAGGGGCGCACCATCACGCCGGTCGAGCCGAGCGAAGCCATGCAAACGCTCGAACAGGGGAAGATCAATGCCGGCTTTGTGCTGTTTGCCGCCGCGATCCTCGCGACGCTCATCTTCGGGCGTTTTTTTTGCGGGTGGGCTTGTCACATCGTCGCGGTACAGGACCTGGCCACGTGGATGCTGAAGAAAGCCGGCATTCGCCCCAAACCGTTTCGATCGCGACTGCTCATCCTTGTGCCGCTTGTCGCGGCGATCTACATGTTTGTGTGGCCATCGGTCGCGCGGCTCATCCTGGGGGCCGATCCGCCGGATTGGGTGGCGCACTTCACGACGAGTTCATTCTGGAAGACGTTTCCGGGGCCGTTTATTTCGGTGCTGACGCTGATCGTGTGCGGCCCGCTGATCGTCTATCTGCTCGGAAACAAAGGCTTTTGCACGTATGCGTGCCCATATGGCGGGTTCTTCGGGCCTGCGGATTCGCTGGCGCCGCTGCGAATTCGCGTCAATGACGCGTGCGATGGACGCGGGCATTGCACAGGGGTGTGTACGTCAAATGTGCGCGTGCATGAAGAAGTGCGCAATTATCGCGCGGTGGTGCATCCGGGGTGCATGAAGTGCCTCGATTGCGTGGATGTTTGTCCAAACAACGCGCTTTCTGTGGGCTGGGGCAAGCCGGCCGTCGCCATTTCGCGGCGCGGCGCGGCGCGGTCAAAGCCGGAGTATGACTTTTCGTGGGCCGAGGAAATCGCGATGGCGGCGATATTCCTCTGCTGCTTGTACATTTTTCGCGGTTTGTATGAAGCGATTCCGTTTCTGCTGTCGCTTGGGCTGAGCGGCGTGTGCGCGTTTTTGTTCATCACGCTGGCGCGAATGGCGTATGTCAGAAACATCCGGCTACATCAGTTTCAATTGCGGCGGAACGGGCGAATCGCACCGGCCGGCGCGACGTTTCTGGGGTTCATGGCAATGTTGGTGGCGTTTCTCACGCACAGCACGGTCGTGCAATTTGCGACGCACGAAGGCGCGCGGCTGCTGGAAAAAACCGAGCGGGCGTATCAGGCGTCACAGCGGGCAGGCAGCGGGGCAATCGACGAGATGGCCCGTCAAAGCGCGGCGTATCTTGAATTCGCTCGTCGAATCGGCTTTTTCTCATCAGCGAACCTGGAAGCCAAAATCGGATTCCTGCATTCATATCTGGGAAATCACGCACAGGCGGAGTGGCACCTGCGCGAAGCGATTCGCCTGAAGGACGACCATGACGGGGCGCGCAAGGCGCTGGCGGAAATGTACCTCGCGCAAGGCCAGCCCGACAGCGCGTTTGATGAACTGCTGGCCGCGCTGCGCGAAGCCCCCGAAGCTCGCGACATCGCCCCGATGCTCGGCGATCTGTCGCTCAAGCTGGGGCGAAGCGGCGCCGCGCTTGAAGTCATGCAGGCCGCGCTCAGGCACGATCCGCATCACGCGGATGTGCGGCTGAGCATGGGCATGCTGATGGCGCACAGCGGCGACATGCAAGGCGGGTTACGCGAGCTGCGGCATGTGGTGGACGAATTGCCGAAGTCGGCGCGAGCCCGCTTTTCGCTGGGAATCGTGCTGGCTGAAACGAAGGATTTGCCGGGCGCGATCGCGGCGTGGGAGGCGGCTGTCGGGCTCGACGCTCATTTCGCCGATGCGCGCGTCATGCTTGGGCGGGCACGACTGATGCAGCGCGAACCGGCGGCAGCGCTGGCGCAACTGGATGAGGCGCGAAAGTTGCGACCGGCGCATCCGGAAACGCTGTACTGGTGGTCGCAAGCTGTGGCGGCGGCCGGCTTGCTGGAGGAACGCTTGCGCGAATTAGCCGGCAAACCGGATTCGGCCGACGACCTTTACGCCTTGACGTTTCTGCATTTGGCGCGCGGCGATGAGCCGGCGGCCCGACAGGCCTTCATTCGCGCTAAAGCGCTGAATGCCGCACTGATTCCGCCCTTCGCGAATTGAACCAATAACAGACGACGGAGGCGTCGAGCCGGAGATAAAGCCTGCCACGAGCAGATTTGCCGGGCGGGACAATTTCTCTGACTCAGCGCCTCCAGATCGCATGGAATCGCGGTCATGACTGGCGATGAACGATTCGATGATCAGCCGCCCGAGAGCAGCGAGACAAACGGGTCAATGTCGAAATTGTTCACCACGCCATCGCCATTGATGTCGGCGTTCTGAAGATCACACGCCGGAAAGGCCGCCTGGTATCCTTGTGGATCCGTAAGCGACAGCACAAATGGGTCGATGTCGAAGTTGTTTACCACGCCATCGCAATTCATGTCACCTGGGAACGAGCCGCCCGGAGCGGCGCCGACAACCCAAAAGCCGCCCATGACACTCCAAGCGCCTCCGGCGAGCGCCGCGCCCGCGTCGGCCTGCCCGGTTGTTCCAGCGACCGACCAGGCGCCGCCGCTGCTGTTCTGAATGCCGCCGCCGTCGATCGTGTTCCAATTGAGCGAAAGCTGGGCTGACGCGGCGGATGTGAGGAGCCCAAGCGCCAACGTCACATTTACAAAGCTCGAATATCGCATGTCTGATTCTCCTGAATCCCGTGCGGCTGAATCGGCCGCGCGGGGAATTTGGTGAGTGGTGACTAATTGCCGATGATGCGGATGGTTCCGCCGCAACTACGGATGCTGCATCGCTTGTTCAAATGCAAACGCTCTGTGCCAACGGATGAGTAGCACCAGATTGTCGGATTCTCCGAGGCGTTGAAGCCCGTCACGAGATTCGCATGGGCCTGGCCGAGGGAGTTGTACGGGTCAAACTGCGTGCCGCTTCCGCCGTCATCCCAGAAATTCACCCAGAGATCGTAGTGGGTTGTGCGGAATCCCTCAAAATCCCCGACACGATTTGCGGTTTGCGCCGCGTTGTTGTTACTTGAGTTGCCGGTTGGCATGCCCCTAAAGGAAACATTCGGGTTTGAGAAATAGCGAATGCGGCTCCCGGGCGCGAACACGGTCGCCATCACCGTTCGATAGTTGTTTCCGTCGTTTCCAGTGAAAAACCAGCCGTGCGCCGAATCGGGACCGCACGCGCCTTCTCCGGTAGTTCGCTCGTGACCACAGCCCTGGTTATGACCGAGCTCGTGGGCAAAGCTCAGGTTCCCGGATGCGCATGCCCACCGCACGATCGGAAAGGGATTACCGGCGCCGACGTTGCACGTCGCACGGCCGCACAACGTACAGTTTCCGTTCTGGTCCGGATCGCAATCATCCACCCATAGCGACACCACGTCAGCCGAGTATTGATCGCGAAGCGTATGAATTTCATCCAATATTCCGTCGCTGGAATTGTTCATTCGGTTGATGTGATCGACAAACGTGCCACTCTCATTGTATGACACTTCGCCGCAGTAAACCATGCGCAGACGAACGTTGATGCCACTGTTCGGATAGCATTCATTCGAAAAATCGATGGCGTCCTGGGCTGTGGCGATCATGGCATTGGTTCCACCCGCAGCGATGCGCGCGATGGTTGTGTACACAATCATCACGTCGATGACGGGCTGCCCGGGACCGCCGGCTACGCCGCCTTCCTCATTTTCATTCGATCCGCCATCGCCGGCTCCGTCGCCGTCGCTTTCCCGTGCGTCGCGCGGTGTCGCCTGAATTGGGCCGGCGGGAGCCGAAGGATCATC
>JAEUIR010000011.1 GCA_016795025.1 Phycisphaerales bacterium
CAACCACGGAATAGAACAATGTCAACCAACAAGAAGATACTGATCAGCGCGTGCGGGATGGCAATGGCCGCGGCCGCACTAGGTTCGCCGAGCTCCGAAGTAAACATGCGGCCCGTGGAGACCGCGCGCCCGCTATCCACGGATGCATTTGACTACAACATGAATTACCCCATCACCAGCCGAACGCTCGGCGACTTGCTGGATGAGCCGGTGGCCGGGCTGGCTCCTGTGTACGATCCTTCTGACGCGGGCTCTCTGCGCAGCCGGCGGATCCACATGAATCTCGCTGTGCTCGACCGGCTCGACCCAATTGCTGGCGGCCGCGTTCGTTTCAATCTTTTCGAAGATCTGGCATATGAGGCCGTTTTTGAACGTGTCGAGACGCTCGCCGTCGGTCAGAGTGTCTGGTATGGCCGCCTCGCCGGGATTCCGTTTGCCGATTTCATTCTCGTTCGCGAGGGCGACGTGGTCTATGCCACCATTCGCGACTATGAAAATCGTCGTTGTGTCCAGATTCGCCAGCGCAGCGCCGCCGGCATCAGCGTCGTGCGCGAAATGGGTGGTGGACCGGCGGCCCGCTGCGGCAATACGTCCGGCCGGGAACCCGCGCCGCTTGACTCTGAGCAGGGTGGTGCCGCCGGAAGCGGATGGTATTGTGGATATGCCAATGACAATTGCGATTCGACCTTTGTTCAGGATCAGGGGCCGGACACCGACGCCGGATACGCGATCGATCTGCTTGTAGTTTGGACGCCTCAGGCGCGGGCGGAAGAGGGAGGAACGTCGGAGATTCGATCGCTCGCCGTCGAAGCATATGCCGACATGAATACAAGGTTGTCAAACAGTCTAACTACCCCGCGCGTTCGGTTGGTGTGGCTGGAGGAAATGACCGGTTATACCGAGAACGAGACCGACGAGTTGCATCGCCTTTTTTGCCCGACGGACGGATATATGGACACTGTCCACACGCTGCGCGAAACGCATCAGGCTGATCTTGTGCATCTGATCGTCCGCGACATCGACGATGACTGCGGCGTGGGATGCGTGACCGCGGGCATCGCCTATCGTCCTTCATCGTTTGCGGAGTCATGCAATTCTCACTTGTATTGGGTGTCGATCAGCGACAACAACTACTCCACAGGCACGCTTGCGCACGAGGTGGGCCACAATCTGGGCTGCTGCCACGATCATTCGAACGGCTGCGACAATCCGATCGTTCCATACGCATTTGGAAAGTGCTTTTACGCATTTCCCGCGTATCGGCACACCACCATGTCATATGACTGCTCGGGCGGCTTCGGCGATGACATTCCATACTATTCCAATCCGGATATCGAGGTCGCCGGCGAGCCTACCGGTACCGCCAATGACGAGGACAACGCCCGCACAATCGACGACACCCGCGTGATGATCGCCAATTATCGCCGTGGCGACCACACGCGATACTCCGGACCGTGGCTGCCGGTCAACGTGGGCAACGGCAGCCAATTGCTTCCTTACAGCTCCATCAATCTCGGAGTACTTGGAGTCGCCACCGGCGGCACAGTCAGGATTTCCGGCGGAACCTACCCCGAGGGCCCGATTACCTGGACTAAATCAGTCACGCTTGAATCGAGAGGCGGCGTGGTCACCATCGGCGGCTAACAGTGAATAACAATACAGAGCGGCGACCTGGCGATACGGGGCCGCGTGGCGGCTATCACGTGGAAATGACAAAACGAACCCATCCACAATCAACAATGCGAGGAATTAAAGTGAGCGCTCGACTTACCATATTGACGATCTCCGCACTCACATCGTCGTGTTTTGCTCAGTTCGATGTGAACTGGTCTACCAACGATGCCGGAGGCGGCGCGAGCTTCGGCGGACCCTGGGAGATCACCGGAACGGTCGGCCAGCACGACGCGACCACCACGGCCGGCAGTCCATTCGCCGCGAGCGGCGGATTCTGGCCCGGCGTCTCGCATCGCGCGCTCACTGGCGATCTAAACTGTGACGGCGCGGTGAACAATTTCGACATCGATCCATTCGTGTTCGCGCTGACCGATGCCGGGGCGTATCAAGCGATGTACCCGAATTGCGACGTCCTGGCCGGTGACATCAGCGGCGACGGCGTTGTCAATAATTTCGACATCGATCCGTTTGTGCTCTTGCTTACCGGCGGATGATCGCGCCCCCCCGGCGGCCAAATGCGAGCGCTGCTCCCAGTCCGAGCAGCGCCGCGCCGCCCGGTTCCGGAACGATTCGCGCATCCGGCAGCCAATACGGCGGAAAGTCGTTCGGTTCGGGACCGTCCCAGCCAAAGTAAACATTGTCTTCCTGCTGGTTGCCGTTTCGTCGTGTGACTCCACTCGTTCCCGGCTGAATGTACAACTCGCTCGCGCCGCCATTGCCGGCAACGTCCAGATATCCAAGATATACGGCCTCAGAGCCGTTGCTCCAGCCATCATTCGCTGCCGGCAATTGCACGCCGGCCGTCACGACCCCCTGAAAGTTCACGTTCCCGTTGCGCGCGTCGAAGTCGGAATTGCTCTGCCACCGACGGCTGGACGGCGGCGATGTGACATTCAGCATTCCAGCGCCGACAACCGTGGCGGGGCCTTCAATCGCGAATGTCAAAGCGATTCCGTCCCAGACGTGAGGGTCGAATTCTCCAAGAGTCCCGGTTGCCCACACATGGAATCGGTGGGTAGTGTCCAGCCCGAAAGCCAGCGCGAGTGTCTGTGTCTGCAGTTCCGTCGGGCTGAGCAGCGGATTCCCCGGTGCGGCCACGACGTTTATTGCGCCGGTCGTGCCGTTGGGTGCGGGCAGGCCGGGATGCCCTGTCCCGATCGGGTCATCCACTGAGAAAAACAAACGCAAATCCGCGGACTGCGCAATGCCCGTCAGTAGAACGACAACACCAATCAGCAATCCTCTGGTCATTTTTTGCTCCGAGCTTCCAAGCCACGGTTCAGTCGAGACCACCTCACGCCTGCGGGATCGCGATTGCATCAAGGGGTGCATGCGATCCCTGCCCGACGTTTGTAAGCCCCCGGCTGCCGGGTGCGTCGCCGCGCCAACACGAGTCCGCTCGCCGCCAGCAGCAACGCGCTTGCCGGCTCGGGCACAATCACGGCATCCGGCAACCAATACGGCGGAAAGTCTCGCGGCTCATTGCCCCACCCGAAATAAACATGGTCTTCCGTCGGGCTGCCGCCCTGCCGCGAAATCCCCGCGTCATCCTCCGACAAAAATATCTGGCTGTATCCGCCGTTACCCGCGAGATCGATATACCCCAGATACACCGCGTCCAGGCCGTTGTCCCAGCCATCGTTGCGCGCCGGCAATTGCAGGCCCGCTCGCGTAACGGAGATGAAATTCCAGCGAGCCGGCGATCCCGTCGGGTCAAAGTCAGAGCCCGTCTCCCAGCGCCGGGCGCTCACCGGCGACGTTACATTCAGCCCGCCGCCCGCCGTGACTTGCCCAGGCCCTTCGATCGCCACGCGAATCCCAATTCCATTCCAGACGAACGGATCGGGGGTTCCGAGCGAGCCCGTTCCCCATAGGTGCAGCCGCCCGCCATCGACCGGCAGATACGGAATCGCTTGCAAGGCGAGCTCCGGCGGCGACAGCAGCGGTACGCCGGATGTCGTGGCCACGTTCATCGCACCGTTCGGCGCCGGACTCGGCAACGGGGCATGCCCCGCCCCCACCGGATCGCTCGCGCTGAAAAACAGCCGCAAATCAGCGGCCGAAGCTGCGCCGGCCGCCGCCGCAAAACCTATTAGAGCGCCTACCGAAACAGAGCCGCGGCTGTAAGGGAGCGGTCGCTTCGAAGCACAGTGAGGCGTTTTGTTAGTCGCTCTCAGCGCAGGCATTCCCGGATGCCCCATTTACAAACTCCAAATGGATGAGAATGACATGAAGATTCACCGTCGAGCGAAAGCGAGAAGACCGCAAGTCAATACAAACACACCGGCGGGCTCCGGCGTAAAGACCGCGTCGGGCAACGCACTTCGCCGACCGGCGCCGCGGCCGCTCACCGGATCGTCACCCCATCCGAAAAACACGCGATCCGACTCCTGGTTCCCGTTTCGACGCGAAATACCCGCCTCGTCAACTTCAAAATACATCGAGCCCATCCCTGGCCCGATCTCCAGATATCCCAGAAAAACCGCGTTATCATTGTTGCCCCAACCATCCACGAATGCGGGAAGCTGCAATCCAACCCGCGTTGTGGCGATGAGGTTCACCCGAGATGGCGTGCCGCGCGGATCGAAATCCGACGCCGTATCCCAACGGAGCGAACTTGGCGGACTGATGACGTTCAAACTTCCGCCGCCCACGACCTGAGCGGTGCCTTCGATCGCGAACCGGATTCCAATTCCATTCCAAATATTTGGATCGGGATCGCCAAGCTCGCCTGTCCCCCAAAAGTACAGGCGTGAACCGCCCGCGCCGCCATCTGGGATCGCGTGCGTGTGGAGCTCGCTTGGTGTGTGCATCGGGACGCCCGAACACGCCGGAACCTCGATCACACCGTTCTCTGCCGACGGGCCGGGCATGATCGGGTGGCCGTCTCCCATCGCATCATCAAGGCTGAAAAATAGGCGCAAATCGGCGGCATACGCGGGACAGCTCGCTGCTTCGATCACCAGCACGAATCCGGCAACCGAGCCGCAGCGCTTCCGACTCGCCATGTCGTTTCTCCCGAATCTGAAAGAACGATCGCAGCACACTCCAATTGTCGCTCGCGCCAGCTCTTACGTGCATGCTCCGCAAAAGCAAAGGGCTGAGGCAAATTGCCGCAACGATGGATCGACAAGAAAATGCATGCGCGCAAACGAAAGCCGGGAGTCAGAGTGTTCCTCCAACTCCCGGCTTGATTTACTGTTGCTAGCTGACCTCAGGTCAGATTAGCGACGACGCAGCGCGAGGGCCGCGAGACCAACCAGCAGCATGCTGGCCGGCTCGGGAACCGCAGCGACCGTGGCGTCGGCAACGGTCGAGCTCTGGCCGAACGCGTCGCCGCGGAGGCCGTCATCGCCGAAGCCGAAGAAGACGCGGTCGGTGGTCACATCGCCACTCTGACGCGAGATACCCGCATCATCGACGACCAGACGGACTTCCGCCGCGGTCGCGCCGGTGTTACCCGACAGGTCGATGTAGCCGAGGTAAACGGCGTTGTCGTTATTGCCCCAACCATCCGTCAGAGCCGGCAGCTGCAAACCAGCGCGGGTCACCGCGATGAAGTTGTAGCGAGCCGGGCTGCCGGTCGGATTGAAGTCCGAGCCGGTTTCCCAACGACGAGCAGTCGTCGGGCCAGTGACGTTCAGACCGCCGCCGGCCGTAATGCCGACGCCAGCGCCGCCGCTGATCGCGATGCGGACGCCGATACCGTTCCAAACGTTCGGATCCGGGTCACCGAGGTCGCCCGTGCCCCACAGGTGCAGGCGGCCGCCGGCCGGCGTCAGCGCCGGGTTCGTCGAGCTGCCGAGTTCGCCGGGGGTCAGGAGGGGAACGGCCGCTTGGGCGGCAACGTTCATCGCGCCGTTCGCAGCGGGAACCGGCAGCGGGTTATGGCCCGGGCCAACCGGATCGCCAGCGCTGAAGAACAGGCGCAGGTTCGCGGCGCTAGCGGCGCCAGCGAGCATTGAAAGACCAGCCAGTGTTGCAAGAATACGCTTCATTAGTGTGCTCTCCCTACTATTGCTTCTAGCGAATCATCGAAATGGAGGTGCTTCCTGCCTCCTGGGACCAGCATACGGACGCTGGGTGACGATCACCCGTGTGTACGCTCACGACGCTTACTCTTAGGCCCCCCACGTTGACCGGGTCAAATTTCCGAACTCGAAAATCCAACAAATCGAGTGCGAATCCCGCCAATGTCGCCAGTTTGCATTTATCGGAACATGTTTGGTTCATCGCTACTTGCACGAGAATCAGCGAGCTTTGAGCCGGACAGGCATAAACCCCGAGCCATCCTTAATGAGGTTATTCGTGACATGGCTCAGCGGCACTATTGAAGTTCATGCAATGACAAGGCCCTATAACTGTCGCCCTCTCTCGGATTCAATGTTCAATGCGATTTATAACCACATCCGATTTCCTGATTGCCCCTCAACACGAACCGCCGGCCGACGTGACTCAGGGGCGGCGTCAAGTTTGTGGGTACGGGGAGCATCGCCGTCTCGGCAGTGCGAAAACATTGATCGCGCTCGATAAGAATTCTGTTCGCACCGGCTGGAAGCCGATGCTACCCACAAACCTGACGCCGACCTGTGACTCACCACCCATTGGGAGCGGCTTGACTTTCGCCACCCTATGAGAGACGATATGTAACTCACCGGAGCGGCGATGTGAGACGTCGCGAAGGTCCATATAAATGGGCGATTAGCTCAGTTGGCTAGAGCGCGTGCTCGACACGCACGAGGTCACAGGTTCGAGCCCTGTATCGCCCACTTGATCTTTCCGTAAATTGCACGAATCTTCGGGAATTCCAGCGTTTTTTGCATTTTCCGAGGGGGTCGCATTTCACCGAATTTCCCCCGAATTCAGCGGTTTGCCGCAGCGTTTTTCGCAGCACGGACTCAACAAATAACTGATGCGCAACCGTTGTGCTGAACCACGCGTATTTCGCGTACGGCTCGAATCCGAGAGGGATCACAGGCGTTCAGCAAATCGGAGTATCGGTGCGCGGCGCAACGGACTGGCCGGCACCGGCCAAGCTCAGACCACCCGGCGCGAATCCAGCAAGACGCAAATCGGGCCGTGATTTATGGAATGCACCAGCATGTGGGCGCGGAAGCGGCCTGACTCGACGCGCAGGCCGGTTTGCGCCAGCAGCGCCGCGAGTCGCTCGATCTGCGGTTCGGCGATCGCGTGCGGCGCGGCCCCGTCGAACGACGGCCGGCGGCCCTTGCGAGCGTCGGCCAGTACGGTGAACGCGCTCACGAGCAGCACGGCCCCGCTGATTTCCAGGACAGAGCGATTCAGCTTGCCGGCGTCGTCCTCGAAGATGCGCAGATTGCCGATTTTGTCGGCGATATATTGCAAATCAGAATCGTCGTCATCGGCCGCGCCGGCGGCGTAGACCAGCAGGCCACCCTCGATCGCGCCGACCGTCGCACCGTCAACGTCGACCGATGCGCTGGAGACACGTTGCACGATCGCTCTCATTCCGCCTTCTCACTCCCGCGCTTCGAGGTAGTTCAAAATGTTCGCGGCGTTCGGTCGAGCCGGATCGCCGACGGCGGCGCATGTTCGTAGGACGCGAAGCCCTTCGGCATCTCCACAGATCGCCAGAATCTCCGCTGCCTTACACCGTACGGTCGTGGTTTCGTTCGATAACGATTCGCGCAATCGTGGCGCGGTGCGCAGCGCGATCGGCGGCCATGCGCGCGGGTCGGCGGAAGCGGAGCGATCGAATTCAGCGACAACCCCCTCGCGAAACGAGGCCATTCGCCCGGTCTCGCCCCCTGCGGCACTCAGGCGGCGCAGCACTTCGTCGCGCGTGGTTTCCGGCTCGCCGCTAAGCACCATCAACAGGGCACCGCGTGCGATGTAGATATCGACGTTGTCGGCGTCCAGGAGTCCCGCGTCGATCGGCGGCACTTTCCGCGAATCGTCGAGCATCAGGTTCGCGACGAACGAGTCCCACTCGGGAGAGCGGATCGGGGCATACGTAAACGCATTCCAAAGCGGGGCGAGCTTGTCGCCATGTCGCCGCCAGGTTTCCGGCGGCGACCTTTGCAGCCAATCCGCGAGCGCCGCGCCATAGCGCGTCCACGCGGCGTGCGATGACGGTTCGCAGGCCAGCCAGATCAATTTCAGCAACGCCGATTCGTCGGTCGGATCGACGTCCTTCAGCAGGCTCGCGATCACCGGTTCAGACGCGCCAGGTCGTCTCACATCCATCAGAGTGAGCAGATAGGCGGCGCGATCGAGCTGTCGGCTTCGCGGATTCCGCAAAATCCAGCGAACTTCGCCTTCGACGCCGCCGGATCCCGGCAGCCACGCATAGCCGCAATAAAGCGCCGCGGCAGCGAGCAGAGTCGCGACCCAGGAGAAGCAGCGTCTGAGGAATGGCCCGCTCAATCGGGAATCCATAATCGAAAGTGCAGGGATCGCGAAGCAAAACGCGCCCTTCGCGATCGAAAAGGCTGCAAGCAGGGTCTCAGACGGATCGTTCGTGCGGGTCGCTGCCAACGCGAATGGTCTTGCGCGTCAGATCGTGCGACGCTTTGATGTATCGAACCGTCCGCGAACTTGAACGCATGACGATTGATTCGGTCACCGCCACGCGCCCATCCACGCGCACGCCCCGCATCATGGCGTTGTCCGTGATCCCGGTTGCCGCGAAAACGATGTGGTCGCCTTGCGCCATGTCCTCAGTCGTGTATACGTGTGCGATCTTGGCCGCGTCATAGCCGTCGGCTTTCAGCGCCTCGCGCTCTTTGTCGTCGCGCGGCCACATGCGCGCTTGAATTTCCCCTCCGAGGCACTTGATCGCGGCGGCGGCCAATACCGCCTCTGGCGAGCCGCCGATTCCCATATATACGTCCACACCGCTATCGGGCATGGATGGAGCGATCGCGCCGGCCACGTCGCCATCGCCAATCAGCCGAATCGCGGCCCCGGTCCGGCGAACATCGGATATCAGAAGCTCGTGGCGAGGCCGATCGAGAATGCACACCACCAGATCACGCACGCGTTTGCCGAGCTTCAGAGCGATCAGCTCCAGATTTTGCTCCACCGACGCGCCGAGGCGGATCGTGCCGGTTCCCTCTTTTACTTTCGGACCGACCGCGATCTTTTCCATATAAACGCTCGGCACGGCGAGCAGCGCGCGTTCCTCGACGCTGCGCGTTTGCGCGGCCGCGATAACGGACAGTGCCCCCGGCAGGCCCTTGGAAGTCAGAGTTGTGCCGTCGATCGGGTCAACCGCGATGGACACGGCCGCCGATCCGGTCTTCCAGGAGCCGAGTTTTTCGCCGACAAAAATTCCGGGGGCTTCATCTTTGATGCCCTCGCCAATCGTGCAGGTACCGCAAATATCCATGAGGTTGAGCATGCCGCGGATGGCGTCGGTTGCCGCGGCGTCGGCCGCTTCCTTATCGCCTTTTCCGATCCAGCGCCAGACGTTGAGGGCGGCGGCCTCGCAGGCCCTGACCAGGTCCATTCCGATGACCTTTTCCGCTTCGACTTCATGCTGATAGAGGCGCGTTTCGGCGCGTGCGTCCTTTTGCGACATGGCCAAGCTCCGAGATGCTGGTTTGCCGGCGAAGGCGTGCAAGCGTCCGCTCGGCATAGCTGTCACTGTACAGGTGATGCGCGGTGGTTGTCCACGCCGCGTGAGCTTTGTCTTGATCGCGAGATCAGCCACGGGACGTGTTCGCGGACGCGGCGAGCTGTTCGTTGGCCCGAAATTCGCAAGAAAACGTTATAGGGTCGGCTTCGGCTGCGAGGAAACTACCGCAATCAGTGGTGAACCGAAGGCGCGGGTTTGGTCGGCGCGAAACGCGGACGGCGGAGATTGTTCGTCGCGGCGGCTCACGTATCTGCTGATTTTTCTTGCAGTTACGATGGCTGCGCTGGCAGACTGCGTGGTCCGAGTCGACCAAGCATCGCCAAAGTAGGCGAGGCACCGTGGATTACCGGCGAAATTCCCGGACGCGCTCCCGAAACGGTTTTGGATTTCGCTTGACAAAGGGCCTCTGCGGGAAGATACTGAGCGACAGTCACGTAGTTTTTCCGACGCTGTCTGCGGTTCGGAGAGGAATCACGTCGCCGCAGCGTGTTCGGAATAGCCCGTAGCGAGTTGTCGCGTTGCGGGTGAGCGGAGGGTTACTGGAGCTTCCCAATCTTCGTTGTCTTTCGGAAACCGCTGTTGCTAATGCCGATCGCTGAACTCGGTATCTGTTGGGACCAGACTGACAAAGCGACGTCGCGCGAATGTGTACGCTCGACATTTTCTGGCATGCTCATCAGGAGGGTGAAAGACGACAACGAAGTGCGGGAGGCTGGGTCCGTCCATCTTTGGTAAAGGGAAGCAAATGAGAAATCTGTCCTGGTTGTGTAAGGCCTCCTTGACAACACTCGTCATGGCGGCCGGTCTGACAGCTTCGGCTGCGGACAAGACATTGCCCAACAACTCGGTCGCGAATAACGCGCCGGGCACGACCAACAAGCAAGTCGTGGCTCCGAATTCGCATCTGACCAACGAAAAGACCGTCAACGGCTCGCTCGCCCAGATGGCGCAAAACGCCGCCGCGGCGAAGCTGAACACCGCCGGCAGCACCAGCCCGCGCGGCCCGATTGCCGAAGGCGGCGTCTCGGGTCCGGGTGGAGCCGATGAGTGCGCCAACGCCACGCCGATCGGCGATGGCACGTATTCGTTTGACAACTCGGCCGCCACGACCAGCGCTCAGACCAACACGTGCGGTCTGATCGGCTGCGACCTGTGGTGGGCGTACACGGCGTCGTGCGACGGTCTCGCGACCGCGACGACCTGCAACAACGGCATCGCCGGTCTCGATACCGTGCTGTCGGTCAATGCCGACTGCTCCGGTACGGTCATCGGTTGCGATGATGACGGCGGCGGCTGCCCCGGCACGAACTGCGGCTTCAGCGGCTCGCGCGTTGTTTGGAACGCCACGGCCGGCACGACGTACTACATCCGCGTCGGCGGTTACAACTGCTGCATCGGCGTCGGCGACCTGACGGTCTCCTGCACGCCGGGCGGCGGCGGCGGCGATTGCACTCAGCCGGGCGGCAACTGCACGCTCCCGCTGAATAACGCCAATGCGTACAACAGCACGACCGGCTTCTTTGTCGCGGCCGACGACTTTACGGCCAGCGGCACGATCACCGACATCTGCTGGTGGGGCACGGAATACCCCTCGCCGGCTGTCAATGACTTCACGGTCACCTATTACGACAGCGCCAGCAACCTGCCGGGTACGCCGATCTGCGGTCCGTTCAGCCAGTCGGGCGGTTCACTGACCGTCACGGCGTCGCTGACCGGCGGCGTCATCGCGGGCATCGCTCCGGAAAGCGTCTACACCGGTTCGCACGCGGCTTGCACCGTGGCCGGCGACTGCTACTGGATCGAAATCGTCAACAACACCGGTGGCGGCACGTTCTGGTACTGGGAAAACGCCTTCACCGGCAACAACCGCTTCGCCCAGAACGGCGCGGCGGTCATCGGCGTGTCTGATCTGGCGTTCTGCCTGAACATCGCGCTCGGCGACAGCAACACCTGCCTGCCGCCGGTCGGTTCGGTCTGCGAACTGCCGGATGAGAACTGCCGTCTGCCGGATGGCATCAACGCCTACAACAGCACCGTCGGCCAGTTCACGGCGAAGGATGACTTCCGCTTTGACTCGCGCGGCTGCTGCGCCGGCGACGTCAACGGCGACGGTCTGGTCAACAACTTCGACATCGACCCGTTCGTTCAAGCGGTCGTTGACGGCGTGTACGTTTGCGCCGCGGACACCAATTGCGACGGATTGGTCAACAACTTCGACATCGACCCGTTCGTTCAAGCGGTCGTTGACGGCGTTTGCGCGCCCTGCAGCGGTGGCGGTGGCCAGAGCAAGATTCTGAACGATCTGTGCTGGTGGGGCGGTTACCTGCCTGGCGCAGTTCCGGATGACTTCACGGTCACCTACTATGCCGACGCCGATGGCGACGGCTTCCCCGAGAAGGACGCTCCGATCTGCGGTCCGTTCAGCCAGTCGGGCGGCACGCTTGCTGTCGCGTCGATTCTGACCGGCGGCCTGATCGCCGGCTTCGTGCCCGAGTATGAGTACACCGGCACGCACGCCGATTGCGTCGTCAACAAGGACGAGTGCTACTGGCTCGAAATCATCAACAACACCAACGGTGCCGGTAGCTGGTACTGGGAAACGACGTCGGATCCTGAGGGCAACGGCCGCGCTCTGCAAAACCAGGCGCCGGTTCCGGTTGACCTCGCGTTCTGCGTCGACAAGGAGCTCGGTTCGGCTGCTGAATGCGCTCCGCCGCCGCCGGCCAACGACCTGTGCGAAAATGCCACCGCGATCAGCGGCGAAGGCACGTTCGACTTCAACAACGAAGGCGCCGGCCAGGACGGCCCGAGCAATTGCGGTGCGATGGGCGCCGACGTCTTCTATTGCTGGACGGCCACCTGCGACGGCACGGTCGAAATCTCGACCTGCAGTCTCACCACGCTCGACACCGTGATCAGCGTCTACGACGGCTGCTCGTGCTTCGGCACGCTGCTCGCCTGCGTTGACGACGCTTGCGGTCTCCAGACCCGCATTCAGTTCAATGCGGTCGCTGGTCAGCAGTACCTGATTCAGATCGGCGGCTTCGGTGGCGGTCAGGGCAGCGGCCAGTTCTCGATCACCTGCGTCGTGACCGGCGCCGTCTGCACGCTGACCAACTGCCACGGTGCGGATCAGTCGAACGCCTACAACAGCACGATCGGCCAGTTCGTGACCTCGGACGACTTCGTCGCCACGGGTTCGATCACCGACGTCTGCTGGTGGGGCGGTTACCTGCCGGCCGAGTTCCCCGATGACTTCTCGGTCACCTACTACGACCTCGCGGGCAACCTGCTTTGCGGTCCGTTCAGCCAGTCTGGCGGCACGCTGACGGTTGGCTCGATCCTGACCGGCGGCCTGATTGCCGGTTTCGTTCCTGAGTGGGAATACACCGGTTCGCACGCGGCTTGCGCGGTGGCCGGTGACTGCTATCTGATCGAAGTTCTCCAGAACGCGGCTGGCGGCAGCTGGTACTGGGAACTGGGTACGGGCGGCAACGGCCGCTTCTACCAGAACGGCGCTCCGCAGATCGGCGACCTCCGCTGGTGCATGAACCTCGCCTTTGGCGATGACAGCGCCTGCTTGCCGCCGGCTCCTCCGGGCGACACCTGCGAAACCGCCTTCGCCATCAGCGGCACGGGCGACTTCGCGTTCGACAACACCGGCGCCGCTCAGAACGGCCCGAGCAACTGCGGCGCGATGGGCAGCGATATCTTCTATTGCTGGACCGCGAGCTGCACCGGCACGGCGACTGTCACGACCTGTGGCACGACCGGCCTCGACACCGTGTTGAGCGTCTATGACGGCTGCTCGTGCTTCGGCACGCTGCTGACCTGCCTGGACGACTTCTGCGGTCTCCAGACGACGGTCAGCTTCGCCTGCACCGCCGGAAACACCTACCTGATTCAGTTGGGTGGCTTCGGTGGCGGCCAGGGCAGCGGCACCTTCAACATCTCGTGCGCGGGCGGCGGCGGTTGCAGCGATGATGACGCTTGCGACTGTGCGACGTCGGTCGCCATCGGTTCGTCGACGATCGTCGATACGACGACCGCGACCGCCGATCCGACAGCGCCGTTCTGCGGCACGTCGGTTACGGCGAACGGCCGCTGGCTGACGTTCGTGGGCAACGGTGCTCAGATCACCGTCACCACGTGCAACGCCACCACGACCTACGACACGAAGTTGAACGTGTACGAAGGCACCTGCGCGGCTCTCGTCTGCGTCGGCGGCAACGACGACGGCGGCGATGAAGCTTGCGACTGCCCGAATTGCGGCGGCTCGAATTATGAGTCGCGCGTGATCTTCGCTTCGACGTCCGGCACGACGTACTACGTCCTCGTGCAGGGCTTCGGCGGATCGACGGGCACCGCCCAGGTTGACGTCACGTCGCCGTAATTGCGATGTGAAATCAGTCTGAGCTAGTTTGGCAGTAAATCGCGGCAGGCCGGCGGAAGAACTCCCCGGCCTGCCGCATTTATGTTTGTGGGCGGATTGGACTGTGGGGGTTCGACGAAAATACGGTTTTTTCCGCGGCGTTTCTGATTTGAGGCCAGGCAGACTAGAATGGCTTCATTGAGACGCGCCGGGCGTCTTGCAGAGATGTTCAGGGTGCGCGGGGGTTTTGCTGATTGGGTCGAGGGTCGCGTGGCGCGGCGCATCCGCGCCGGGTGTTCGGAATGAGCGATGCACTGACTGGTTGTTGTGATGATGGGCCTCGTAAGAGTCCGCGCCGCGCGTTTGCGCCGGCGAATTTCGACCGCTATTTGCTAAGAGCGACAAAGAACACGCAGCGTCGGTCTTCCGGGCAACCGCTCCCTCACGGTCGCGGCTCTGATCGGCATGCGCGCGATTCGGATCGGGGGAGTGCAGGCATCTTGCCCGCTGTCGGTCGCGGATCGGATCGGATGCGGGCTGGAAGCCCGCACTCCCCGCGTAGGCGCGGCCCTGTTCTGATCGGCGCGCTATTCGCCGCGTTGTTCGTTGGCGCGGTGTCAGCGGGTGACACTCCGCCCGCACGGAACGATGTAAAGCCGAGAGGCGGTGTACTCGCAAACACGGTGCAAAGCGCGGTATCCGATGTTACAGCGCGCACAAGAAAGGCGTTGCGGCCGACGCAAGCGCCGACCGAGGGCGGCGCAGCGGGATTCGAGCCGCCGCCGAACGATGAGTGCTTTCTCCAAACGCCGATCAGCGGCGACGGCCCGTTTTATTACAACACGCTGCTCGCGACCACCGATGGCGATCCGCATTTGCGATGTTGCTCGTTCGGAACGGCCGACATCTTCGCGGATGTCTGGTATTGCTGGACGGCCGGCTGCACCGGGGACGTATGGGTCGAAACGTGCGGCCAGACCGACGTCGATACGAAGATCGCGGTTTACGACGGCTGCGCGTGCCCCGCCACGGACGCGCGTTTGCTGGGCTGCGACGACGATTCGTGCGGTTTGCAGACGCGGACGCGATTCACTGCGGTCGCGGGCGAGCAATATTTGATTCGCGTCGGCATTTACCCCGGAGATTTCGGCGGCGAAGGGACGTTCACGATCGCGCCGTGCGTGGAAGAATGCGAGCTGCCGCCGCCGCCGGGCGCGTTTCGCGAGGATCAGGCCGAGCCGACCTGCGGCGTTCCCCAAGACACCACCAACGGCGGCTGCAATTCAAGTCCCCCGGTGTTTACCCCCATCGGGCTGGGCGCGCTGATCTATGGCGACGCGGCGTTTGATTGCCTGTTTCGCGACACAGACTGGTATCGCCTGGTGCTCGGTCAGACTACCGACGTGCGGCTGACAGTCACAAGCGATTTTGCCACGACGTTCGGCATCGTGGATAACAACGGCGTGGATAGTTGCGTCGGCGTGGTTGCGCTGCGCAGTCTATCGACGGTCTATACGTGCCAGACGTATTCGTATGTCGATCGACTCGGCCCCGGCGTCTGGTGGGTTTATGTCGCGCCGACTGCGAGAATCGGGCTTCCGTGCGAGGCGCACTATGTGCTGCGGGTCGATTCCGCGCTGCCGCTGGGCGCTTGCTGCCTCGGCGGCTCATCCTGCGAGCAGCTCTCGCAGTCCGTTTGCACGACGCAAGGCGGAACGTATCTGGGCAACGGCGCAGCCTGCACCAGCGACACGACGTTTGTGCGAAACGCGAACCGGCCGATTCCTGACGGCGGGACGGCCACCGATTTGCTGTTCATCGCTCCGACCGGCGACGACGTGATTCAGCCGGGCACATTGCGCATCGGGTTATTGATCGAACATGCCTGGCAGGGCGATCTGCGGATCGAGCTGATTCACCCCGGCGGCATGTCGCGTCTGCTGGTGGACCGGCCGGGCGAGCCGCCCGGATTCGGTTTTTCGGCTAATAACTATGGCAGCATGGCCACGAATACGGAAATGGTGTTCGCGGACGGATTTCCGCCATATGACGATGGCTCTCCCGGGGCGCCAAGCTCGAACCCGATCGGTGTTTGGGGGCCATTGCAGCCTCTGTCGGCGCTCGAGGGGCTTAGCCGCGCGGGCACCTGGCGGCTGCGCGTCACTGACCTGGCGCTGCCGGACGCGGGGCGCATTGTTCGATGGCGCGTGATTCTGACCGGCCCGACGAAATGTGCGTCGTGTGATGGCCCGGCGCAACAACGCGGAAACACGAATTGCGATCCGGCGGGATTGGTGAACAACTTTGACATTGATTGTTTCGTGACGGCCATCGCCGGGGGCGAGACGTCCTGGACGATTTTGTGCAACCAGAACCATACATGCGATTTTGCTTGCGTGAACGACATCAATGGCGACAGCCTGGTAAACAATCTCGATATCGATCCGTTCCTGGATTGCCTGATTGGCGGCTGTCCGTAGCCGGCGCATCGCCGACAAAGCGCGCTTTGCCGTTATGATTCGCGTATGAGCCAAAACGTGCGGCATTACTGCGGCCTGTTCGCGATTGCCAACCACCCGGACGCCGCACAACTCGCATACCTCGGTTGTTATGCTCAGCAGCATCGCGGGCAGGAATCCGCGGGAATCTGCACCTCGGGCGGTCAACGGCTCGAACGCCGCGTCGGCATGGGGCTCGTCACAGACGCGATCAGCCCGGACGATCTGAAGGCGCTCGCGAATCCCATGGCCGTCGGTCACGTGCGCTATTCAACGACCGGTTCGTGCAATTCCGCGAACGCTCAGCCGCTGCTGGCCGAAGCGGCGATGGGGCAGGTCGCGATCTGTCACAACGGGAATCTGGTCAACGCGGCGGCCATTCGGGCGGAATACGAAGATCGCGGCCATATTTTCAGCACGACCAGCGATACCGAGGTGATCCTGCACATGCTGGCGGACAAGTCCTTCGGCCGGCAGCCGGACGGGTTGGGTTCGCTGTTGCGGCAGTTGTGCGGGTCGTATTGCCTGCTGGTGCTATACCCGGATCGGATCGAGGCGGTGCGTGATCCGTCGGGCAATCGGCCGCTGTGCCTGGGGAAGCAGGGCAATAGCTGGGTGGTGGCGAGCGAGACGTGCGCGCTGGATATCATCGACGCGGAATATGTGCGGGATGTCGAGCCTGGGGAAATCGTGACGCTGGGTCTGGACGGCTCGATGTCGTCGCGGCGATTCGCCGGGCATGACGAGCAGCGGTCGGCCCAGTGCATTTTTGAGCATGTTTATTTCGCCGATCCGTCGAGCTATGTGTTCGGTGAGAACGTGCATACGGTACGAAAGGCGTTCGGAGCGCGGCTGGCGCGCGAGGCTCCGGTCGATGCGGATCTGGTGATTGCGATTCCGAATTGTGCGCGATGCGCGGCGCTGGGTTATCACGACGAGTCGGGCATCCCAATCGGCCGGGGCTTTACGACGAATCATTATGTCGGGCGGAGTTTTATTCAGCCAACACAGCTCATACGCGATCTGACGGTGAAATTGAAGCTGAATCCGATTCGGGCGGTGGTTGAGGGCAAGCGGCTGGTGGTGGTTGAGGATTCGGTCGTGCGCGGCACGACGACGCGCGGCAAGATCCAGTCGCTGCGCGACGCCGGGGCGAAGGAGATTCATCTGCGCGTGGCCAGCCCGCCGATCCGCCATCCGTGCTTTTACGGCATCGATTTTCCGAACCGCGAGGAGTTGATCGCCAATCAGCGCAGCGTCGACGAGATTCGCGCGTATCTGGGCGTCGATTCACTGCATTTTTTGTCGCTTGCAGGGATGCTCGCGTCGGTCGCGCCGCCGGGCGACCGATTCTGCAATGCGTGCTTCAGCGGCGATTACCCGATCGCGATCGACGCCAATTTTCATAAGCACGTCTTTGAGAAGCGGCAGCTCCGCATGTTTGAAACAGCGCCCACCGCGGCGGCGCCGCTGACACACGAGGTGGTTGCGCGGGCGTCCGCGGGGACCACTCCGCTGCCAATGATCGACCGCGGCTCCCTGGCGTGAATTCGGGCGGATTGACCAGCGCGCACACGTCGATTAAAAAGCTCTATTCCGGAACATCGGCGGATTGCCGCCGATGCATCCCGCGTCGCCCGGCGGCGCGGACACCGTGCGGGCCGAACGGCCCGCTTAATGGCGAGAAATCACCACACATTCGCAAGCCGCGCCGCGGCCTGTGCGGAGTTCCGCTGTGAATCGATCCGCTCTTCTTGGTTTGATCATTCTGGGCGGCGTCGCCGCCGCCGCCCTTTTTGTGCCGTCGCTGTTTCCGACTCCGGCCACGGCGAATTCGCCCGCCGCGCGCGATGCTGAACTGGCTCGGCGACAACTGCATCGTTATTCGCCGGAATTGCCACACCTGGCCGACCTGGTGTCGGAGGAGCAACTCAAGCAGGCGGATCTGCAAGCGCTGATTGAAAAGTACCAGGAAACGTTTGCGCAGGCGCAGCAGCAGATGCGCGAGGCGCAGCAGGCGGCAAAGAGCCGTGATCAGAAGGCGGGCATCACCGACTCAAAGTACGACGTGCCCAATTCGACGGGCGCGGCCATGAAGTCGGCCGTGGATGGATTCGGCAAGCTCGTTCAACTGAATGAAAAACTCTACAAAGACGCCATGTCGCTGGCGAAAAACGCCGCGCAGAACAAGCAAGTGGTTGGCGCGTCAAACGTGCTGGGGATCGCGGAATACACCCATGCGGTACAGGCTCAACTCAAGGCCGACGACCTTCGCACGCAACTTGACCGGCAATATTCGGATGTGCTGGCGGCGGCATCGGATTGGGCGGTTACAAACGCGCTTGCCGAGCGTTATGCGGTTGAATCCGATGTTTCGAAGACGGTTGAGGCGTTGAAAGCCGACATCGCGAATGTCACGGCGCAGCACGCGGAGACCGCGGCCAAAGTCGCGGAATTGTCGAAGCTGACGGCGGATCGTGAACAGCAATTGACAGGCCTTCGCGGTGATCTCGCGAAATCGCGCGAGGCGCTGGCGAAGATCGAGCAAGCAGGCTTTAAGCCGGGAGACGACGCTTCATTCGCGGCCTATCGCGATCAGTATCTCAAGGAAACCGAGAACGCCCGCGCACTTCAGGAGCAAGAGCAGACGCTATCCGAGGGCGGGCAGAGCGGTGCGGCGCTCGACGAAGATGCGATGATCGAGGGCGAACTGGTCGGCGGCGACGCGGTCATCGGGCTGAGCGAGTTGAGTCGGCGCCTGGAGATCGCCAAGGAGCGCGAAGCGCGTCTGGCCAAGAGCAAGGAATCGCTGTCGGCGCACGCGGCATTTGTCGAACAGGCGGGCGGCGGCGCCAAAAAGCTCAATCAGGACATTGCGGCCCAGGCGAGCAAGCTGCGCGGCGATCTCGACGCGAAGCTGAAGAAGCTCGACGAAATCGTCGAGGCCGCTTCGGGCGCGGCGGAAGAGGCCGCGAAAGCGGCCGACGCCGCGGGTCGCGCGTTTCGCGATGGCCAATCGGCGGTGGACAACATGATCGGCGACGCGCGCCGCACACAGCAGGAACTCGATCCGAATCGACAGAACGAGCGCCTCAAGCGCGTGCTGGACGACCAGTTTTTGCCGCAAATCGCGGCGAGCGCCGAAGCGGCCGCGAAGCTGCTGGCCGCGCGGATTCACCTGCAACGCTACTCAGCCGCTCAGCGGCACGAAGCGTATGCGGCGCAGCTGGAGCAAATTGGCGTGAAAGTCGCGATCGACAAGGAAAAGCAAACCGCGCAGCTCGAAGGCTCGCGCGACGCGGCCGCGAAGGCGCTGGATGAAGCCACGGCGGGCTTTGAGCGCGTGAGCAAGGGACCGGGGTCGGTGGCGTGGATTCCGCAATCGTCGATGGCCATCGCACACTATCTGCGGGCGCAGCTCGATCCGTCGCAGGCGGCGGCGCACCGCGCTCGAGCGCTCGAAGATTTGACGAAAGTGCTGGAGAAGCGCGAGCAGGCCGCGGCGCTCGCGGCGCAAGTGCGGCTACGAGATCACATCACCGCGCAGGGCGGCGGCGGGGAATAGGGCGTCGTTCGGCGGCGCTCCAGCGCATCGGAAAAGTGAATCACCATGGATGGTGAGTCATATGTCTTTGCCGGTGGTGGAACGGGCGGGCATCTCTTTCCGGGAATAGCGGTCGCGTCGGCGCTGCGCGAGTTGCGGCCAGATGCGCGCATCGTTTTTTTTACCACGAATCGGCCCCTGGATGGCGAGTTGCTTGGCAAAACGCCGTTTGAGCGCATGCCTCAATCGGTTCAACCATTTACGATGAAGCCGTGGCGGTTTCCGGCGTTTTTTCTGCACTGGCGAGCCAGCGTCGAAGCGGCGCGCCGTTGGATTCGCGCGCATCGGCCGCGGGCGGTGCTGGGGCTGGGCGGCTACGCGGCCGGCCCGCCGGTGCACGCGGCGCGGGCGTGCGGCGTTCGCGCGGCGATCCTGAACCCTGACGCGATTCCGGGCCGTGCGAACCGCTACCTCGCCTCGCGCGTCGATCGGGTGGCGCTTCAGTGGGATGTTTCGCGAAGCTATTTTTCGGCGAGTGCGCCGTGTGTCGTGACAGGCTGTCCGATCCGTGCGGAATTCCGCTCCCCGCCGCCGCTCGCCGCCGCACGGGAGAAGTTCGGGCTTGACCCGCGGCGGCCCGTGTTGCTCGTGACGGGCGCATCG
Organism: Phycisphaerales bacterium; assembly: GCA_016795025.1. Classification (GTDB taxonomy): domain Bacteria; phylum Planctomycetota; class Phycisphaerae; order UBA1845; family Fen-1342; genus JAEUIR01. The sequence goes on from JAEUIR010000011.1 coordinate 20,370, forward strand.
CAAGGCGCGCGGACGATTAACGAGGCGATGCAGCGCGTCTGGCCGGTGTTTTCGTCGCTACATCTCGATTGGCAGTTGTTGCATTTGACGGGCGGCGCGGGCGCGGCGGAGATTTCGCGCGAGTACGCGCGAGCGGGCGTCGACGCCCGCGTGTTGAGCTTTACGCATGAGATGTGCGCGGCGCTGACAGCGGCCGATGTCGTGGTGTCGCGGGCGGGCGCGTCCACGCTGGCGGAGTTGACCGCGCTGGGTCGGCCGTCGATTTTGCTGCCATATCCGTATCACAAGGATCGGCATCAGCATGCGAATGGGCAGGTGCTGGTCGATGCGGGGGCGGCGACGATGATGGACGATTTGCTCGATGCGGCCGCAAACGCGCCGCGATTACTCGCCGCGCTCGGCGACCTCGCGGACGACGCGCGCCGCGCGAACATGGCGGCAGCCGCGCGATCGCTCGGCCGGCCGCGGGCGGCGGTGGAAATCGCGGAATGGCTGGGGGGAGTTTCGGCAGCAACGTAGACCGTTCGGTCGATTCCGCCTGACGGGACGATCGCGATTTTTTCGGTGACCAAGTACATAAGCGGGCGTGATGAACCTGCGCATGACACGGCCGATGTGCGGATCGATAACGCCGAAACCGTGTGAATCGGGAAGTAGCAGGCTTGATTGCGCGAACGCCGTTGGGCGGCGACGGGCGGCGAATTGAACCACAGAGGCAGAGAGAAGGCCGAACGTATGATCCGCGGATTACACCGATTTCGCGCCCGTTGACGTTCCGCACGGACGCGGGGATATTCACCGCGCATGGCCAAGCGTCCGCCCCGTCCAAAATCCGTACAGCCCGCTGCGCCAACCGGTCGCCAGTCGTCGTTGGTCGATACGCGCATCATCTATTGCGGCGACTGCCTCGATCAGCTTCGCAAGCTGCCCGACGGTTGCGTGGACCTGATCTACATCGACCCGCCGTTCAACTCGAACCGCAACTACGAAGTGTTCTGGGGCGAGACGAAGGAAAAGCGGGCCTTCGAGGACCGCCACGCCAGCACGGCAGCGTACATCGACTACATGCGGCCGCGCTGCGTCGAACTGGCCCGCGTGCTCAAGAAAACCGGCAGCTTGTACTATCACTGCGATTGGCACGCGGGGCATTATGTGAAAGTGATGCTCGATCAGATTCTCGACGAGAGCGGCTTCCAGAACATGATCGTCTGGAAGCGCAGTCACGCGCACAGCGACACACGGCAGGGGATGTCGCAATACGGGCGTGTCTGCGACTATTTGATGTTCTACACCGGCGGCGGCAAGTGGACGTGGAACGCAATCCACACGAAATACGATGCGGACTACCTCCAGTCAGAGTATCGACACGTTGACGAACAGGGTCGCCGTTACAAGGAAACTGACGTCACGGCCGCCAAGCCTGGCGGTGACACGCGCTATGAATGGCGCGTCAAGCGCTCGCGAAGACCCGGAGCCGAATGGATTCCCGACCTGGAGGAGGAATGGCGGTCGCCGCAGCACGACACCGAGTACCGGGCCGTCAAGCCGTATGACAAGCGTTACTGGGCATACTCGAAGGACAATCTCTTGCAATTCTGGCGAGACGGTTGTCTGACACACCGCTCGACCGGCATGCCGCGCCTCATGCAGTTTGCCGATCGCATGCCCGGAGTTCCGTTGCAGGACTTGTGGACGGACATTCCACCGATCAGCGCGCTGGCGGCGGAACGCCTCGGCTATCCCACGCAGAAGCCCTTGCAACTCCTTGAGCGAATTATCAAATCCAGCAGCAATCCCAACGACATCGTTCTCGACGCCTTCTGCGGTTGCGGCACGGCGCTGGTCGCAGCGCAGAATCTCGGTCGCCAGTGGATCGGCATCGACATTTCGCCCACCGCCTGCCGCGTGATGGCCAAGCGGCTGCGCGACGTGTGCCACCTGCGCGAAGATGAAGCGCTCTGGCGCAGCGGCCGGGGTTTCGTCGTACGCGATCTGCCGCGCAGCATCGAGCAGTTGCGTGCCATGCCGCCATTCGAATTCGAAAATTGGGCCGTCATCGCGCTGGGCGGCATTCCCAACAAGGCGCAAGTCGGCGACATGGGCATCGACGGCCGCATCTTCCCGGTGGCGGCGACGCCCAAAAAGCGCGGGGCCGCGACCGGCGAGCTGGACTTCATGGACCACTGGTATCCCATTCAGGTCAAACAGAAAGACCGCGTAGGCCGCCCGGATATTGACAACTTCGAAGCGGTGATGGCGCGCGAGGATCGGCAAAAGGGCTTCTTCGTCGCGTTCGACTTCAGCGCGGATGCGCTGCGTGAGATTGATTCGTTTTTCCGGCGGTCGGGCAAGGTGATCGTCGCCCTGACCGTACGGGAAATTCTGGACGAGGAAATTGCAAAGAAGCTCGCATAGCGCCCGATTGAAATAATCACGCAGGTGCGAGATTCCGTTCGCACCCCGTCTGCGGGAATCCGTTCCCACACGGGCTCGCGGGATGGGAATCCCGCCGGAGGCGTCGCGCGCTCAGGTATACAACTTGGCGCGAATGCCTACCCCACGTCGCTCGCGCCGCGCCACGGGCCGGTGATCGCCAGCGTCAGCCCATCCGCCTGCAAGTTTAGAAACAACGTCTTGCCGTCGGGAGAAAACACGCAGCCCGCGAGCTCTGATTCGCTTTTGGCGTTGCGCCCGAGGCGATAGCACTGTCCTTGCGGCGTCACGCCGATCAGAAATTGCTCGCCGCTGCCGTCTTCACACACGACCAGATCGCCCCACGGCGACACGGTCAGATTGTCGGCGTTCTCGATCACGCCCTGGTTATTCGGCTCGATGAACAGTTCGAGCATGCCCGGAGCTTCCGTTTCGCGCGGCGTGCCTTCGAACGGGCTGGGATGATAGCGCCAGATCTGACCCATCTGATTCCGTCCGCCGTTCGTGCAGGCAAAGTACACGCTGTCGCGGCCATACCACATGCCCTCGCCCCGCGCGAAGCGCGCCGCGCCGGCCGCGAAGCCGCGCAAGCGCAGGTCGTCATCGGGTGAGTCGATTTGATCAAGATCGAGCCATTTCACGTGCCATCGCTGACCGACCGGCAGCGGTGGAAACAATGGCTGGCCACTTGTGCCCAACCAGTTGCGCGTGTCGCAACCTGGTCGATCGCGAAGCATGAGCGCTTGCGTGCGTCCGCCGGCGAGCAATTCGCCGGGCTTATCGGGAAGAAAGCGATAGATGAGTCCGTCTTCGACATCCTCGGTTTGATACACGGCGCTGCTGCGCGGATCGACCGCGACCGCTTCGCGCCGAAAGCGCCCCATGGGCTTGATCGGCTCAGGCGCCACAGGGTGACCGTCCAGCGTCGCGGGCACTTCGAAAGCCCATCCGTGGTCTCGTTGATAGTCTTCACCGATTTTTGATGTGCTTTCCTCGCATGAAATCCACGAGTTCCACGGCGTCGGGCCGCCCGCGCAGTTGTTCTCGGTTCCGGCAAGGCTGAGGAATTGGCGCTCGACGCGGCGGGATGTCGGGTCGTAGAGCAGCGTGGTCGTGCCGCCGATGCAGGGTTTCCTGGCACGGCCGAGATCGTAGATCAGGTCTGTGGGAATGCGGTCCATCAACTCGTTCTTCGGTCCGAACGGGCTTTTTTCGGCGCGCTCCTTTGGCTCCAACTCATGATTGCGGATCAGGATGATTTTGCCGTCGGGGCCGGAAAAAGCCGCCATGCCGTCCGGGTCGCCGGGAACGATCAATCCGTCATCCATTCTTTCGCCGATGCGCGAAATCACGCGATATGAAAATCCGGCCGGCAGATCAAATATGCGCTCGGGGTCCGCGATCAGCGGACCATAGCCGACGCCGCCCACGGTCGCGGCACGAACCGTGCCACCCAGGCCGCGGACGAATGACTGCAGGCCGTGAAAACCGAGCGTCACGGCGGCGGCGGATCGCAGAAAATCGCGTCTGGTAGTCGTCATATTTTACGCTCTTGAAATAAGCCGGCACTCTGCCCCCGAATACGGAATCATCGTACACGAATGTTAGAAAATTGTGATCGAGGCCAGGCGTTTGGCGGGGGGAGCCGAGGGAATTCAAGCGATGATCGGCGCCTTTTTGATTGAATCGCGGGGCGTGTCGTGTTTTGATACTGGCTCAGGCTGAGCCGGTGTCTCAGTCTCGCACGCTTGGACGCTTACGCAAGAGGAATGACGATGCAGTGCCATGCCAATCACACGACGCGACGAGAATTGATGGCCGGCGCCGGCGCAGTGCTGCTGGGGTCGATGCTCGGCGGATCACGCATCGTGCTCGCCCACGACGAAAAGCCTCGAAAGCGCGTGTTGCGCATCGCGCATCTCACCGACATGCACGTTCAGCCCGAGTTGAGCGGAGGCGATTGGGTTGTGAAGTGCCTTCATCACGTTCAATCGCAGCAGCAAAAGCCGGATGTCATCTTCTTCGGCGGCGACACGATCATGGATTCGTTTGATGAAGCCGAGGCGCGACCGCGCGAGCTTTGGGGGTTGTGGCAGCGCCTGATCAAGGGTGAGTGCGGCTTGCCGATGGAGTATTGCCTCGGCAATCACGACATCTGGGGCTGGAACAAGAAAAAGAGCGGCACCACCGGCAGTGAGCCGCTATACGGCAAAAAATGGGCGCTTGAGGTAATGGGGCTTGAGCGGCCGTATCGCAGTTTTGATCGCGCCGGCTGGCATTTCATCGTGCTCGACAGCACGCACACGCACAACGAGGACGGCTACATCGCGCGGCTCGATCCTGAGCAAATGGCCTGGCTGGAAAGCGATCTGAAGAAGACTCCCAAGGATCGGCCGGTCGGCGTGCTGTCCCACATTCCGATCGCTTCCGTAGCGGGGATGGTCTGGGCGGAAGCTCAGAATGACCGCAGCTTCCGTGTTTCTGGGAGCCTTATCCACTCAGACCAGGCGGAGATTCGCAAGCTATTCGCCGAGCATGGCAACGTGCGCTTGGCGCTCAGCGGCCATTTGCATCTCGTGGATCGCTGTGAGTATGAAGGGGTGACGTATCTGTGCAATGGGGCGGTGAGCGGAAGCTGGTGGAAAGGTAAGCATCGCGATTGCAATCCCGGCTATGCGCTCGTCGATCTTTATGAGGACGGCACGGTTGATCGGCATTACGTCGAATATGGCTGGAAGCCGGCGTAGCGCGGCTAACAAACGGAGCTGCGCCTGTAAGGGAGCGGTCGCTGCGGATGTCGAACCTCGTCGATCTCGCGAGACGGTTGGAATGTCCATTTCCTCGATCGTAATCTCGCAAGCCGCGCGGCCCCAGACGAATTGAATCGTCGCCGGAAATTTGCCGGCGACGCCGAAAATCAAATACAGAGTCGCAGCAACCGCTTCCTTATGGACGCGGCTCTGATCGGACAAGAACTGACCGGCAAGATGCCGGTGCTTCCCTCAAAGGTATGCAAAACGGCGCTGCTCGGACCCGATGCAACTTATCAATCCAGAAAACGCAAATCTGCTTCAGATGGTTTATATCAGGGATAATCCGGGCGGAAATCGAAATGCGCCGAGCCGGGTCGCGTGCCGTAGAGCGTTCCCTCGGCCGTGATGCGCTGCGACGCGGGTTGTGCAAGTTCCTGTGCCGTGGTCGGATGCGTGGCGAGCCACGGGGCGGAGCGAAAATGCTCATGCACCGCGTCTACGGCCGCGAGCGTGTCGTCGGTGAGCATGAACAGATTCAAGTCGCCCGGCGAAATCGTCGCGTATTTTTCGAGCAGCGTGCCGCGCATCCAATCGACCAGCGGTTTCCAGAAATCCACGCCGATCAGCACGACTTTCATCGGCGGGACTTTTTGCGTCTGAATGAGCGTGAGCGCCTCGAAGAACTCATCCATCGTGCCGAAGCCGCCCGGCAGGCACACAAACGCCAGGGCGTATTTGACGAACATGACCTTTCGCACAAAAAAGTAGTGAAAATCCAGCTTGATGTTCTGGTATGAATTAGGCACCTGCTCATGCGGCAGCGCGATGTTCAGGCCGATGCTGGCCGCCTTCGCGTCGGCCGCGCCGCGATTGGCGGCTTCCATCACGCCGGGTCCACCGCCGGTGATGATGGAGAATCCGCGTTCGCTGAGTTGGCGGGCGAGATCGCGGGCCTGGTCATAGATGGGCGTGTCCGGCTGCGTGCGTGCAGAGCCGAAAATCGAGACGGCCGGCCCGACGTGCGACATGATGTCGAAGCCTTCGACGAACTCGGACATAATGCGAAAGACGCGCCAGGTCTCCTCGGCGGCTGAGCGATACGTCGGTTGCTGCGAGATATTCGAGGCCATGCGCGTTCCTTTGCGTGAATGCACGCGAGCGCGGCTACAATTCTCCGCGTATGTCGGAATCAGACGATACCACACGGCCAACGGCGGCGAAACCGCCGGCTGCGCCAGCGTCCGGCGAACCGGGCACCGCGCCTGCAATCGTGGAGCCGCGCGGCAGTCACGAAGTCGTGGCGTATGTTTCAGATCTAATCTTTGCGACGAAAATTACGGCCACAGCGCGGTTTGTCGGGGTGCGGGCCGTCGCGCTGACGTCGTGCGATGCGGCCTTACGGGCGGCAGGCGAGGCCGTCGCACTGGTTGTTGACATGCACACACCGGGCGAAACAGCCGATGAATTAATCAGGTCGGTTCGCCAAATGGATGCGTCGCGCCCGATTGTCGCGTTTTATTCGCATGTTTGCACGGAGCTGGCGGAGCGTGCCAGCGCGGCCGGCGCGAGCGAAGCGATGCCGCGCTCGAAATTCTCGCGCGAGCTTGGGGCGATCCTTCAGCGGCTGGCGGCGATGTAAGGCTGCCAGGCCGGTTCGAGCGACCATTCTGGTGCGTTTTGATGGCTCGCTGAAACCGGAGGTATGGCCGGGCCGGCGATCATCGCGACGATGCGGCGACCGGGGCCGTCTTGCGGTAAACTCGCCGCGCGAATTCGCGGCGTTGGAGCGATTTGGCTGACGCAGGACGCAGCGATCACGTGCGCTAGCTTGTGGAGATCGCCAGATTATGGCCGGTGTTAAGCAAACTGTTCGCGGCACGTTGCGGGCGTTGGCTACGCCCGCTCCGATCCGCGTGCCGCTGTATTGTCTCACGCGAGCCGGCATTCTGGGCGCATCGGTGTGGAAGCGCCTGCCGGTCGATCACACGTTCACCGTCTCGCTGCCGGACGGCGCGACGTTTCGCTATCACGGCATTCCCGCGGACCAGCTCTCGCGCATCCTCTATTGGCGCGGCCTCATGCATTACGAGCCTGAAACCTTGCCGCTTTGGGATGAGATGACGCGCAAGGCGACAAAGATTCTCGATGTTGGAGCGAATACGGGGATCTTTACGCTCGTGGCGGCGACGGCCAATCCGCGGGCCAAAGTCGTCTCGTTCGAGCCGGTTCCGAGCGTGTTCAGAAAGCTCGACGAGCATGTGCGATTGAACAGCCTGGGCGGCCGCTGCGAACTGCATCAAAAAGCCGTGGGCGATTCGAACGGCGTGGTGAAGTTTCATATCCCGTCGGACGAAATTCCGCTTTCGGCGAGCTTTAACCTCGATGGGTTTCGCGGCGTCGGCGGGCACATCGAAGAAGTGCCGGTGGCGACGATCGACTCAATCTGCGCCGACGGACCGCCGGTGGAACTGGCGAAAATCGACGTGGAGGGATTTGAGGACCGCGCATTGGCCGGCATGGAGCGCGTGTTGAAACAGTGGGGGCCGACGCTGATCATCGAGTGTCTGCCCGACGGGCCGTATCGCGCGGTGGATGAGATTCTGACGCGGCACGGCTACCGGTTCTATCAGATGGAGCCCGGCGGGCAGCATCAGACGGATCGGATTCTGCCGGACGACAGCGGCGATTGCCGCAACTATCTATGCACGATTCACGATGACTGGCGAACGATCAAACCGCGCAGCGCTTGAGGCGCTTTCCGCCGGTGGCGCCGCGGTGCCAACCGGTTTGCAACTCGCGATCCGCTAATTTCGGAGCTCGTAATGCCCGCGTGTCGTCAATGCCGCAAGCTTGTCAACGTTCAGTGCCAGGCGCACGCGCAGGCTCGTGAGCTTCTGGGTCGCCCCATGCCGCCGCCCCCACTCGGCGCGTGCTTCATGGCCATTGTCGAGGACTATCTGCCGCTGATTCAGTCGGGAATGCGCGTGCTTGACGTCGGCTGCGGGACGTGGGATTGGATCAAACGGCGCTGCGACGAGGTCGGCGCGTCGTTTGAGGGTATCGACGTCAATACGCACTATTATGGCAAGCCGGTGATCGCGACACGCATCGAGAATTTGTCCGACCTGTCTTATCCGGATGAGCATTTTGATCTGGTCATCGGAAACCAGTCGCTGCATCTTTGGCCGGAATTTGGCTGCCCGCTGTGGTGGGGGCTGCATCAGTGCTTCCGCGTGACGAAAATGGGCGGTCGTGTTTGTTTTAATTCACCCATTCACTATCAAGGTTGCCGCCAGTTCATGCTTGGCGAGATGAACCGGATTCGCGAACTTTTCCGGCCGCACTCCGACAATATCTCGATTGAGCATTGGGGCGAGCCGTGCGATCCGCTATCGGTTTATGTCCCGCATCCCGGTTATTGGGCGCTGAAGGGCAAGCGGCCGCAGCACTTGGACATTCAGGTGATTAAGACCAAACCGACGCCGCGCGGCGTTGGCGCTCCGGCGGCATCGAAGGGGCAATGGGCGCGGCTCAAACACTATGCTCCGTCGTATACGATTTTCCGCGTCTTGCGAAAGTTCGGGATGTTTCCCAAGGGCGGCAGCGGGGTTTAAGCATTCGCGAGACCACGGCGGCTCATGCGTCGGATTCTCCGAATAGGCGCAATTTTCAAATTACCTTTCGCTCTCTTGTGCTCGTGCGCTGGGCGCGTGTAAACCATTGCGGCCACACGCTTAGCGAGAAATCGCGGGAGCTGGCCCCCCGTCCAGCTCCCGTCGAGGGAAGGCGTTTCCATATCTTCAACATACGCCACTCATACAGCCGCAGAATCTCGGTCGCGCTGAAAACGGGTGTGACGAATTCCGTTGGACCTCTGTTTTCCAGTAGTCGTCCCAGGCATTGGAGTCGCGCAGGGCGGTGAGCGTGGCCATCGCTTCTGCTCCGGCGGGATCCCAGCGCATGCCGGGGCACTTCAGGCGGCGCGAGAGGCCAAGCGGGCCGCCTGCATCGCCGCTCAGCTCTCCCGCGGAAAAGCGTCGTACTCCGTACGCATCGCTTCCGCCCGCCGCTCAAACGCCACGCTCGACTCCGCGCTCATCCTCGGCCGCCCTGCCAAGTGAACGCAACGAAAACAAGTACCCGATTCGCTCGCGTCTCTTAAACGCCTCCACAAAGCGTGGTCACACCCCGCGCCGCTCGCCGCATCGCTCCAATGACATGTTTGACCCTCGTATTTTCGACCGATATACTTACGGGACTCTGGACGCCTTTCGGGGCCGCGTCCCCAGTAACGCTGCAAAGCGGGAGAATGACTGTGGCGGGTAAATCCGCGAAATCCACAAAGCCAAAAGCGGCTAAAAAGGCAGCCGCCGCCAAAACGAAGCCGCGGCCGGCCGTCGCAAGCAGCGCAAAGTCGCGCAAACCAGCCGTCGCACCCGTTGAAAAACCGCGACGTCCCGCCGTTTCGGCGCGAAAGGAAGTCCCGGCGGTCAAAAACGTCGCGACGCGCAAAAACGTAGCGAGCGTCAAACACACGCCGCCGCCACCGCCTCCGCGCGAAAAGGTCGATAGCGGGCTCAATCGCAAAGATCTGGAGATGTTTCGCGAGATGCTGCTCCAGAAGCGGGCGCAGTTGCTCGGCGACGTCACCAGCATGCAGCGCGAAGCTTTCAGCGGCAACCAGCGCGGCGGCGATCTTTCGAGCATGCCGCTGCACATGGCCGATCTCGGAACCGACCAGTACGAGCAGGAGTTCACGCTCGGACTGATCGAAGGCGAACAGGCCCTGCTACGCGAAATCGACGACGCGCTCGCCCGCATCGACAAGGGCACGTACGGAATCTGCATCGGAACCAATCAGCCGATCGGCAAGGCGCGCCTGAGAGCGCAACCTTGGGCCAAATTCTCATACGAACACATGCTCGCGCAGGAGCGCGGGCGCAATCGCAGGTACTAATCCCTTCGCCATGCAAGTTGAACCGTCCGCGCCGGCTGTCGAACAGGTGAACCCGCCGCGGGATGCAGCGGCCGCGCCGCCGATCGCGCACGAAATGGATACGCCGGCGTGGTATGAGCGAAAAGCTCATCTCGTGTTCTGGCTGGTCGCGGCATGCGGATTGGCGCTCGATCTGGTCTCGAAGGAGTGGATTTTCCATCACCTTCGCCAAAGCCGCGAGCCGATGTCCGTCATCCCATCGGTCATCGACTTTCAAACGATGTTTAACGGCGGAGCGTTGTTCGGCATCGGACAGGGACAGACATCGCTTTTCCTGGTGGCGTCGGTCGTCGCGCTGACGCTGGTCGTCTGGATGTTCGCATGCAGTTCCGCGCGGCGTAAATTGCTTCACGTCGCATTGGCAGGAATCCTCGCCGGCGCGCTCGGCAACATGTACGACCGCTCGTTCGTGCGGTTGGTTGAGTATCCCATCAAAAGCTATCGCTACTTTGTGCGTGAAGACCTGCCGGACGGCCGAATTCGCCTGGTCGAATATCCTCCCGCGCCGAATGCCCGGCAAATCGAGCTCCCGCCCTCGAGCGCCGAGTTCATCGGCCCTGAGCTCGGCTACGTGCGCGACTTCATCAAGATCAGCACAGCCATACGGGGGCAGTCGATTTATCCCTGGATTTTCAATGTCGCGGATATGTTGCTGGTCGGCGGCGTGGGAATCCTGGCGATTCAGTTGCTGTTCGAGCGGCAATCGCGCGCAGCGGCGGATTCGCCTCCACAAATCGCGGCATAAGCGAGCGCGTTCCGCGCCTGCGTCAGCGTTCGGCGTACCGTTCAACGATGTGTTGCACGAGCTTGTGGCGCACGATGTCTGTTTTGCTGAGGCGCAGAATCGCGATATCGGGCGAATCCGACAAGCGATGTACCGCATCGGTCAGGCCCGAGGGTTGGCCGGGCTCCAGATCGACTTGGCTATCATCGCCCGTGACGATCATCTTGCTGTGGTGGCCGAGCCGCGTCAGGAACATCAGCATCTGCGACGGCGTCGTGTTCTGCGCTTCGTCAAGAATGATCACCGCGTTGTTCAGCGTGCGGCCGCGCATGAACGCAAGCGGAATCACTTCGACCATGTCATTCATCATGAATCGCCGCAACTGATCGAAGCTCATCATGTCATGCATCGCGTCGAACAGCGGCCGCAAATAGGGATTCACTTTCGCGAGCAGATCGCCGGGCAGAAAGCCGAGCTTTTCGCCGGCTTCGACCGCCGGGCGCACCAGCGCAATTTTCTTGACGCGGCCCTCTTTCAGCATGTGTACGGCAACGGAAGCGGCGAGATAGGTTTTGCCGGTGCCGGCCGGTCCGAGGCAGACGACGAGATCGTGCGTGAGCATCGCGCGGATGTATGCCCGCTGGCCATCGGTTTTCGGCGCGACCACGTCGCGAGAAAAGACAGTGATCGCGTCCGGAATGTTGCTGCGTTGCGGCTGCACCTCGGCAAAAGCTTCCTCGACGGCGGCGTCATCGAGAAACTCGCGCGAGCGCATCATGTCCTGCAAGCGCTCGACCAATGCGGCTGCGCGCGCGACATTCGCCGGTTCGCCGAGCAAACGAACGGTTGTGTTTCGCGATTGAACCTGAACGCCGAGCGCGTTCCGGAGCCGGCGGAGATGTTTGTCGCCAACGCCGAACAGCTCGGCGCGCCGGTGCGGCTCCAGCAATGTGACGACCAATTCCATGTGACGAATGCTATGCGGCGGCGGCCGACGAGGCGAGCGCGCACGTTTACCCCGCCCGCGCTCTTTTGCGTTCGGATTGGGTCATTGAAATCGCGCTAATCGCGTCTGCCGGTCTTCAGCTCGCGCTCAGCCTGCATCCAGTCGATCATCGGATCACCGGGCGCGCCGTTGCGCGCGAGGAAGATCTCATACGCGCGAACCGCGATTTCATCATGCGTCGGCCCCATGGTCTTGGGCGAATCCGCGGCCGAGGTTCCGCGTGGCGACGCAGAGCTGGCTGTCGTCTTTGCGGACTCTGATGTCTTTGATCGAGGGGCGGTTCGAGCCATGACGATTTCTCCTGTCGGTCCCTGCCAGCGCCACGTCCGGCCTTAGTCTCGCGCCGCTCGGCGAAACTCCGCACGTAGCTCCAACTCAGCGATCAGCCAATCGAGCACTTCGTTTCCCGGAGCGCCTGCCCGGGCAAGGTAAATCTGATGCGCCCGACGGCGAATGTCGTCTGCGGTCGGTTCGCGCCGCTGCGCGGCGCGCACAAATCGCGACACATCGCTAAATGATTCAGTGGCAATTTCCGGTGACTCATCCAAAAAAAATTCTGATTGGCCCGTTTCTCGCAAACGGATCGCCGGTTCCTCCATCGCTTCATCAGTCCCGGCTTGATCTAATTGGATCTGCATCCGCTCCGCTCTCCCCGCGGCGAATCACGCCGCGAAATTCTGCCGCCGGGCGGCAGACTAAGAGCGCCGCCAAGCCTACGGTTCGATGTAAATTCGCTGCTGGCGCACCGGCACGACCTCGCCGATTTCCACAGCCCAAATCGCTCCCGCCGAGCGCAGTTCGCTGATGATTCGATCGGCATTCTCAGCCAAAACACTAAGCAGCAACCCGCCGGAAGTCTGGGCGTCCAGTAACACACCGACCAGCGCGTCTTCGATGCCCGATGCCACTGTCAGGCGATCACCCAGATATTCGCGTGTGGATTTTGCCGCGCGCGTCAAAACACCCAGCCGGGCCATGTCCAATGTCCGCGCCAGTAGCGGCACGTTTCCCGCGCGGATCACGATCGACGCGTTCGAGCCGTCGGCCATTTCAAACGCATGGCCGACCAGGCCGAACCCCGTTACATCGGTGCAGGCGTTTGCTCCAATCCTTACGGCTGTTTCGGAGGCTGCGCGATTCAGCGTGGTCATTGCGCAAATTGCCTCAGCTAGCGCCTCCGCGGGGATTTTTCCGCTCTTAGCCGCGCTGGTCAGAACGCCGCTGCCCAGCGGCTTGGTCAGGATCAGCCGATCGCCCGGCCGCGCGCCGGCGTTTGTCAGGATTCGATTCGGATGCACGCGACCGGTTACGGCCAAACCAAATTTCACTTCGGCGTCGCGGACACTGTGCCCGCCCACGACGACGCAATCCGCTTGTGCGCAAACATCCGCGCCGCCGCGCAGGATCTCCACGAGCACGCCGTGGTCGAGCTCCTGATCGGGGAAGCCCACGATATTCAGCGCCGTGAGCGGCGTGCCCCCCATTGCATAAATGTCGCTGAGCGCGTTGGCGGCGGCGATGCGCCCGAAGTCATACGGGTCGTCCACAAGCGGCGGAAAGAAATCGACGGTTTGCACGAGCGCCAGATCGGGCGCAATACGAAACACGCCCGCGTCGTCGAACGTGGATGTTCCGACGAGCAGATCTGGGTGGGTCACGGGCTTCAACTGACGCAGCACCTGCGCCATTGCCGCTTGCGGCAGTTTGCCGGCTCAACCCGCGCACGATGCGTACGCGGTCAGTCGCTTTTTGCGAGACTCGTTCACGCAGACCCTTTCAGCGCCGGGCAGGCGGCGAAGCGATCCATGCGCCTGCATTGACAATCACGCCAATGCGGCGAAACTCGCACGCATGGCCGGACAGACCCTTTCAGAAATCCGTGCGTTGCTGGCAGCTCGCGGGCTTTCGCCGCGCCACCGTTATGGACAGAATTTCCTGATCGACCTCAATCTTATGCGAAAGCTCATCGCGGCGGCGGAGCTTTCGCCGACGGATGTGGTGCTCGAAGTCGGTCCGGGCACGGGATCTCTCACGGAGCTGCTGCTCGAATCCGGCGCGCGGGTTGTCGCCGTGGAAATCGACGGTGGTTTGGCGGAGCTGTTGCGCGAGCGCTTCGCGAGCGCGGCGAATTTCACCCTCGTCGAAGGCGACGCGCTGTCCGGCAAGCATGGAATCAATCGAATGGCGCTCGACGCCGTCCGGGCCGGCGTCGCCGAGACGGGCGGGAAACTCAAGCTGGTTGCCAATCTGCCCTATGCCGCAGCGACGCCACTGCTCATGAACCTTGTGCTGTCCGACCTACCGTGGGACCGCATCGTTTGCACAATTCAAAAGGAAGTCGGCGAGCGCATCACGGCGACGGCCGGCTCGGATCAGTACGGTGTGCTTTCCGTTGTGATGCAAACATTAGGCACGCCCCGCGTGATCGCCGTTCTACCCGGCCATGTGTTCTGGCCGGCGCCGGATGTGGATTCGGTGATCATGCTGATCACGCCTCGCGCGCCGCGGCTGATTGGGGCGAATGAGCTGCCCGCCTATTCAAGCGTGGTGCATGAGGCATTTCTCCATCGACGCAAGAAACTGCGGCGGCTGGTGAAACGGTTTGGAGAAGACGCCGAGGCGCGGCTGTTCGCCGAAACAGGCGTCAATCCCGATGCGCGGCCTGAAGATCTTTCGCCGGCGCAATGGCTGGGGTTCTTTCGGTCGCTCCAATCGCTGCGTGCCTAAGCAGATTGTTCGCGACGTAGGCCTGCACAAATTCGGGGCTGGTTGAATCGGTGTGTCCGCCGAAATAGCCGAATTTGGTGAATTCATCGCGCCAGCGGATATTCACGATTCGAGCGCTGTGTGTTTTCGACTGCAATCCCACCTGTCCCACGCCGGGCGTCGCGATCTTGCCGTCGATGGTGCCGACGATTTGCATTGGTCCGGCCAGCACCGCGTCGCGATCCGAGCAATAGCAGTAAATTTTTTCGCGGATGTGCTTGAGGGCGCTGGTCACGTCATAGTCATACGAAAGACTCGACGACAGAAGCACTACGCTATCGACCGTGTAACCCTCGCGCAGATTTTCGCACGCCCAGATCGCGATGCCTGACCCGGCCGACAGCCCGACGAGATAAATCGTCGGCTCGGGCGGATCATTCTCGCCGCGATTTTCACGATACCAGTCGGTGTATTGCTCGATCAGCCGAGCAAGCTGCTCCGCCCGGATTCGCGCATTGATGCGCACCGTCTGGTCGATCGCGATGTTGAATGAGACTGTCCACATGTACGCGGCGACTTCGCCGCGATAGCCGGCCGCTTCCAAGCCCTGGCGAATGCCGTTCTCGCCGAAATCCGTGTTTCCGGCGCCTGGGCAATAAACCGTCCAGCCCAGTCTGGCGCGATCCGAGAATGTCGGCGCGCAGCCGCACGCAAGCAGCAGTGCCGCGCCAAACAGGATCATCGCAACCGCGGATTTCATTCGCTTATGCCCACTCGACCGCCAATCGACGAAGCCACCACAGCCCCCCAACAACTCTATTCACAGGATTCGGGGCGGCCGCCCTCAATCCCGCCCTTGATCGCTTGAGCCGCGAAAACCCGGGATTTTGATATTTTCTTCCGGCTTGTCGTCCGGGTGAACCGCGAACACCTCCACGCGCGCGATATCCTCGAACGGCACCACGATTACGTACGAACCGACCTTGTAGTTTTCATCCACCGGCTGACATTCAAACGCCAGCGCGCTGCTCATGCCGACGTCGGCCATTTCTTTCATTTCGTACGTCAGTCCGTCCTTCATGTACAGAACGACGCGCGCGTCCAGCGCATTTCGATACGCGGTGAATTCTGGCGTTGGTTCATTCTTGCGATCGGCTTTTGGGAACTTTTTCAGCGCGCAGCGAAACTTCGCTTCGTCAATCTGCCGCCGTAAGCCGCCGCCGTGAAACCAGTCATAGTTGAACATGGCGTTCCATTTCTCGTCCTGGATCGATCCGCGTGCGCGATACGAGTTGATCGGCTGCAATCAACCTGGATATCATCACGCTTGTGACGCCTCACGACCGATCGCGCGTGCTCAAATCGATCGGCGCCCGCCTTGGCTTCGACCTCGTCGGGGCGACTCCCGCGGAGCCGCTGGAGCGAGCCACGTATTATAGGCAATGGCTTGCCGCGGGCCATCACGGCGAAATGTCATATCTCGCTCGAAACGCCGAGCTTCGCAACGACCCAAAATCGCTGCTGCCGGGCGCAAGATCGATCATCTCCGTCGCCATGAATTATTTTCGCGAAGACGAGGGCGATCAGGCGCACGTTGGCGAAGAAACCGGCCGGGTCGCCCGCTATGCCCGAGGTCGCGACTATCACATCGTATTACGTGAACGGCTGACGAGTCTGGCCGAACAGCTTCGCGAGGCGTTCAACGAGCCGTTCGAGTCGCGCGTGTGCGTGGATACCGCGCCGCTGCTGGAACGCGAGGTCGCTCGATTAGCCGGGATCGGCTGGATCGGCAAGAACACGTGTGTTTTGAACAACAAGCTCGGCTCATATCTGTTCCTTGGCGAGCTGCTCATTACGCTTGAATTCGCCCCCGATTCGCCGATGCCAGATCATTGCGGCTCATGCACGCGCTGCCTCGATGCCTGCCCAACGCAGGCGTTTGCTGGCCCATATAAGCTCGACGCCCGGCGCTGCATTTCCTACTGGACGATCGAGCATCGCGGCGACGTGCCGGAGCCTGACGCGCGCGGCATCGGCGATTGGCTGTTCGGCTGCGATATTTGCCAGGAAGTTTGCCCCTTCAACACACGCGCGCCAATCACACCGCACGCGGAATTCCGGGAAACGCTCGTTCCGGCCCGCATTCCGCTCGCGAAGGTGATTGACCTGCGATCGTCGGCCTGGAAACGGATGACGCTGGCGAGCGCTGCCGGCCGCGCGACGCGCCGCATGTGGCAACGTAACGCCGCGATCGTCGCGGCGAATCTGCGCGGGACGCGAGGCACGGGCGGCCGCGACGCTTGACGAGCCGCTAAAATATGGGGGTGGCGGTCTGAATGTTATGAGAAGCGGGAAGACGAACGGACAAATCGAATCTACGTCGCCTCGTACGAACGTGGCGAAAGAGCTGGGTCCGCTTGCGCCATCCGTGCGCTTCGTTATTTTCGAAGCCGACGATTTCGGCGCGCTATATGCGTTCAATGAGGGAATACGTGCCGCGTTTCATCAGGGGCAGCTCAACAGCACCTGCCTGCTGGCGAACGGCTTTGCCTATCGCCACGCGATCGAGGATGTCTTACCGAGTTGCCCCGGTCTGGGAATCGGCGCACATCTGGTGTTGAATGAAGGGCCGCCAATCGCCGCGCGCGAGCGCGTTGCGCGCCTGCTGAACCGCGACGGGGCGCTGCGGCGCGGATTCCGTTGGCTGATCGATATGGCGCAGACCAGCGCCGGTCTCGCGCAGATCGAGATCGAGTTTCGAGCACAGATCGAAAAAATGCTCGCCGACGGCGTCCGGCTCGATCATTTCAACTCGCACCAGCACGTGCATATGATTCCGCCGATTTTTCGCCTGATGTGCCGTCTCGCGCGGGAATACGGCATTCGCAGCGTGCGGCTGACGCGCGAGCTGCCATATGCCGCAGGAACCTGGCGAAAGCGGCTCCAGCCCTGGCTGAACTCGAATATCGTGAAGCGCGTGTTGCTCAACGCCTATGCGCGCCTGGACGAGTTGGCCGCACAACGCTTCGGCCTGGCGACTACCGATTATTTCATCGGCGTGAATTACACTGCGCAGATGAGCGTGAGCGCGTTGCTGGACGGGCTGCGCGCGACGCCGTACGGCACGGTCGAGGTTTTATTGCACCCGGCCATCGCGCCAGACCCGCGCGATACGCATTATCCCGACCCAGCGGTGCGGCGCTACGCCACCGCAAAACAGCGGGCGATGGAGCTGCGGACGCTGCGTTCGCCGCGGTTGGCTGAGTTTCTCGCCCGCGAAGATTGGAAACCGATGAATTTCACGACCTGGTCGAGCCAGAAAACCGTTGAGCCGCTGCGCACGTTCGAGCCGCCGATCGAGCCGCATGTGCGTCAAGCCGCGAGCGCGATCGAGTTGCACTGCCCGCCGTGGGTGTCCGAGGCGCAGGACGACAGCCGGGCGTTCGCCGAACTGATCGCCTCGCAGACGCAACCGGGCCAGCGCGTTCTCGACATCGGCACAGGCACGGGAGTCGCCGCCATCACGCTCGCGCGGCTCGGCCGCGACGTGGTCGCATCGGACATCATGAGCGCCGCCGTGAGCACGGCTCGCGCAAATGCCGAACGCAACGGCGTAAAAATCGAGTGCGTGACGTCGGACCTGCTCGACAACATCAGCGGCAGGTTCGATCTGATCGCGTTCAATCTGCCGTATGGCTTTGGCCCGGACAACATCGCGACGGCGTTCGCCAAGCATGTGCTGCGGCGCATTCCGTTCATTCGCCGAAATTCCGGCCTGGCCATGCCGCGCACCGTACTGCGATTCCATCAGCAGTTGGTCGAGCGCCTGGTTCGCGGAGCCCCTGCGCATCTGAACGCCGGCGGGGCGGTGCTGCTGCACGCCTATGAATCCGAAGTGACATCGCTCGCTCGGGCTTTGCCGGCCGGCGCGACGATGGAATTGCTGCTTCACGCGGGCCTGACGAATCGCACAGTGGGCATGCTGTTTCGGCTGCCGCACGAATGAACCCGCGCGCCGCGCACGTTGACCGTTACGGGCTGATTTACGCATTGCTGATTTATGTCGTATCGCGCGCGATCGTCATGACCGCGGCGCTGCTGGCTCCGCTGCACACGGCGAATCGCGAGCCCGGCTTATTTTGGGTGGACCCACCCACGATCCGTTGGGACGCCGGCCACTATCGCTACATCCTGATGTTCGGCTATCCGCCGCAGCCATCCGACACGACCGCGTTTTTTCCGGCGTATCCGCTGGTAACCTGGCCGCTGGCCAAGCTGACCGGCCGTCCGGACCTGTCGCTGGTGATCGTGTCGCATGTATGTGGGGCCGGCGCGATCGCGTTTTTCTATTTGTGGGCGCGGCGGCGCGCGGACGCCGATCTGGCGCTGCGCGCGGTGGCCCTGGTTTGCTCGTATCCGCCAGCCATGTTTTTCAGCACAGGTTATAGCGAGGGGTTGTTTCTGTTGTGCGTGGCGGCGGCGCTCTATTTTCTGGAACGCGAATGGTTCTGGCGCGCGGCGCTGACGAGCGCGCTGGCGACCGGAACGCGTCCGACCGGCATTGTCATCGCCGCAATCGTGATGCTGTACTTCCTGACATCGCACCGCGCAATTGCCTGGCCGCGGCGGCTCACTCGCGCAGCCGCGCTCGGCTTTGCCTCCCTCGCGGGGATTCTGGCGCACGAAGCGTTCCTTTGGCGCTATTACGGCCGGGCCGATGCTTACTTCGCGGCGCAGGAATCCTGGAAGCCGAAAGAGCGGCCGGATTACTGGCGGCGCGTCGTGACGCTGAAACCCGTGTTGCAGCCGGCGCTTGAACCGATCAAGGGCCTCGCACGCGCGGATTTCGCCGCGCTGAAAAATCCGGCCACCTGGAACCAATTCTGGAACGTGAGTCTGCTGACAATCGCAATCTGCGGGCTGGTCGGGCCGGGGCGCTGGCCGCGCGTGCCGTTTCTGATACCAATCCTGATGTTTCTGATGGGCTATCTGGCCGATCCGGCAGGCGGGGCGCGGCTGGTTGGGATCGCTCGCTATCAACTGGCGGCGCTGCCCTGTTTCGCTTGGTTGGCGGGCGTGCGCGGGCTTCGCGGCGGGTTAATCCCGATTGGTCTGCTCTGCGCGGCGCTGATGCTGCTACAAGTGCGCTATGTGCAGCTATTCTGCGACTGGGTTCTGGTTAGCTGAGCGGCTTTTTTGACATCGCAATAATGCGCTTCCAGTGGTCGCTGGAAACGGGCATCACGGAAAGGCGGCTGATGCGGACGAGATCGAACGAAGCAAACGCATCATCGGCCTTGATCTCGCCGAGCGTCACGGGACGTTTCAGGAATTCCTCGAACACGACGTCAACCAGCACGCTCATTTGGCTCTCGTCAGCGGGGTCGGGCTGCGGATCACCCGCTACGCGAGCCGTTGCGACGACCGCCTTTTCACCGCCGGTGTGATACAACAGAACGCGATCTCCGGCGCGCATTGCTCGCAGATTCAGCCGAGCCGCGGCATTCCGCACGCCATCCCAGGTGGTGCGCTGGTCGCGTGCCAAGTCGCGGGCTGAATACTCGTCGGGCTCGGATTTGATGAGCCAATTCGGCAACGCATGCGCCCGTGTTGCATCAGATAAAACAGTCTTGGCGGTGCTGGTGCACTACGCCCAGATGTCAACGATCTGGAACACCGCGCCGAGCGTCCCCAGGATCGCGTCCGCCACCGAGCAGCCAGACTGAAAAACGCAGCCACCGCAAACCGTGGCCAGAATCATCAGCTTTCGCATCGATCGGTTCATTTTCGCATCGCCTCCATGCATGTTCTTTTCGGGGAAACCGAGCCATACACTGCGAAAAATCGTATGGCGCGGCAAAGTAAACGGCAAGCCGTCGCCCCGCGTTGACCCGCGAAAGCGACGCCGATAGCCTTCAAACTCGTGCGGGCGGCGCGCGAGGCCGCAGGCGCGGCCGGGTTCTCGGGCAATGCCGCTCGCCAATTGTGCAAAGGTCGCTGTGTCAACAATCTCCACGCCAAAGCCCGCCGCCGCGAAATCGCCGCCCAAAGAGACGATCTTCGAATCCATCGCCTCGTTTGTTCAGTTTTTCATCGTATTACTGATCACGACGCGCTTCTTCCTGCCGCTATTTCAAATTCCCACCGGCTCGATGGCCGAAACGCTTTTCGGCGCGCACGGCACGAACACGTGCCCGAACTGCGGCATGGAATACCCCGTCAATTGCGACGGCGGCATCAACTCGATGACCATCACGATTCCGCACAAAGTCCAATGCCCGAACTGCTGGTTCGCTCAGCAGACGACCGCCGCGCCGAGTCCCGGGCAGAACCCCGCGCAGCTCAACCCCGCGCATGGCGATCGCATCGTCATTCACGGCTGGATCTACGATCTGCCCTGGAACATTGCCGGATTAACCGAGCCGCGGCGCTGGGACGTGGTCGTGTTCAAGTATCCACCCGAGCCGGTGAACAATTTCATCAAGCGGTTGATCGGGCTGCCGAATGAGACAGTCGAAATCGTGGACGGCGATATTTTCATTGACGGCGCCATTGCGACAAAACCCGAATACGCGCAGCGCCCGTTGTGGATACCTGTTTTCGACAATAACTATCGCCCGGCGAAGCCCGGCATTCCCGACTATTGGCCGCGCTGGGTGAGCGCCCCCGGCCAAGCGGCCTGGACCGGATTGGACGGCCGCGTGTTTCGTTTCGATGGCGAGAATCAACCGGCCGGCGAGCTTTTGTTTGTCACCGATCCGAAGTCCACGATCGAGCCGGGAGTGGTGGTGGACAAGAATGGCTACAACGGTCCGCTGGTCACGGACCCTCGCTTTTATGTCGCGCCGTATCACGCGGTTTCCGATGTGCGCGTGAGCGCTGTGGCTCAAATTGAAAGCGGCGCGGGACAGGTCGGCTTTGAACTGACGAAGTACGACACGACTTTCCGCCTGCGTGTCGCGGCTGACGGCGGTTGGACCGTGCTGAAACGCGTTGGAAATTCCAGCGATTGGACAGAGTGCCGGCGCGGCACGGTGGCGCGCGCCGCCGGTCGAAGCGTTCCCGTTGCACTGGGCATCGCGGATTACCAAGTTGTGGCCGAAGTAGACGGCGCGCGCGTATATGAATCAGACGATGCTCAATACAGCATTTCGCTGGAGCAAGCTCGCGACCGATCATTGCGACCCGCGCGGCCGCGAATCGCGATATCCGCGGAGCGCGTTGTCGCCCGGCTGTCCAATGTCGCGATTCATCGAGACGTGTTTTACACCAACGACATCGCGCCGCCCGGGCATGAACTACACGCGGGGCTTGGGCATCCGTTCAAGCTGGATGGCGACGACTACTTCGTCCTTGGAGACAACAGCCGCGCGAGCTCCGACGCGCGCGTGTGGAGCGAGGTCGGTCCGCACCTGCTGGACGCGGCCGCGGCCGGCGAGCATCGCCCCGGCACGATCCCGCGCGACCAATTGCTCGGCCGGGCGTTTTTTGTGTATTGGCCGGGGGTGCGCACGTTCGCCGGCAAGTTGCCGGTGCTGCCGAATTTTGGTGACATTCGGTGGATTCGCTGAGCGGTGGCCGCTTACTCCACGCCGATGCGCACGTGTCGAATCGAGCGCCGAAATTGACCGACGCACTTGATCCAGCGCTGCCGAACTCCGTGAGCGCCTCGTCCGCGGATTCAGACTCGCACCAGCCGCATGCTCGAACCGCGATGGACATGGCGCGGACGTTCCTGACGGCCATGATTCTGGCGTTCATTTTTCGAGCATTTCTCGTGGAGGCGTTCATCATTCCGACGGGGTCAATGGCGCCCGGGCTGCTTGGTGCGCATCGGGCGATCATTTGTGCCGACTGCGGAATGGAATATGACATTTCCGCGGCAGAGCGCCCGTTCGCGCAGCCCAGCGCGACCATCCGGGTGCGGTGTCCCAATTGCCTGAAC
>JAEUIR010000120.1 GCA_016795025.1 Phycisphaerales bacterium
ATCCAAGGTCAGGCCAACCAGGCCGGATGAGCCGAAAAACTCACCCTGGCGCTGGATCAAGTTTCGGTACAAGCGCATTGATCTCATAGCATACCAAGCGAGTTGGTGCATATGCAAGGGGGCCGGGATTCTGGCCATTTGGAGCCTATCCCATAACTCCGGCGGCGCGGAAGGTGATGTACGCGCAGGCCGAGTGTAGCATGGCGGTGTAGACGTGGACTTTTTTTCGCAGCGGATGAGCAGTCGCCGGAATCGGTTGTCGGTTGAGCGATGAATGGGTTCGCTCGATCACCCAGCGGCGCGGGCGCGCTCGATAGCCTCGGACTCGCTAGCGATCAGTTTGGTTTCTCCTGGTTTTTTCCCCGCCCAGCGGAGCGTTGGTCAGCGCCCCGTCCAATGTCTGCCAATCCCACGGGATGCCTTTCAGCGCGTCGTATTTCAGCAGCCCAGCCTGCCACAACTTGCGGAACATGCCACGCTTCACCCCTGTTCCACGTTATCATGCGGGCGCGATTCACCTCACCCCAGCCCAAGGAGCCGATCATGGCCAAAGTGGTCTGCGTGTTGTACGACGATCCCGTCGCCGGCTATCCGAAATCCTATGCGCGAGACGACATTCCCAAGCTCGATCGCTATCCGGACGGCCAGACCTTGCCGACGCCGGAAAAGATCGACTTTCGTCCCGGCGAGCTGCTCGGCTGCGTGTCAGGCGAGTTGGGACTGCGCAAATTTCTCGAAGCCGGCGGCCATCAGTTGGTTGTTACGTCTGACAAGGACGCGCCCGGGTGCCGCCTCGAACGCGAACTGCCCGACGCGGAAATTGTCATTTCGCAACCATTCTGGCCGGCGTATTTGACGGCCGAGCGCATCGCAAAAGCGCCGAAGTTGAAGCTGGCCATTACCGCGGGCATCGGTTCCGATCATGTCGATCTTCAAGCGGCGATGGATCGCGGCATCACGGTCACCGAAGTGACATATTGCAACAGCAACAGCGTGGCGGAACACGTCGTCATGATGATCCTCGCGCTGGTGCGCAACTACATTCCATCATACGGCTGGGTCGTGAACAAGGGCTGGAATATCGCGGACTGTGCTGCGCGGTCGTACGACCTTGAAGGGATGCAGGTTGGTTCGGTGGCGGCCGGTCGAATCGGTCTGGGCGTGCTCCGCCGACTCAAGCCGTTCGATGTGAAACTGCATTACACCGATCGCCACCGCCTGCCTGAGTCGGTCGAACGCGAGCTGGGCGCGACGTTTCATCCAAATGTCGAATCGATGATCGGCGTTTGCGACGTGGTGACAATCAACTGCCCCCTGCATCCCGAGACGGAGCACATGTTCAATGACAAGTTGATCGGCAAGATGAAGCGCGGCGCGTACCTGGTGAACACGGCGCGCGGCAAGATCTGCGATCGCGACGCCGTGGCGCGCGCGCTGGTGAGTGGGCAGCTCGCGGGTTACGCGGGCGACGTGTGGTTTCCGCAGCCTGCGCCAAAGGATCATCCCTGGCGAACGATGCCGCACCACGGCATGACGCCGCACATTTCGGGCACGTCGTTGTCGGCGCAGGCGCGATATGCAGCCGGTGTGCGCGAGATTCTGGAATGCTGGTTTGGCGGCCGGCCGATTCGAAATGAGTACTTGATTGTCGACAAAGGGCGATTGGCCGGGACGGGCGCGCATTCTTACTCAGCGGGCAACGCGACGCGCGGCTCGGAAGAAGCCGCCAAATTCAGCCGGTGACGGCGGTTGATTTGAGGCGTTGAATATGGCGGATCGGTTTTGCGATCAATGTGGGGCGGCCGCGTCGCCGGCCGCCCGTTATTGCCGTCAATGCGGCGTGGCGTGCGACACACCGTTGTGGCGGTCGCTTACGCGGCAAACGACGCTGATGCAGCAATGGCGCGGGTTGTCGCACACGTTGACGCGCCGCGATGTTCGAAAGCTCCTGGGCGAACCGGCGCGCGTCGAGCCGGCCAACCTTCTGGAATCCCCGCGCGTGGAGACGTGGCGCTACGAGTACGAGCGCGTGGATGGCTCAGCGGCACTCGAAAGCCGGAATCGCCCGCGCATCCTGGGCGTGGTGCAGTTTTCGCAGGACGAGGGGCGCGTGCTGATGTGGACTGAACCGGATTGGGAGGCAATGCATTCAAGCGACAACCAGGAAGCGCCGAGCAACACAGAGCAGCGGCTGTAAAGAGCAAAGGCGCGACCGTAAAGAAGCGGTCGCTTTGAGGCACAGTGAGGCGCTATTTGAAGCGCATACCCGCCAGTGGTTTTGCACCGGCGGGACGCCGATGCTCCCCGACATATCAGGATTGACGAATCTATACGCGCGTTCAGTGCCGCTGCGCGGCATCAGGTTGCCGTTTGGCCAAAGCTATTTGATCGCCGGGTGGGACGCGTACCACGCAAACCAAAATGAATGGATGACCGGCGCATCGCCCTCCGCAAGATCGATGGCATCGCGGATTTCGGTGGCCGGACGAACCAGCCAACCATCCCCCCGCCAAACTGCCACCATGGGCGTTTTGAACGGCCGCTCGGATCGATCGGGCAAATATTGGACGTTAAAACGCAGTTCATCCGACCCTAGATAGCTCATGTATGGATCGCGCTTGAAATACTCCTTGCGTTCCTGGTCGGGCAGCATGACGAGCGATTCGGGATAGCGCGCTTTCCATGTGTCCCAGGTCACGACGGTCGAGGGCAGCACGCGTAGCGTAGCGCCGCGCCGCGCTGCCGGGCCGGCGATCGCCCGAGCCTGAAGCTGGCTCCAAAGGCTCTGCCCCCCGTCGATGTCGCGCCGATCGTACATCAGCAAATTCGAATCGAATAACAGACCGCTGAACGCAAACTGCGCGACTTCGGTTTGCCCGGCCTCATTCGTGATTGCGCGATCAAATACGACCGCGCTGTCGCAGAGCGCGTCGTATGTCACCGCGATCGGCCGCCCCGCGACCGTGTCGTTGACGATCTCGTTCCACACCATGACCCACAACGGATAAGCGCGCGGCTCGCCGTCAATCACAACGCCGATTACACGCTCCGTCGAGCGGAGCTTTCGAACGCCGGCCAAACGTAGATCCGGCTTGAGTTCCGCAGCGGGGATCATCGCCGGGTTGACGGGAGAAGGAATTTCGTCTCGCCCCGCACCCGATGCCTCGATCGATGCCAACGGCACCAGGCAGCCGCGCAGATCGAAACCGTAGGTGTCGATATTCCGGCCATCGCCAAGGCCCGGCTTTGCGCGGCGGTGCTCCGCGACCCATAGCGCGCCAAGCGCCGCGACGAAACACCAGATCAACCAGATTGCCAGTAGCACGTATCGCGTTCGCGGCGTTCCGCCGCGTGGCGGGTGATGCGACGCTTGCGAGGTTTCGAGTGTGGTGGTGCTCACGGGCGGTTTGTGCGCTCTTCGCGCGGCGATGCCAATGCCTCAACGCGCGGCGCCGTCACATTCCGTGCTTCGAGTTCGCGCGGAGCTTCGCCGGCGCTGCCATCCAGGAAAACATGCCGAGCGACGTGCAGTTTTCCGGGATCGACGCTGCTGCGGTTCAGCACCAAAGCGCCGAGCAACAAGGGAAGGTAGATCAGGCTGGAGAAGAATACGCGCCGCGCGTTCGCATTGCTTCGGGACATGCACAGCACAACCGACGCGGCCGTCATCAGCGCGCCCAGCGCTCCGCCGATGAACGCAAACGACCAGCCCGCCAGGCCCTGCACCGTGGCCATCATCGCGAGCGGAACCAGCACAGCGCTATACACGACGCAAGCGTGACACGTCACAACCCCGGCCGGATCGATGATCGGGAGCATGCGAAAGCCGCCGCGTTCGTAATCTTCACGATACATCCAGGCCAGCGCGAGAAAATGCGGAATCTGCCAGGCGAACAGAATCGCGCCGAGCAACCACGCGCCCAGGCCGAGCGATCCGGTCGCCGCAGCCCAGCCAATCATCGGCGGAATTCCGCCGACCACCGCGCCAACCAGCGTATTCAGCGGGCTGCGCGGTTTGAGCGGCGTATAGACGGCGATGTAGATGAATTCGCACATCACGGCCAATGTCGCGGCGAGCCAATTACCCGCCACCCAGAGCGTCAGCGGCCCCGCAACGCCGGCGACCACGGCGAACGCAACGGCCTCGCCCCGCGAAAGCCGACCCGACGGCAGCGGCCGATTGCGTGTGCGCTGCATCCGCGCGTCGCGCTCGATCTCAATGATCTGATTCCACGCATTGGCGCTAAAGGCTGAGAGGGCGGTCCCCGCAATGGTCGCCAACAGCACGATCCAGGCGAGCGCATCGCCCGCGCCGACGACATATCCGACAGCCGCCGTGGCAACGACGAGACCGCTCAATCGTGCCTTGGCCAACTCCGAAAACGCGCCGACCCGCGCGCTCAGGGAGACGCCATTGTCGAATGAGTTCATCGCGGTGGATGCGTTCACGCTCTGCAATTGAGCCTCCACGTAAATCCCGCTTGGGGAGATTCAAGATCATGAATTGTATCTCGAATTTCCTCCGCGCCAAAGCGCCGCAAGGACGCTGCTCCGCTAGAATTACGAACTGATTTGGCTCTTTCGGATCATGGAAAAATGACGCAACCCATCAGCGGCGTTTCGACACTCGGCGGCGTACTAACCAATGCTTTCGGCGCAACCGTGGCGCTTTGGATTCTTGGCTACCTGACGCATATCCCCGGCATTCAGACTCCGCCCGCGATTGTGTTTTTTGTGCTGCTCGTCGGGCTTCTCTCAGCGTCGTTGATCGCCGGGCGATCAATGCGCCGCGGCGCGATCGGCGGTGCTTATTTCGGCCTCGCGATCGGCCTGCTGAATTTGCTGGTCCTTGGTAGCTTGCTGACAACGGGCGCTCCGGATCAGACCGTGCCGCGCGCCGCGATTTTCGTCCCGGGATGGCTGCTGATTTCAACGATCATCGGTCTGATCGGCGGCGTGGTCGGCAGCCGCACGGCCCCCGCCGCGGCGTGCATTCCGAATTGGACCGGACGCTTTGCGCTGGTCGCGGTTGCCGCGACGCTGCTACTCATCCTCGCCGGCGGCGTTGTCACCGGCTATCAGGCCGGGCTGGCCGTTCCGGATTGGCCGAACTCGTTCGGATACAACATGTTTCTGTATCCGCTCAGCCGCATGACAGGCGGCATCTATTACGAACATACGCATCGGCTGATCGGCTCGCTGATCGGTCTGACGACGCTGGTGCTTTGCGCCTACCTTTGGATCGCGGAGCGCCGCATCTGGGTAAAAATATTCGGGACGACGCTGCTGGCTGCCGTCATCGCACAGGGCGTCATGGGTGGGCTGCGCGTCACGGATCAGAGTATCCAACTCGCTGTGATTCACGGCGTGTTCGCGCAGTGCTTTTTGGCTGGATTGTGCAGTCTCGCCGCAATCACTTCCGTGCGATATCGCGATCGCGCTGTGCCGGAATCGCATGCGGGCGCGTCCATCGACCGAGCACTTGGTTTGATCGCCGCGTTCGGGCTGCTATTTCAAACCACGCTGGGCGCGCTCGTGCGGCACCTGGGCTGGGCGTTGCAACTGCACATCATCATGGCCGTTGTCGTCGCCGCGATCGTGTTTATCTTCGCGCTGCGTTGCTGGGGCTTATACGAGAAAATCGCGGTAATTCCGGTGATCGGGGGCGCTCTGATATATCTCGTCGGCGCGCAACTCATGCTCGGCGTGGCTGCTCTGATCGTAACGGGAATCGAGGAACAAATCCCGGCATGGGTGCAGGTGATCGCGACCACCGCGCACCAAACCACCGGCGCGCTTCTTCTGGCCGTGACGACATCGCTCGTGGTTTGGCACTTTCGACTGGTCGAGACCTCGCCGTTCGCCGCGCCGGCGGCTGAAGCGCGGCATCAAACGGGCGATTCGGCGCCCGCGACGAGTGCGTCATGACTTCCCGCGCCGCGCCTCGCAAATCAGCAGCGCCGCGCAGTGTCACCACCACGCCGGCCCACGAGAACACGCGCCTGGAATGTGCTGCGTGTTCCTACGAGCTGTCCGGTCATGACGGCGATCCGATTCGTTGCCCCGAATGTGGTCATGAAATGTCGCGAGCGGCCGCGGCGCTCGCGACACATCACGGTTCAACACGCCGCAAACTCGAATCGTTCGAATCCTGGATTCTGCGCGGAATATTGGTTGCTCTGGTGATGGCCGGGTTGTTCACCATGCTGATTCTCGGCGCCCCCCTTCGCACGCTATGGCTGGCTATACCAGCCGCGGCCGTGTTCCTGCTGCTTCGTCGCTCCGCCAATCGCTGACGCGGCGCAAAATTGTCTCAGCCCGTAGAATCCTCGCATGGTTGAATCACACTTGCTCGATCTGCTCCGTTCGCGATTCAGCGCCGCCATTGCAACGGTGCTGGGCGACAACGCTGCGCCCATCGACCCGCTCATCCGCGTCTCGCAGGACGCCAAGTTCGGCGACTACCAATGCAACGCCGCCATGAGCCTCGCCAAGCGGCTGTCGGCCAAGCCTCACGATGTGGCCAAACGCATTGCCGAATCCGTTGATCTCGGCGACATCGCGGAGCCGCTGGAAATCGCCGGCCCCGGATTTCTGAACATCCGACTGAAAAACGATTTTCTGGCCGCGCATATCGCCGACATCCTTGCTGGATCCGACGAGTTTCCCGGTCGCCTTGGCGTCGCGCCGACTGCGCAGCCGCTGCGCGTCATCGTCGAATATTCGTCGCCCAACGTCGCCAAACTCATGCATGTCGGCCATCTGCGCAGCACGATCCTGGGGGATGTCTTTGGCCGCGTGCTTTCATTCATCGGCCACGACGTGATTCGTCAGAATCATGTCGGCGACTGGGGCACTCAGTTCGGCATGCTGATCGCGTGGTACGCGGATCATCCGATGCCGTCCGACTCGGTTGATTTTCTGGCCGCGACTGAGGAAGATTACAAGCTCGCCTACGCGAAATTCCGCGAAGATGCCGAGTTCGCTGAGCGCGCGCGGCTGGCCGTGGGGCGGCTTCAATCCGGCGACCCTGACGCGCGTTGCGTTTGGCAACAAATCTGCCGCGCCAGCCGTGCGGCGTTTCTTGCGACATACCGTCAGTTGCGTGTCTTGCTCACCGACGAGGATGTGCGCGGCGAGAGTTTTTATAACGGTCGATTGGCGGATTGCGTCGAATCACTTCGTCGGCTGTTTCCGCAGCGCGAGCCGGGAATCCCGACTCCGTCCGAGGGCTTCGCGGAATTCCGCGAGGACGCCGGCGCTCAGTGCGTTTTTCTGTACGACGCGAAGGGCCAGCCACGTTACAAAGGCCCCGACGGCAACGAGCTGCCCGTCATCGTTCAGAAAAAAGATGGCGCTTATCTGTACGCATCGACCGATTTGGCCGCCTTGCGATTTCGCGCGCAAGACCTGAAAGTGGATCGGATTATTTACGTGACGGACGCGCGCCAGAAGCTGCATTTTCAGATGTTTTTCGGGATCGCGCGGCTCGCGGGCTGGGCGCCGCCTTCGTTGCGGCTTGATCACGTGACATTTGGCAGCGTATTGGGTGAGGACGGTACGCCGCTGAAAACTCGCGATGGACAGAACGTCAAGCTCCACGAACTGCTCGAAGAGGCCGTCGCGCGAGCAGCCGCTGTCGTCGACGAAAATGAAGCCCGCCGCGCCGCCGAGCCCGGCTATACGCCGCTGGCCGCGGAGGAGAGGGCCCGGATTGCCCGCGCCGTCGGCATCGGCGCGGTGAAATACGCCGATCTCAGCCGCGATCGAAACGGCGATTATCTTTTCAGCTTTGACCGCATGCTTTCGATGCAGGGAAACACCGCGCCGTACATGCTGTACGCGTATGCGCGCATTCGATCGATTTACCGCAAGGCCGCCGAGCGCGATTCGACGACGGCGTCACCGAGTGCCCGCCTGACGCTCAGCGCGGCGGCGGAGCGGGCGCTGGCGCTTCGAATCGCACGCTTTGGCGAGGCAATCGATATCGTTGCCGCCGATCTGCTGCCGCATGTGCTTTGCGCGTAT
Source organism: Phycisphaerales bacterium (assembly GCA_016795025.1). Lineage (GTDB taxonomy): Bacteria > Planctomycetota > Phycisphaerae > UBA1845 > Fen-1342 > JAEUIR01. The sequence continues at coordinate 8,029 of JAEUIR010000120.1, forward strand.
CTGTACGATCTCGCCGCAGACTTCATGCGATTTTATGAAGAGTGCCCGGTCTTGCAGGCCGACGGCGCGACGCGCGCGTCGCGCCTGCGGCTGTGCGACCTGACTGCTCGCGCGCTGCGCCTGGGGCTGGATTTGCTCGGCATCGAAACGATCGACAGAATGTGATTTCCGCGTGAGCGTCTCTGAGGCGGCATAACCCGCGGGATCGACGCGTGCGCTGGGCGAACCGCTTCTTGCCTGGGGCACCTGGGCTTGAATTCCCGTAACTTGGCCGATCGTCTAACATCCGCGATCAACGAAAGTCGAAATCTGACTGTTTGGAGAGGTATCACATGGAAGTTCCGGCCGATCGTCGATACACGAAAACACATGAGTGGTTCAAGGCCGATGGCGACATCGTCACGATCGGTATCACCCGGTTCGCGGCCGACGAACTCACTGACATCACGTATGTTCAGTTGCCGGCTAAGGGAGCCGCCATTAGCGCGGGCAAACCCTTCGGCGAAATCGAATCGGTCAAGGCGACCAGCGATCTTTACTCGGCCATCGACGGAACCGTTGTGGAAGTCAACACGCGGCTCGACAAAGAACCCGAATTAGTCAACAACGATTCGTTTGGCAACGGCTGGATGATCAAGGCGCGCTGCTCGAATCCGGCTCAACTGAACAACCTGATGGACGCGAGCGCGTACTTGAGTCAGACCGGCGCTAAATAGTGTGCGTCTTCGCGTTATTCTTCGCCGAACGTGCCGCATGACGCGCCTGCGCATCAACGAGATTTTTCACTCCATTCAAGGCGAGGGCACCCGCGCCGGCATGCGCTGTGCGTTCATTCGGCTGACAGGCTGCCACCTTCGCTGTTCATGGTGCGACACGGAGTATGCGTTTTACGAGGGCAGTTGGAAAACGCTCGACGAAATCCTGTCGCAGGTGCGCGCGTTCGGTTGCCCGGTGGTCGAAGTCACCGGCGGAGAGCCGCTGCTGCAACCCGGCGTCTACCCGCTGCTCACAGCTCTCTGCGATGAGTACTCGATCGTCATGCTTGAAACGTCCGGCGCGGTGTCGATGGAAAAAGTCGACTCGCGCGTCATTCGAATCATGGACCTGAAGTGCCCGGGAAGCGGCGAAGCACATCGCAACCATTGGTCGAATATCGATCTTCTCCGCGCAACAGACGAGGTGAAGTTCGTCATCGCTGATCGCGCGGATTATGAGTGGACGCGCAATGTCATCCGACACCATCGCCTCATCGAGCGGTGCCCCGTGCTGCTAAACCCCGTATTCGATCGCATGCGGCCGGCTGATCTGGCCGAGTGGGTGATCGCCGATCGGCTCGATGTGCGCGTCGGCATGCAGCTTCACAAATTCATCTGGACGCCGCTGACTCGCGGCGTTTGATGGGTCACTTCAGCGACCGCATCACCCACGCCACGATCCACGAAACCAATCCCGTTCCCACCAATAACACAATTAAGATCGCCGCTCCCGTATAGCGCACCCACGGTCGCGTGCGCGAATCTCGCAGATCCTCGTTTCCGCAATACGGGCAGCGGTCGGCCCAGCCGCTGATCTCCCGTTTGCACATCGGACACTGTTCGAGCGGCGACTCGTCGCCATCATCCGCGTCGTCCATGTCCTCTTCGCGCGGATCGTCGCGGTCGTCCCATCTGGCTTCGCGTTCGTCGCGCGGATCGGGAATATCGCCATCCGGATCGTAGTTTTCTCGCCGACCGGCCATTCGACCTCACTTGACGATCGGGAGAATTCGCTTGAATCGTTCAGTTCCCGCCCGTTCCATCAGCGTGTAGATCATGGACTCGGTGGTCGTGACGTCCACGCCGTATGCCCGCATTCGTACCAGCGCGATATCGTGGTCCAGCTTGCGCCGCGATCCGACTGCGTCCGCCAGCAGCACCGCGCCATATCCCGCCGCGACCAGGTCCAGCGCCGTCTGCTGCACGCACACATGCGTTTCAATGCCGGCGATGATGACGATCGGACGGCCAGCCGCGCCGAGCGCATCCCGTGCGGCGTCATCGCGCCACACGCTGAACGTCATTTTCTCAACGAAAGTCGCGCCGCCGGCCGATTCGCGCAGCCCCGGTTCGGTCGGGCCGAGGCCGCGAACGTATTGCTCGGAAACGATGATCGGCAGCGACAGCTCCCGGGCGGCGCGCAACATCCGACTGGTTTGTTCAATCACCTGCGACGCGTTATGGATGTGCGGCAGCAAGCGCTCCTGAACGTCCACGACCAGAAGCTGCGCATTGGTGAGCGCCGGTGTCGGTGTTTCGTGGTGCGGCATGATGTCAGATCATACCGCGCGCCGTGTTCGGCGACTCGAATCAGCCTTTCTGAATCCATCCTGCTATTTCGTCGAGCACCTCAATATCGACAAACCCCTTTTTCTGATAATCCATCGGCGATGGCTTTCCTTCGCCCGCGATCATCAGGTGACTTAACTTTTCGAACACGCGGTATTTCACATTCTTGCGATCGCCCAGCGCGGCCTTCCACCCATCGAACGATTTGCCATCGACCTGGTAGTCTCGCCCAGCCTGAATCACGAGTATGCGGCACATCAACTTCGCCGCCACCTCGCCCGGCCGCAACGCATCTATTTTCTTCCAATAGGCCGCAGGCGCACCGAGCAACGAATCCTTTGAAATGTCCGAATCGCCGGCGCGGATTTTCGCCTTCGTGGCACGAAGCTCGTCAAGCTGCTTGCCTTCCTCCTCGCTCACGACGTCGTCGAGCTTCGCGATGTAGTCAATCTGTTCCTCGACCACGTCGAGCAATGGCCGCGGTGTGCCCGCCAGCAGGACGATTCCTGCAATCGCAGGATCGCGCTGGGCAATGAACGGGGCGGCCATGCCGCCCAGGCTGTGGCCAAGCACGAAGATGCGCCGGGGATCGACTTCCGCGCGGCCGCGCAGCAGCGAGACGGCCGAGAGCGCGTCATCGCTGGTTTCCTCGTCCAGGCCGATCTCCGTCGCCTTGATTTCGGCAGCGTATTTGTGGGTGCGTTTTTCATAGCGCAAGACAGCGATTCCGCGTGACGCCAATCCGACAGCCAGGTCGCGAAATGGCTTGTTATCCACAATGGTTTCGTCGCGATCATGCGGCCCCGATCCATGCACCAACACGACAGCCGGAGCTTTGTCCGTGCCTTTTGGCAGCGTTAGGGTGCCGGGCAGCTCGAATTTCCCGGTTATTACAAGCACATCTTCGTCGGCATATGAATCAGGCTTGGCATACGGCGGCAATTCCGCAGCCGTCGTGCTTTGCAAATCGCGTATCCATAATCCGGCCACCTTCTGATTGCTGTCAATGACTATTTCCAGTTTCGCAATGCCCTTGAAGTACTTCTGTTGCAGCATCACGCTCTCGTAGGTGCCTTTGGTGGTCGCTTCTGCCGAGATTTCGTTTTGAAACGCCCCGAGGCGCATCGCCAGCATTGCGCGAAGTTGCATCGACTGCGCTTCGGTCAGCGCCGCCCCCATCTGCACCGAACAGCGCTCGATGAACTCCTTGTGCCTGCCCTCATTCAGCATCGCGAATGCCTCACGCGCAAGCCGGATCGCATCCTGATTCGACGCCGGCTTGCTGGTCGGTTCATTCGCAGAATTCTGCGCCGTCGCTGCCTGAGGCGCCTGACAAGCCAAAAGCGGCTGCGCCACGCCGTGAGCGCCGAGCATGGCCGTGAGCGCACACACTGTCACCAAATCGAGTCGTTTGCCTGCGTTCATTCTCATTCGCCTTGAAATTACTGGAAACAACACTCGCGATTCGCACGTGGCGCGGCTGCTCAGCACTCGCTGCCTCCCAATTCATCGATCTGTCCGTGCCGCCGGTAGCAAATCAACGAATATACGATCGACACGGCTGTTGAGCCGATCAGGCCGCCCATCATCACGATAAAACACACCCAGGCCGGCAACAGAAGGCCGGCGAGGATGCACATCGCTCCCACGCCGACGAACATCTTGCCGCCCAGTCGATGCGTTCGCTCCCAGACATAGTCATTCGCCAGCGTCCACGGCGTTCGAATCCCGACGTAGAAATTCCGCCGGATCTTTCCGAACCAGTTCCCCAGCAGGACGAACAACCCTCCCAGAAATACGCAGATTCCAGCGCCGATGTCCACGTTCGCTCCGCTTGATGCCAGACAAATCAGCGTTTGCAAACCCAGAAACGTGCCGAGCACCGCCGTGACGATCGCTCCATATGTCCCGCGGAATTTCTCAAAGTTCCTTCGAAACGGGCCCAGAAGCGGCAACCCCAGCGTTAGCGCCGCGATGCCGAACAGGACGCCGGAGATCATCCATGTCGCTTGCCAGCGCGGGCCCCATCCGTCGATTTCGCCTTTCCAATTCCAGTGCGTCGGCACGCGCTCAGGCAAAGCCTGCTGGAACCACGCCGCGACGCCCAGCGAAGCCGCCAGTATCACGCAAACGGCCACCAAATAACCACG
>JAEUIR010000121.1 GCA_016795025.1 Phycisphaerales bacterium
GCGTTTGTTGCGTCGCGGCGCTTTGCGGCGGCGTTTTCGATCGATCGATCTATACGTCATCATTACGCGCGAGCTATGTCGGTGGGATTGGCTGCGCACGGCGGAAGCGGCGCTGCGCGGCGGGGCGGGTTGCCTGCAACTTCGAGAAAAAGCTTGCTCCGACGGCGAGCTGCTCGACGCCGCGCGCCGGCTGCGCGAGCTGACTGGCGCGCACGGCGCGCTGTTTGTCGTAAACGATCGCGCCGATATCGCCGCGCTCGCGCGCGCAGACGGCGTACACGTGGGCCAGGACGATCTGTCCGTGGCGGACGCGCGCCGCGCGGCCGGAGCGAACCTGTTCATCGGAAAAAGCACGCATAACGACGAGCAGTTTCAGGCGGCGCTCGCCGAGCAACCGGATTACATTGCGATCGGACCGATGTTCGCCACCGCGACAAAACCGCAACCGCACATCGCCGGCGTCGATACGCTGCGGCGGGTTGCCGGGCATACCGACTTGCCGCTGGTAGGCATCGGCGGAATCACGGCGGAGCGCTGCGGCGAAGTCATTCAGGCCGGAGCGAGTTGCGTGTGCGTATGCAGCGCTGTAATCGGCGCCGCCGACCCGGAAGCGGCCGCTCGCGAGCTACGCGGCGCCATCGCGCGTTGCAAGCCAGACATGCGCAAGGGGATCGAACCCGGATCAACACATGAATGATCCGCGCGTCCGGTCAGCTTTGGACTGGTCGCGCGAGCATGCTGACCCGCTAGCCGACGCGCTCCTGCCACTGGCGCTGGATCGCCAGCGAATCGTGCGAAGCGCCGCGTTCCGGCGGCTGCAATATAAGACGCAGGTTTTTGTAGCAACGGAGGAAGATCACTTCCGCACGCGGCTGACGCACACACTCGAAGTGGCGCACCTCGCGCGGCTGATCGCGGCACGACTCGACCTGAACAGCGACCTTGCGGAAGTCGTCGCGCTGGCCCACGATCTCGGCCACCCGCCGTTCGGCCACGCCGGAGAACAAGCGCTGAACGACGCCATGTCGTCTTATGGCGGTTTCGAGCACAACGTCCACGCGCTTCGCGTGGTGGATCACCTTGAACATCCTTATCCTGATTTCCGCGGGCTGAACCTGACGTGCATCGTGCGCGTTTGCCTTGCGAAACACTCCACCCGTTTCGACGAACCGGCGGCTCACGCGCTGCAGGACGGCCAACCGCCGCCGCCTGAGGGGCAGGCGGCCGCACTTGCCGATCGCTTTACGTATGGTCAGCACGATTTGGCAGACGGGTTGTATGCCGGTTTGATCGATTTCGACGCGCTGATGAGCGTCGATCTGTGGCGACGCAGCTACCACGGGCCGACCGCGCCTCAACCGCCCGAATTGCGCCGCCACCTGCGGCCCGCGCTTGATCGCATTCAGTCGCGATTGCTCGACGGAGTCACGATGCGCCAAGCAAATCTGGCGATCGACGAAACCACCGACGCGGAATTTGCCGCGATTGAATCATTGCTGCTGCGCAGCCTTTACCGCCACGACAAGCTCGTCCGAATGGACGCTCGCGCCCGGCGCGTGATCACGGCCGTTTTGGAAGCATTTGTCGCAGATCCGTCGCAACTGCCGGCGCGCTTCGCACGGCGAATTGCAGAAGAGAGTCCGCAGCGCGTCGCGGCCGATTACGTAGCCGGCATGACTGACCGCTTTTGCCTCCGCGAGTATCGCCGCCTTTTTGACCCGCGCGTGCAGGATTGACTCGCGATCACTGCCGCAGTTCGTAGGGTTGAAGCTCGTCTCGCTCGTCCGATACGACCCAGAAGCGCAACTCATTCGTCTCGATATCCAACGTGGCCACCGTGAAGCGCGACGCGCGGTGCAGAGCGCCGGGATTCACAAAGCGCACGCCGCCCATCGTGCGATCCTCCGCGTAATGCGTATGGCCGAACAGTACCACCGATGCCTCGCCGATCAACGTATGCACGGACGCAGCATCGCCGCCTTCCGCCGCTGTGAGCAATCGCCAAAAAGTCTTCTCGTGTCCATGAAAGATCGCGATGTGCAATTGTCCGAGTGTCAAACGAAGCGGGACGGAAGCGGGGGCGACCCCCATATTCCGCGCGTACGCAATCAGCGCGAGATCCGGCTCGTCATTGTTTCCCCAAACAAACGGCACACCGCGCGCGGCCAGTTGCGTCAACACTTCGGGGGTTCCGAGATCGCCGCAATGGACGAACTCGGTCGCGCCGAGTCGCGACAACCCATCCAAAGCGCGAACTGTGCGCGTCAAACGACCGTGAGAATCAGATAGTATGCCTAGAAGCATGCGGTATGGCTCGCAGTGCGTTTCAAACCGCTTTCAAGCTGCTCAGAAACGCGGCGAGCGAATCATGGGGAGCGAGCCGCTCGAGCAGAAGCGACATTTGCCGCGTCGGCGGAACATCGTATAGCTGGCGGCGAATCAGATTGATCTTGCGCAGCGCTTCGGGGTCGAGGAGCTTCTCCTCCTTTCGCGTGCCGGATTGCTTGAGGTCGATCGCCGGCCAAATGCGCTGGTTCGCCAATTCGCGATTGAGCACCAGTTCCATATTGCCGGTGCCCTTGAACTCCTGAAAAATGAAATCATCCGCGCGGCTGCCCGTGTCGATCAGCGCGCTGGCGATGATCGTCAGCGAGCCGCCTCCTTCGACATTGCGCGCCGCGCCGAATATCTGCTTGGGCTCGATCAGCGCCCGCGAATCCAAACCACCGCTCATCGTTCGCCCGCTGCCCGAAATCGCATTATTAAACGCCCGCGCCAGGCGCGTGATCGAATCAAGAAGGATCACGATGTGACGACCGTTTTCGACCAAGCGCCTGGCGTGCTCGATCACCAGCCGCGCGATGCGGATATGGCTGCTTACGTCGCGATCGTTGCTCGACGCAATAACCTCGCCGCGCACGTTTCGGCGCATGTCCGTGACTTCTTCCGGCCGCTCGTCGATCAACAGCACGATCATGTACGCATCCGGATGGTTCGACGCGATGCCGTGCGCCATTTGCTGAAGCAGGATGGTCTTTCCGGTGCGGGGCGGCGCGACGATCAAGCCTCGCTGCCCGAAGCCGATCGGCGTGAACATCTCCACGACACGCATGCTCGCCGGCCCGCCGACCGTGTCGAAGTGAATCGCGCGGTCCGGATCGATGGCGGTCGTATCCGCCAAGTCGGGCGGCGGTGACCAGGTCTCGACGGGCGTGTTCATGACATGCGTGATGCGGGTCAGACGCGTTCCGCGCGGCCCGCGGCCACCGGGCGCCGCTTCCGCCGCGATGAACTCGCCGCCGCGCAGACCGAGCTTTTTAATCCATTCCGGCGGAACGATTGGATCTTCCGGACGAACCGCGTAGTTTTTCTTCGGATCGCGAAGAAACGCCGCTCCTTTTTCCTCGATCTCGAGGACGCCCTCGATGAGATTCGTCGCCGCGGCTTGCGCGGCGTGTTGCGGAGTTACCTTCGGGCGATTGGCCATTGCGTTTTCCGGCGCGTGCTCGATCGTGACAGAAAGAACAGCCGAGTGATCGGCTGGACTGGAAAAGCCCGCCGCCGGCGAACGGCGGCATATCACAGGCGCGCGACTCGCCAGAGCGATGCCGCGATCCAACGAAGCTTCGGAGGAGACACCATTCGGCCAAGTGAACGAATGGTCGCATTCGATGGATTGTTCCCCGGACCGGCAGCCCGCGCGCCGCCGGACGGAACACAAATCTACCACGGACCATCGTTCGTTACAACGTGCTTGGCAACGCGCCGGAAGTCTGTCCGAGCAGTTTTCGCAGCGCCGCAACCAATTCCTGAAGCGTGAACGGTTTTTGCAGAAATAGCGCCCGCGGATCGCCTGCCAGGCGCCGGCGCACTTCTATGTCGTCGCCGCCGGTTACGATAATCACGGCCAGGCTCGGGTTGGCTTGCCGAAGCTGCCCAAGCACCTCAAACCCGCTTCCCCTCTCGAGATTAACGTCCACAACGGCGCCGCTCAATCGCGACGTGCGCGAGAATATCTCGATCGCTGCCTCCGGCGTCGCAGCGACATGCACGACATATCCCGCGCGCCGCAATCCGAGCAACATCATTTCGCGCACGACGTCATTGTCATCGACGACCAGAATCTCGCCTGCGCCGGTCGATCCGACGGGCGGGGACGGGGCGGCTTCCAAGCGGAGGCTGCCGCCATTGGGCGGAGGCTCGCCGGTGGTCGCGGCGAACGTGGGGAGCAGTAATCGAATGATTGTTCCGACGCCCAGATTCGATTCGACAATCACGGCCCCGCGATGACGCATGATCGTGCCGGCGACGATTGCCAGGCCAAATCCGCGGCCATGCGGCTTGGTTGTGAAAAACGGATCGAAAATCCGCGGAATGTCGGTCGGCGACATTCCGGCGCCATTGTCTGTGACTTCAACGAACTGATAGGCGCCCGCCGCGGCTTCGCCATTGACCTGAGCCTGCTGCAAGGTTGATTTCGAGTAATCCTGTTGGCCGACGCGCACCCGGATTTCGACCTGGCGTCCAGCCCCCGCGTCCACTGCGTTATGGAGCAGATTCACGACTGTCTGACGCAGTCCGGTCGGATTTGCGTCAATCGGGGCCAGCCCGGAATCGGCGTGAAATTGAACTGTCGCGCTCGTTTGTCGCGACGCACGGAAAAGCTCGACCGCATCACGCACCAACTCGCCAAGATAAACGCGCTGCACATCGCCGCCGCGCCGACCGGCCAGCGACAGCAATTCCTGCGTCAGATCCTTCGCGCGACGCGCGATCTGTTCGATGGACTCGATGCGCTCGCGAAGCGGAGTTCCCTGCGGCGCATCCTGAAGCGCCAGCGCGGTGTTGCCCGCCACGCCGGTCAACAGGTTGCTGAAATCATGCGCGACGCCACCGGCCAGCAATCCGAGACTTTCCAGTTTCTGTGCCTGGCGTATGCGTCGCTCAAGGTTGATATTCTGCTGCTCTGATCGCTTCAGCGCCGTAATATCGATCATCACGGAGGTAACGCCGATGATCACTGCGTTGGCGTCGCGCAAAGGCTCGATCACCACGCGCATCCACAAAGGATTGTCGCCGCCGCGCAGCGCAAGCTCGATTTCCTCGCCGCAGCCGGAATCAAGCACGCGCTGCTTCACGGTTGTCAGTTGTGCCGCCGCTTCGGGGCTGAATAGCTGGGCATCCGTGGCCCGCAGAAATGTCTGCGTTTCGTAGTCGTTGGGGCTGTTATTCAGCCAGGTGTAGCGTAGATCACGATCCTGATGCGCAACCGTAATGTGCGATGCGCCGATGGCCACTCGCAGCCGCTCCTCGCTCTCGCGCAGCGCCGCCTCCGCCGAGCGGCGATTCGCCAGCTCTGCGCGCAACTCGCGCGTTCGCACGGCCACGCGGTAGCGCAGCGCGCGATTCCAGAAGAGCGCTACGATGAGCAGGGCCAGCAGCGGAAGACCAACCCAGAGCGCGAGTTGGATCACCCGCCGCACAGGCACGACCGGGCGCTCCGGCTCGCTGAACCATCGATCGTGAATCTGATTAAATGTCCCGTCGGCGCGAAGCTGATCCAACCCTCGATTCAACAGCACGAGCGCTTCGGCGTCCCCCTTTCGCACGGCAAAGCAAATGCTCGAAACCAGGATGGGCTCAAATGTGGTGGTGACATTGGTCAGGTGAAAACGCTTCATTGCATGCCGCCCGCCCTGACTCGTGACAATGGCGAAATCATGCTGGCCGGACGCCAGAAGCAGTATGGCCTCCGATTCCGAGGACACGGTCACGAATCGGGGCTGAATGCCGCGTTTGGGCAATTCCTGCATGGCCAGTGCGCGGTCCTGAACGATGACGGGTTTGTCCTGCAACTGCTCAAGCGATTGGATTCGAACCCCATCTGTACGCACAAAAATTTCGCCCGCGCCGATTTCGAAGGCCTGGCTGAAGTCAACCAGTTGCCGCCGCGAGGGCTGGTCGTACATCGCGACGACGTCCAGCTCGCCCGCTTCGAGCCGGGCGAATGTGCGCGACCACGTGTCGAGCTGAATGGTCAGTTCACATTGGACCGCGTCCGCAACTGCGCGAATCAGTTCGACCTGAAATCCATCGGGATTGCCATCGGCGTCGAGCCATTCAAAGGGAATGAACGATGCGTCGCCACCATACCGCAGGGTTTTTCGCAGTGGATTGTCCGCGCGGGCGAGCGCGGTGAACAGCATCAGCGCTGCGACAGCGATGCGTGCGAATATTGAAGTGCGTCGACTGAAGGACGGACAATGCACTCGCGCAATCCTTGCCTTGCGAGACCTGCCACCCATGCGCAGCGCAGTCATCCTACGCCGGTCGGTTTCAATCGCAAAGCAAATTCCAGGCGCGAGCGATGAATCTTCGATGAAAAGTCAACGCTGGGGATCGATGACGAATGACACGCTTGCCGCCGGCCAATCGTCCGTTCGGAACGACGAAGCCGGTAAATCAGCTCCGTTCACGAGGTTCGTTTCGTCGGCGGCCCCCCAGGCATGCCGGGCCGCAACCGATTTCCGCACATCAACGCTTTGCAGAATAAGTGTGTCATTCTCAATCCGTGACTGTGCGGGCACGAACCGCCGATCTTCACCCGCAACCCAGCAGTGCGTCGTCGGCTTGCCGTCGCGCGTTCGCAGTCCCGCGCCGTGGGCGAATTTCAGGCGGATCTCCGAGCCATCGACCGTCATCGATTCATACAGCGGACCGCTGCATTCCACTCCCTTATGGCCATAGGTATTCGCCTGCGCCCACAACGCCAAGCGGCGACCGACCTCCTGTTTGTTGCGGGGATGAATGTCGGCGGTGTCGCCGATGTCCATCGTAATGGCCATGCCGGTGTTGGGGGTTTTCGCCGAAACCAGTTGCGCTTCGCGCAGCTCGGCGGCTCCTCCGCGATCATTGCGATACCCGAACGGTGCGATTTGCACATAGTAAAACGGAAATTCACCTTGCCCCCAGCGTGCGCGCCAATCCGAAATCATCGCCGGAAAGAGCTTTTGATATTGGGCGGCCCGGCCGATGTTTGATTCACCCTGATACCAGATCGCGCCGCGCATCGTGAAGGGGACGATCGGGCTAATCATGCCGTTAAACAAAACAGTAGGCCCATTCGGATTGGTGATGACCGGTTGGGTGGCCGCCACGCCATCCAGCGCCTCGAGCGCTGACTTGAAATCAACCATCGTGTCGATCGTCGCGCGGCTGGTCCAGGACTCGCACACGGTGCCGCCCCAGCTTGCGCTGATCACGCCGACCGGAACATCAGGCATCGCGCGGCGCAGCTCGCGCGCGAAAAAATAGGCAGTCGCGCTGAACGCGCCGACCGTTTCCGGCGTCGCCGCCGCCCAGGCTCCTTCACACTCGGTTCGCGGCGTGGCGCTGATCGCGCGTTTCACCGTGAAAAGCTGCAATTGCGGATCCGCCGATTTTTCCAGCTCCTGATCCACGTTGATGACGCCGCCCAGCCTTCCCGGCGCGCCGGCGACCGTCATCTCCATGTTGGATTGGCCCGACGCGATCCACACTTCGCCCAGCAGGATGTCTTTCAAGACGATGTGGTTATCGCCGTCGATGCGCAGCGTATGCGGCCCCGCCGCGCTTGTCGTCGCGAGACGCATGCTCCAGCGCCCCGTATCGGCGGTCGTCGCTACCACCGCCTGATTATTCCAGGAACCGGTAACTGTCACTTTCTCGCCCGGCCGCGCCGTTCCCCATATGGCGGCTTGCGACTCGCGCTGCAATACCGCGCCATCGCTGAAGACCGCGGGCAGTTTCACATCTGCCGCTGCTGATGCGACGAATCCCACGCACAGCAATAAGACGTTGATCGTCCGCATGAATCACTCCTCGCGGCTCAGCCGCCGCAACATGTCGCGAATATCCAGCGCGCCGCGGATCGATACATAAACCGTGATGGTGGAATACCACAACAACGACGCGGCCGCCAACCCCAGCCAAAACCAGTGTTCCCAGAGTTTGTCGTGCCACACCGCGCACCTCGTGAAATATTTAACTTGCCGTTCGAACCTTGCTCACCGCACCGCGCCGGGGTTTGAGCAGCGAACCGATGACCATCGCCAGCGCCACGAGCAGATAGGTGCCGATGTTCACCCACGCATCGCCGACATAGTGCTTGGCCCAGCCGACCTGGCGAACCAGGCCGTCGTCGCCCGGCACATTCACGTGAACGAACAGGTTCAGCGTCAATGCGAGAATCGGCAGCGCCGCGCCGATCAGAATCGCCGCGACCGCTCCGTAATCGTTCGCGCGCTTCCAGTAGCACGCGGCCACGAGCAGAATCGACATGCTCGATAAATAGATCGTGCCGGTTGTCTGCAAGTATTCCCAAACATTGCCTTCGAGCCGATACCACAATCCCCAGAACAACAGGAACAAGCCGATGAGCGCCACAATGAAGCGATTCCACAACAGTCCAGTGCGCTCCGACCACGGTTTCTTTCGAAATGGCGCAAGAATATCGTTATAAATAACGCTGCCCCATGTCAGCATGTAAGACGAATCCGTGGACATGTCCGCCGCCAGCATCGCGGCGATCAGAATTCCCATCATGCCGGCCGGAACGATTGTGCTGAGATAGTACGGCATGGCGAAAAGCGTACCGCTGTGCTCGCCCATTTGAATCGCGAGGGCGTCGAGCGTCTGCGTGGTCACCGCGCCGATGGCGGCGATGCCCCACAATCCCGGCAACATCCAGCGGCAGATGAAAAAGAACGCGGTCGCCGTGTACACGCGCCGCCCGGTCGCCGTGTCTTTGGCCGCGAGCAATCTCGCGACGACCGTCTGCCAGGTGAGCACGACGGCCGTGTTGGTGATGAGATTGGAGACGACGAACTCCCACCCGAGCTCGTCGCTGAGAAACGGATTGAAGCCGCCATTTCCCAGCTTGGTCTGGACGTTCGTGACGATTCCATCCCAGCCGACCTGATACAAGATCAAAGCCGTCACCGCGATCAGCCACGCGCTCATCACCACGAATTGAAGAAAATCAGTGATGAGCACCGAGAGCATTCCGCCCAGAACTGTGTATATCGCGACGAAAATCAGCAGCGCGGTCATCATCGCTTCGAGATAACGTGTCTCGATGCCGCAACTGATCACCAGGAACTGCCCGCCGACGCGAAGGAACACACCCATGTTCAGCAGGCCGCCCAGCACGATCACGACGCCCGACAACCAGCGGACAAATGGTCCGTAGCGTGATTGAAACAACTCCGGGATCGTCATGACGCCTGAATCGCGCAGGGGCTTGATGCAGAACCCAGTCCAGCCGACAACGAACATCGCAATCGCGTTGCATATCCCGGGAATCGCGCCCGCGAACCCGCGCGTGAAACCGCCCTCCGCCGTGTACATGCACGTGACGATGCCGAATTCCGTCGCCGCGAGCGACGCGATGCCCAGGTATAGATTCATCTCACGCCCGGCCACCAGAAAATGGTCCACGCGCCGGACGTATTTGCGCACCATGACGCCGGCCATCATCGTCACCAGCAAATAGATGCCGACGATCGAACCATCAAGCGGAATGGAGAAGTTTGAAGCCGGCATCGCGCTCGTATCCGTATCGACGCCACAAGTATCTGGCTGCTCGGGGTTCTATCGTATGCAACGTCGATCGTCTGTGGCCGAGACGCTCGAACCGGTGACGTATCGAACGCCGCACCGAACCGGCCGGCGGAAACGTATACAGACTGCACGCGGCGGTCGATTATTCGAATCGCTAGAACGACGCGCCGATTGAGAAATTAAACACGCGCGTCTGATCGCGGTCTTCCTTTACCGCCGGGAAACCAAAATCAAAGATCATCGGAATCCCGCCGAAGATGTCGAGGTTGATCCGCACACCCGCGCCGGCCGACACGCGCCAGCCCGTGATCTCAAAACCCTCTTCGGCCGTGCCCATGTCCACGAACAACACGCCGCGCACGTTGTTCGCGTAAAGCGGAACGGAGTACTCGGCGCCCATGAGCACCAGAAAATCTCCGCCCACGGCGTCGTGATATACGCCCTTGCGAGGAGAAATCCCGCGATAATCGAAGCCACGCATCGAGCCGAAACCGCCGGCGTAGAATCGCTCGAATACCGGCGCATCGCCCACGATATACCCCACGTCGCCGCGCAGCGCCAGTACGCTCTTTCGATCGAAAACATCCGTCCGCAGCGTCTTGTACCAGCGAACGCTGGCCATCGGCTTTCCGAACGTGTAATCGCCGCCCAAGGCGCCGGCCTGCTCCCAGCTTAGCGAGAGGCGATAGCCCTCACTCGGGATCAGCCGGCTGTCCGTGGTGTCGCGTACGATCGACGCCTTAAAACTTGTCAGCGTGCTGTTCCCGCGCACGCGCCGGATCGCGCGGGCCGCGAACGGATCGACGTCGCTGATGTCGATCGCCTCGCCGGTGATCGCCCCTTCGATCGCCCAACCATCCAGCAAGCCCGACTCGAACCGCCGGCTAAGACTCGCCGTCGCGCCTGCACGCTCTTCGTCATAGTTCCCGCGATCGCGCTGGAAGATGTACAGCGACGTATCCAGGCGCACCGGCCAGTCAAATAGATATGGTTCCGCAAAATCGATCCGCGCCCGCGTAACTTCTGTTCCCGGCTCAAACACCAGACGCAACGTCTGCCCCCGGCCTCGAAACGCCTGACCGCGAACGAACTGATCCCACGTGCGCGGCCAATCGAACAAATCGAAGTTGCGGTTGGCCAGCGACAGATTGCCAACGATGCCGTTGTCGCTGGTTACGCCGCCGCCAATCAGAAAATCGATGGTGTTGGCCTCTTCCACCTCGACCAGCGCCTCGCGAAATCCCTGGATGTCCTCGAGGGGCGTAACCTTCACCTTGCCCTGCTGGAACAATCCGGTCTCACTGATGCGGCGCTCAGATCGACGCATCGCCACCGTGTTGAAATCCTGCCCCGGATAGATTCGCAATTCGCGGCGAACGACTTCGTCGCGTGTCTTGGAGTTCCCGCGAATCGTGATTCGCCCGACCTTTGATTGTCGACCCTCGTCAATCACGAACTTCGCCACGACGACGCCGGGCTGATCGGTGAAATCGAATGTCGCGTCAATCCGCGCTTCGACATATCCGATCTCGCCGTACAAATCCTGAATAATTTTCTGATCCGCTCGCCGCCACACGTCGCGCGCCCACTTATCCGCGGCGAGTCGCAATCCGCCCAGAACGCGGACCGTCTCGAAGACCGTATTGCCCTCGACCATGACTTCGCGAACCCTGTATCGAATCCCCTCTTCGACAACAAAGACGAGGTCCACATCAGTGCGGTCCACGGAATCAAAATCCAGCCGGTATCCGACGCGCGCGTCCAGATACGCCTCATCGCGATAGAAATTCTGAATCGCCAGCGCGTCCCGCGATGCTTTCTCATCGTCAATTGCGCCTGTGCGGAAAATCGGGATAAATGTCCGCGACGTCACTTCCGCGCCGATCTGCAACTCTGAAAACGACTGCACGCCTTCGTACTTGATATTGCGAACCTTGACGCGCGGCCCCTCCGTGATGCGATAAATCACTTTTCCCGAATCCAGCGCCGCGTCATCCAGCGTCACGTTCGCATAGTAGTAGCCCTTCTCGCGATACTTTCGCAGGATGTCCTCGCGGGCTTTTCCAATTTCGTAGCGATCCAGAACCGCGCCGGCCGTAAACGGCAGCTCGGCGTACAAATCCTTTGCCTCGAAGCGCCGATTGCCTTCGACCTCGACCGACACGATTTCCGGCTTCTCCAGCAGTGCGAAAATGACCACTGCACCGTCCGGCTCGCCGCGCGACGACCCCACCACGTTCACGAATTTCCGCGACCGGATCAGCTCACGCACGTCCTGCTGGAGCGTTGCGGATTCAAAAGGCTGCCCCTCGCGCGAGCGAATCAACCGCCGGACATATGTCTCATTCACACGGGAAAGCCCCTGGAACTCGACGCGCAGCACGGGCGTCCCGTCTGAGGCCGGCGGCGGCTCCTGTGCCTGGAGTGAGCAATACGCGAAGAGCATCGTCATCGCGACCGCGAAGCATCCTCGGCTCAATCGCGCGGTGCGCCTAGGGCAGGATCGGTAGTTCACGCATCACCAGCCGGTTAGAGGGGTCAGTCGATCGATTGATCCGGTCTTTCGAGTCCGGACCGCGCCATGCGTGCGCGGTACTATACTCTCGCCCGGTCCGCTTTCAACCGCGCCGCGGCGAGCCAGAGGATTTGCATGCGACCGATCATCGGCATTACGACCAGCGTTACGCTTGAACGCGAAGAAGGCGATCGCCTGCGAGTTTACCTCAACACGGCCTACAGCGACGCGATTTACGCGGCCGGCGGGCTTCCGCTGCTCATTGCGCCGCCCGCCGATCCCACGACGGCGCTGCTTGACGAGATTCTCGACCGCGTGGACGGCATCCTTTTCACAGGCGGTCACGACTTGCACCCGCGCCACTATCATCAG
>JAEUIR010000122.1 GCA_016795025.1 Phycisphaerales bacterium
GAGGCGATCGAAACGGTTCAGCACCCGTCGTCTACTGGTGTTTTGAGGGGCATGGCATTCAGCGCACGAACAACCCCGAAACCTGGATCGACGCAGATAAGGGCATCGGCCGAGGGCAACGACTAATGAACGCTGACGCCTATCTTCGCTCCCCAAGCGCCTTGTATCGCACGCTGGAGGGTCGAAGAGGGACGCGCGGCTTGTTGGATGCCAAGTACGTCGTAGCCGACAAAACCGACGGCGAGGGATTGGTTGTCCGGCTCGTGGTTTCCGAAGGCCAGGAGCCCTCACTGGCAGTGGTGGCAAACCTTGGACTGTCAGCCGAGCTGGCTGAGTTTGTCGACAATGGCTACGAGCCGGGAATTACTATCGAAGCGATGGTGACGCTCAACGAACCTAGCTTCGTACGGGGAGCAGCCAGAGGACTGTTTGCAAAGGCAGAGTCATTGAATCGAGGCCCCGGCATGTACATGCCCACACAGCTGCAATGGGAGCTCTCGTCCAAAGGAGGTAGCTCTGATCCGCTTACAGCGTGGAATTGCATCTCTGCGGACTGCGACTGGATTCGAATCAAAAGCAGTCCCGACACGACGATCGCGCGAACCGGCTCGCGCAATCTGAGGAGGTCGCCTCTCGCCACGGCAGCACCTGACACAACGAGCACTACCGACAAATCGACTTCCGTTGCGCCGACCATCGATGACGTTTATGCAGATCGCAGCCACGCTCAGGGAACGCGCGTCCGGTGGGAGGGATCACTCGACAAGGTTCGGACGCTCGATGACGGCGTACACCTTCTGATCGGTGTTACCGGATCGAAGCTGAAAGTAATGCAATTCGAGGCGTACACGAAGAGCTTCGATGTCGTCAATGAGATTGACGATTTCTGGACCAAAGAAGATCGACGTACGTCCAGCCGACAGGATGGCGACCGCGTGGCGGTGGAAGGCATCGTTCTTGCGCCCGGCGCGGCAGGGCGCCTCTCGACCAAAGCTGACAAGTGCCCGCTCCTTGAGCTTCGCGCGATCACGCGGGTTGGATCACCCAGCTCACGTGTCGTTCCAGATCGGCATCGCGCCGCAAGTACCATTGCGTCAGACGAGTGTATCGCGCCCGTGCAGAAGCTTTGGCGCAACCCTCCTCAAGCCGGCAAAGCCGTAGAATTCGTTGCGGTCTTCCAGTCGTTTGACCAGAACGCGCGCGCCATACGCATCAAGCCCTTGAAAAGCGACTATCGCACCATTCTTGTTCAATTCCAGAGCGCCGGCTCAGCCAGTTTCGGCGACTATGAGGATAACGACGAAGTTGCCATTGTCGCGATTGGACCAGCCGATGTTACCGATCACCAGATTACACTGATCGGACAGTCCATCGTTCGAACGAAAAACCCACTGTCGCGCGTCACGGCAACCGGTCGGCTGACTGCGGCAATCGACTCCAAAAACGCTGAGGAAAAGTACAGAAGGCTCAAAACCCAGATCGTGCGCGGTACTGCCCCCGACGGTGAACGAGTGACTCTGGTAGGCGAGTACGCAGACCGTAAGCAGGGATCTGAAGGACCGGTGCTTGCCATCAAGCGAGGTTTCAGTACCGAGGAATATTCCTGCAACGACAGCGAGGAACTGCGCGAGCTGCTGGGACGCCACTCCGTTGGTTCCGAACTACTTCTTGAGCTTGTCGTTGTAACACCGGAGCAACCCAAGCAGAACGAAGAAACAGACAAGCCAGAATCTGGAAGGGCAAGAACACGAGAAGGGAGGGGCGGACGACCACCAGCTCCGCCCCGCACACCACGCACGGTCGGACGCGACAGCAGCACGAAGCAACGGTTGGAACTGAATTGGATTGCCTGGATAGGCGAACCGGACAAGCGCGTACAGGTGCGCAAATAGACGGCAGCAACCTGCGGAAGGGCATGCTATGAACGGTATCTGCCATTGCGGAGCCGTCGTCGAACAGGTGGACGCGGCTTTTTGCGAGCATTGTGGTGCACGCTTAACACATACTCAGGTGTCGAAGGTAGGTGTGCCAGCGCCGGTACTGCCATTCACGGACGTCGGTGAGTCGCTACCTCACAGTGCGCGCCCGACGTTTGCGACGAGTTGTCCGATTGTCGCCGGGGCGGTTGGATCGGAAACGACTCCAAAGGCGGTCAATGCTGTCATTGGTAGGCTTGATCTTGACCTCGAAATAAATCGTCAGCGCCTGTATGTCGCGCAGCACCGAGGGGTTCTGGATCTCCGAATTACGAATCGATCTGGAGGCGCATTTGGCGAAATTGTGATCACTGTACGGGGCAACATGCTCGGTGAGCCGTATAAAAAGGCATTGGGTCAGTTGGGTCCGGGGGAACATTACCGCATACTCGCCCCTGTGAGCCCACAGGCCTGTGATGCGGGAGAGAACATACTGGAGGTGTTCCTCGAGGCCGAGCGCGCTGAAATCGCCCATGTCGTCAAGGGGCAGATCATTTTACCCGTTTTGGCGGAACCAAGCCCGGGGCCCGGCCCTTCGATCGATCTGCGCGACTGGTTCAAGGGTGCCGGAGACGTGATGGGCGTCGTACTCGAATTGGGTGGCCTTGCCGATGTACTCGCATCCAGCCGTGTTAGGACCGTGAACGAGCTGCTCGTTGAGATTGACAAACTCACTGCCCAGTATGAAGTGCTGCCACTGCACCTGGACCGTGAGGCGTCAGAAGTATTGCGACATCAGCGAGAGGCGCCGAAACGCCTGCGCGGCGAACTGGGACACGCTCGCGCTCCGACCACAGAGGCAACCTTGGAGATCCACCTACCTGGCGGAGTCCGGAATGTCATTCTTCTAGGAACCGGCCGCGTGACGCTCGGGCGGCAACGGGCGGTGAATGACGTCGTAATTCGTGCCGTGGGTGATGACGCGGGCGCTCACAGCTTAAGAATCGGGCGCCAACACTGCACGGTTTCGATTGGCGTTGAAGGAGTCGCCGTTGTGGACCTTGGCACGCGTAACGGCACGGCATTGAACGGTGCCCGGCTGCCTCCGGGCGAGGCGAGAACCGTGCCGCACAGCAGCCGAGTCAATCTCGGAGGTGCGGTTGACCTCAAGATTGACGTGTTCACTCGTAGTTGGTCACCCGCGACGTTCGTGTCTGCATTCGCTCGCGATCTGAACTTGCCGTCAACTGGGATGTTAGTGGCTCCCGACGTGCCGATTGACAGCGTGCGATTGCGCCGGCTTGATGGTGTGCGCAAAGAAGAGGAGTACCTGATCGTGCTCGCACAAGCGTACATTGGTTGTAACCCAGCAAACGCGATCAGTCTTGAGGTGCCCCAAGCTAGCCCGATTGCTGCTCGGTTGCTGTATCTTGGCGGCCGTTTCTGGCTTGAATCCCTGTCACCGACTGGTACTGTGCGATTGGGCGAATTAGCGCTGGCTGAGCACGACGTTATTCCGCTTACATATGGGACGGAACTCATGATCGACTCGATCCCAATGCGATTTGTTCCCAAACGCCAAATTCACATGGCCGATCACGGAGATTCACAATGACGCTGTTGTTCCGCTCAAATGCAGCCTGCTTTGTCGCCGCGGCATTTGTAATCGGTGCCACCTGCCACGACGCGAATGCGCAATCCCCCCCAACCCGCGCCCGTGGCTCAGCCGAACGTCCGCAGCGCGCGCCGCGGGCGTCCGGGGCCGAGTTCCAAGACCTAAAAATCATTACCGAGAATGTGGCGGTATCCGTCCGCGGGGACGCACCGGCGGCGGACAACAGCAAGCTAGAGAAGGCACACGCCTTCATTCTCGAAACATTCGCACGTCGCGTCGCTGGTGCGATGGGGGGTGACTTTGGCGGCGAGCGACCGCCCCGAACCACGCGCGAGCCATCGACCAATCAAGCAGCCGATTACACGCTTGTGCTGCGATTGTCAGAATTGAAAATACAGAAGGCCAAGGCGGGCAGCACCGCCGGCAACGTCTCCTGCAACTTAATCTTGGACGTGCGTTCGGCCGAAGGCGGTGGGGGTCCGCTCGGACGGACCTTGGTTCCGGTGCGTTACCAATACCAGGATTTCACTCCGCCTCCCATTAGGAGCCGCAATGGGAAGCCCGAGTTTCCGCCGATCACGAATCGCGACGTCACGCCCGGCGCGCGTGACGCCGAAACGGCGCAGCTTTCGGTTTCGCGACGCTTTCTTCGCGTTACGCGCGAGACGATTGCCGAAGACCCGGCGCATGTGCGGCTGACGATCGAAAACCGCACGGGATTCACGTTTGCCAAACTAGAGCTTGGTAACGGCATCGTTATCGACCCGACTACGGATGCGACTCTTGCCGAACTGGCGCCGCTCGCGCCCGGTGGTCGCTGGAAGGTTCTCGCCGAACCGTCCAAGAATGAAGTGCCCTCGGTTTCGAAAGCCTGGCTCGGCAAGCCGCGTCCACCTGTCGATCCGAAACGGCTGCAACCGAGCGTTGAGGATCCGGCGGACGACGACGCAGCTGCTCCCGAAAACGACAACGACCGCCCCAGCAAACCTTAGAACCGGTGCGCTTCGATCAAACCGTGCTCAATGCTCATCCGTGCATTGCACGGGATTGGCCAGATACAGGAGACGACCATGCCTCGAATAACGTGCAATGGCCGCGGCTTCAGCGAAGTCGCCACCGCCGTGGGTCGAATGAGGGCCGAACGCGCCTCGCTCGGAGTGGTAGTGGTGATAGCAGCGTATTTCACGACAGTCGCGGCTGCACAGCAACCGAAGATTGTCGATCCGCAAGTCGTCAGCAGCGGCTGCGAAACGCTCGACATCGCCGACGAGGGAACCGAACAGCGCGTCGCATTTGGCGCAGCGGGCCTGCTTTCGGCGTCCAATCGTGCGGTTAGAATTTGGAATGAACAGACTCATGAGGCGAAAGCAACAAAGCTCGACAATCGTGGTACCGCCGGCGGCGAACCGCTCTTATTTGACCGGACTGGAACACAACTTGTGACCCGCTCTGGCGACAGTATCGACGTATGGGACCTACAAAGCGGGAAGCGAAAAACTCAGCTACCGGCGCGCTATGCTCTCCAGTTTAACAATGACGGCACTGTGTTGCTGGCTCAGGACGAGCGACACGAGATTGCACTGCACTTCTCCCAACCCGGTAGGCCTCCTGCCCGTGTTGGCAGTAGCAAGGAGAGACTCGTCCTATCGCCCCCGCCGACGATGACCGCAGATGCTGCCGTTATCTTGGCGCAGGCCGACGACAAGAACGTGATCCTGTACGACATGAAATCAGGAAAGCGCTATCGAGTTCCGGATCTCGTCGGACCGTGGCCTGCAGAGAATGCGGCGAAGCCTACGCTGGCTGCTTGGCGGTTCTCTGACGACAAGCAAACTTTGTTCGTGTGCGCCATGGCACAAGTGCCTGAACATCGCAAAGAGAAAGGCCGGACAATCCAAATCCAGCGCAACGTTCAGGTCTTTGCTGTTTGGAATACCAAGGACCTTGTAACGCAGGAACTCGCAGACGCAGACAGGATATCCGACAAGGCCAGGGCTTCGGATAATACGAAGTGTCGGCCGCGAATGCTTCTGCAGTGCGCGCGCCGCACGTCGGTGCATGACGTGGAGATCGCCATCTCGAGCGACGGACAACTGGTGGCCCTCGTGGACGATAGCGGTGCGTCTTTGTGGGATGTGAAGCGGAAGCACATACTTGGCGTAATTGACCCGCCTGGAGGCGGCCACTATTCGAATGGCGCGTTTGCCAACGACGGTTCGCGTCTCGCACTGGGTTTACACGTCACACATTTTAGCATTGCCGGCGATGATCCCAAAGCTGTTCCAGGCAGAGGGGGCCTTGCGGCACGCGGGACAGCTCACATTCAACTTTGGAAGACCGCCGACCTACGGAAGCTGTTCTCTTCGCAGCCAAAGGAAAAGCCATGATGCTCGTTGGGCAGGATGCCCTTTGGCGGCGGCGGCGAACCGATGTCGATGTATGCCTTGAGAGTCTGTGTTCTCTATCAGTTGGAAGTGTTCGTTGAGCGAAGTATGTCTTCGCGCGGACCGCGTGACCGGGCGTGCTTGTCGAGCCGGTAGTGCGTTTCGGCGAAGTGGTAGACCGGGACGGTGATGTCCACGCCTTGGACGCTGTCGGTGGCAGGCTGTATGGAAGCGCGTTGCATGGTTGATTGAGCTTAGGTCGGTAGCTTAGCCGGGCAAGATGGACAATCAACATGTCCGATCAACCGGAATTAGTCAAACGGGAGGCCTCCAAATGCGTAGAATCGTTTCTCGATTGAATCGGTGCTACCTTCGCTTTGTAGCCGCCGTAATTGCGGTCTCAACCGTTACTGGCATCGTTCCGACGACGACCGCCGGCACCCAGTCAACACAGAACTCCGCGGTGAAGGGGGCGATCGCGAATCGCGATGACTTCGTGTTCGACTTGCTGCTGCCCGAGAAAGCGGATGATCGCATCGAGTTGATGATCCCGCTGGAAGGGCGAATAACGGTGGCCGTGCTGACGCGCACGTCGATTCGCGGGCCCGACTATTCACTGTCAGCGCAAGCTGAAGACGGTTCGTGGCGCACGGTCGATCCTGGGCCCGACCTGACGTATTCCGGCCGCATTGCCGAGCTGCCGGAGGCGAGAATCGCCGCGTCGCTGCTGGAAGACGGCCTCCATGCGCGAATCCGCCTTTCTCCGGAAGACGACCGTTGGATCGAACCGGCGAATCTCGGTGCGCCGCGCTCCGCGACGGCGCCGCACAGGATTCACCGCGAGGCCGACCCCAGTGTCACAGTCGAGACATGCGGTGGGCCGACGGGACCGGCATGGATGCCCGGTAACGGCGACGGGATTCCCCGTGGATCCTGTTCGCCAGTCTGCGTGGCCGACATCGCGTGCGATGCCGATGTGGGGTTCTTTCAGCACAACGGTTCGAGCGTCGTCAGGGCGCAAAACGCGATACTCTCGACGCTGCACGCCGTAAATCTTCAATACGCTGCTGAGGTCGGCATCACGCACCGAGTGACGCGGATTCTCGTCCGGACTGCGGAACCGGACCCGTATGAGTCCGACGAGAGCAACGCCCTTTTGTGCGAGTTCATAAATGAATGGGAGTTGAACCAAATCGGGGTGCCGCGCGACCTCGCAATCCTTTTCTCGTACAATTTTGTCGCTCCATCCGGGGGGCAGGCCGCTGCAATCGGGTCGGTTTGCGCGGTAGGTGCTTCGTGTGATCCAGTACCGACGGCTGGTGCCTACTGCTTCGTCAACGCAGTCGGCGGCTTCGTGTCTGGATTTGTCGCGCATCAGTTGGGTCATTTATGGGGCGCGTCAGATTGTGACTGTCCAGGGACGACCATGGACGATGGGTGGCCCGGCAACACGTTCATTGGCGCAGGGTCAAACTCGGTGGCGGAGATTTCGGCATTTCGCGATTCGGCGACTTGTCTGGACTCGTCACGGCCGGTGAACGATGATTGCTTATCCGCTACCGCGATCTCGGCTTCCGGCGTCTATGTGGGCAGCAGTGTTGGTGCGACGACGGACGGAACGGCTTCTTGCGGCGCGGATGGTTCGGCTGGCTTCGCCGATGTGTGGTGGCAAATCACGCCAACTGCCAGTGGTATGTTGCTGATCGATGCGTGCGGCTCATCGTTTGATGCGATCGTTTCGCTGCATTATTCGTGTCCTCCCAATCAATCCGAGATAGCCTGCGGTGCCGACTGTTCGAATTGCGGTGCGACCGAGTGCGTGTACACGCGTGTGGTTGCGAACACGCCGCTTTACATCCGCGTTGCGGGCGTGAACGGTGCGGCCGGCGACGTGGTCCTCCGCATTCTGTTGCCATGCACCAGCCTCGCACGGCCGTTCGTGACTGCGACGGATGGAACCGTGTGCGACGCTGTGCGACTCACATGGAACCCGGTTGCGGGTGCAAGCAGCTACAGAATGTTTCGGCAGGCAACAGCGCCAGGATCTCCCGAGGAACTGGTCGGCGCACCTGCTTCGAGCCCGTTCGACGATACGACTGCGGTTCCGGGCGCTAGTTACTACTATTCGGGCATCGCGGTCGGCGCGTGCGGGACCAGCGCATATACGAGTACGAACGTGGACACCGGGTACCGGGGTCCGCCCGCGGGTCCAACCGGAGTTCTGGCGACCACGGGCAGTCCATGTGATCGCATTCGCGTTTCGTGGAACTCGGTCTCAGGCGCGACGGCGTACGAGATTTGGCGCGGTCCGACAAGCGACATATCGGGCGCTACGCTTCTCGCGACTGACAACGCCAGTCCCTACGAAGACATGACCACCGATCCGCAGATCGAGTACTGGTATTGGGTTCGAGCGCTTCATTCGTGCGGACCGACCTCCTTCGGCGGGCCGACCCACGGGTATCACGGAGCGCCGCCGCCGCCGACCTCAGTGCGGGCGAGCGACGGCCAGTACTGCGAGCGGGTCAACGTCAGTTGGCTTTCATTCGGCGCTACTTCGTACTCGGTGTGGCGAGCTGAGGTCGATGATCCCGCGGCTCCCCAGCAGATTGGAACGTCGACGTATTCGTTCTTCGACGACACCACCGCACAGCTTGGCGTGACGTACTATTACTTCGTCACAGCCGCAAATTCCTGCGGTCAGAGCGCCATGAGCGGATCAGACGCGGGTTATCGACGCGGCCCCTCCGCGCCAACATCGGTCAATGCGACCAACGGCTCCTCGTGCTCGTACGTGCGCGTGACGTGGAGCTACGTCCCGACCACGACCGCTTATCACGTGTGGCGAAGCGCGACCAACGACCTCTTGACCGCAACACAGATCGGAGCGCCGCCGACCACGACATTCGACGACACTTCGGCCGTCTCTGGAACTGTTTACTACTATTGGGTACGCGCGACCAACTCCTGCTGGACCAGCGAGTTCAGCAATCCGGCGGCTCGCGGTTTTCGTGGACCGCCGCCCTTTCAGCCCACCAATGTAGCCGCGTCTGATGGAGCGTACTGCCTTTGGGTGCGAATCACCTGGACGCCGGCCGATAGCGCGACACAGTACGACATCCGCCGCGCGACCGTGGACAATTTCTCCAGTTCTCTGGTTATTGCAACACGCTCAGGCACGACCTTTGACGATACGTCGGCAGCCCCCGGCATCCCTTACTATTACTGGGTTGTTTCTCGGAACAGCTGCGGTGCCGGCGCGGTAAGCTCGGCGGATCCTGGTTTTCGTGCCGCTGCTCCCGTTCCGCCGGCGTCCGTGGTCGCGACCACTGGCCTATGCGATCGGGTAGTTGTTTCTTGGTCCATGGTGAGCGATGCAACCAGTTATGAAGTGTGGAGAGGTACGTCCTCGAATTCGGGCTCGTCGGCGCGGCTTACATCATGGCCCAGCAGTCCATTCGAAGACCGGTCCGCCATTCCCGGCATGACGTACTACTATTGGGTCCGTTCGGTAAATTCATGCGGTCTTGGAGTTTTCGGAGCGCCGGCTACTGGATCGCGCGGTGCGGCGCCCGCGCCGCCGACCAACGTGCTTGCGTCGAATTCGAACACCTGCGCGCCGATTCGGGTCACATGGAACGCCTCGCCGGATGCAACGAGCTATCAAATCTGGCGCAACAATGTGTCGTCGCCCCAGGGCGCGGTTCTCGTCGGAACGGACGATACCAGTCCGTTCGATGATGACACTGTCGAGTCCGCCGGATATTACTTTGTGCTCGGGCTGAACGACTGCGGAGTGAGCTCTTTTGGGAATCCCGACTTCGGATCGCATCAAACAGTTCCGCCGCCGCCGCCGTGGATCGCCGCGTCCGACGGGTTGTGCCCCCTGGTGGCGATCACATGGGGTCCGGTCGGGCCTGCGTCGTACCAGGTATGGCGCGGCGAAACAAGCGACGTTGAGGCCGCTTCGCTGATCGGCACAACGGCCCAGTCTGTCAGCCACTTCGAGGACTATGTAGCGGATGCCGGACTGACCTACTACTATTGGGTGCGCAGCGTCGGCGCATGCGGCGTCAGCTCCGCGGGCGGCCCGGACTCGGGATTTCGCCATTGCGACTGCAATGGGAACGGGGTCGAGGATATTGCGGATATCAGCGCTGGCACAAGCGCTGACTGCGATTCAAACGATGTTCCAGACGAATGTGAATGTCCCGAAGATATCAGCCGAGACGGGCTGATCGATTTGTCCGATTTGGCGCTGCTGCTCGCTCATTTTGGCGAAAGCGATAGCGCGTGCGTCGCGGTGGATATTGACCGAAACGATTCGATCAACTTACAGGATCTCGCATTGGTGCTGGCTCGGTTTGGCACGGTTTGCGAGTAGTGGCTGTCGGCTGTTGCGCCCGGCAAAAGTCGGGTTTGGCGTCGTGCGGACGCGGCCTCGTGAAGGAGGTGCAGCAGGGCGTAGAGCCAGCGGAACATGGTGTCGGAACCTTGAAGAAGGATGATCGCCGTAAGTGCAGCAATGAGCAGCCTCCGACATTTTGGACCCGCTCTCGCGACCCGGCAACCGACGCTCGGCCCCGCCGCCGCACTCTCGGCCGACGGTCGCGCGCCTCATAACCCCGCCCGACCGATTTCGATGTGCGGTTCCCGCCTCAAAGCCGAACCTTCATGGTTCGGTTCGGACGAGGGAGCCGAACCTTAGGGGTTCGGTTCGGACGAGTGAAACGGAATCGAAAAAGTCTCTCCGGACGCGCGAGACTTTTTTTCGAGGAGAGTGCGTCGCCCTCTAGTTGACCGGCCGTATCGAAATCGGCCGACCGAGTGGTTAACGCACGACGCCCGGGCAGAGACGCCTGGGCGTTGTCGTTTCTATCGCCAGGTTCCGCAAGGGTTTATCGCTGTCCGGATCGTTGCCGGGTCTCTCGGTGCCGGCGCCTCGACCACGCGGGAGGGCGCGTTCTGACGCACCAGCGCCGGCGGCTTGCCCGTTGTCTCTGAGTCTCTGCGCGTCAACGACCGCGGGGTTAACGGCGATCCATAACCGCACGGGCGGCGATGTCTCGCGCAGCCATAACCCGATCGACCGTCGCGAAAGAAAAGTCTCGGGTTACGAGCATTTTGACATAACCGGCGCGCGAGCATCGAAAAATCGACTGGCGGGTTATCAACGACTCACAGACCAAACACGCCGGCCGTTTGCGGACCTCAGTGACTCTGCTCCGTCCACCGACGGGTTACTATAAGCTCGGTCGAGCGCTTCGAGTGGGCGTGGCGCTACTTGGCCTCATTGTGGCATGATATGAGGCGCGCCGGTGCGGGATCCTAGCTCGAGTACGAGCTATGTCCTCCGATCGTCATGTTCCTGCTTAGACGGAGCTGGAAGGCGTAACGACATGCAAACTACCTCTAGCATAGCACACGCTGTGTCAACCCTGACGGATGGCCTTATTCGCCGTGTGCTTATCGCATCGGTTGTGCTCTATCGGCGCTGGCTCTCTCGCTTCAAGGCGACACGTTGTGCTCACGGCGTCACGCACGGAGTTACCTGCTCCACAGCGGCGCTTCGGGCCCTTCGTGAGTACGAGCTGAGCCGGGCTATTATGGCAATACGCGCCCAATTCGCGGCATGCGCCTTTGCGCACTCGTCGCTTAGTCACGCTGCTTCCGAGGGGCCACCCTCCGCAGGTATCGGCGCACAAGAGAACGAGTGCTGTAAGGTCATTGTGGAAATCGGCGTTCGGCGAACCATGACGGTCGCGTTGTCGCTGTGCCTCGGTGTTAAACTCATGATGGCCTTGGCCTATCACAGTGGCTCGATGGGCGGCGTCGGCGGGTGGGTGTTCGAATGGCTGGGTCCAAGTCTGATTGGAGCCGCCGGCTCCGAGCTCTGGCCCCTAGTTGTCGTCTCATTTGCGTGCGACATCGCAATTCTGGCGGCCATCCGGGCACGGAGAGTCCCCGAGGGGGCCCTTGGGCTCCAGTTGTTCCTCAGCCTAATGGTCCTGTTTCTTGAGAATTTCTACATGATGGCTATAGGTTCGTTCTCCGGCGGTCTGGCATCGCTGCTTGCCTTTGAATCCTTGGATCTTTCCATGGACCGTATCACGCGGCATCTTGGTGTCATTTGGTTCCCCAAGAAAGTAATAATTGCAATCGCTTGGGTAGCAGTGACCTACATCATTTGGATCGGCACCATTGTGGCCAAGGATGACGAGTAAGATGCCCGCGGAACGAGCGTTTTTGCCAGGCTCACACGCTCCAATTCTCACTACGCCGCAACTCGACGCAGTGCCCGAGTTCGATTTGATCCGCCGCATCGCCCGCCACACTCTCCTTGATTATAGGCAGTGGGCTAACAGCGCCGCGTCCGAGTCGCATCGCTCGGAGATGCGCTCCCATATCGAGCGCCTGTCGCGATTCTACTCCAAGCGCGCATTCGCCGAGGCACAGAAGCGCTTTGCTATTCCGGACCCAATCGGCCGCTGGGCCACCAGCGTGTTTAT
>JAEUIR010000123.1 GCA_016795025.1 Phycisphaerales bacterium
CGCGTGCTGACGCGCCGCGCGGGTGTGTTCGTGGTCAGCGATTTTCAATCGCCGGATTTTCTGGACCGGCTGCGCATCATTAAGCGGCGGCATGATCTGATCCCCGTATGGGTGCGGGACGAGCGCGAGCAGCGACTTCCGGCGGCGCGGTTCGTCGAGTTGTATGACGCCGAGCTTGGCCGGCGGGTGACGGTAGATCTCAGCCGGCGATCGGCGCGGCTCGCATTTGAAAACGACGCGGCGCGGCGGCGCGATGCGCTGCGCGACGCGCTGCGGCGCATCGGCGTGGACGTGATCGAAGTGCAGACCGGAGCATCGTTCATTGAGCCGCTGCGTCGATTCTTTCGGCAGCGCGGGGTGCGGCGATGAGCGGCGGAGATTGTGGATGTGCGGTTTGCGAGTGCGCATCCGCTGTCGCGCATGTCGCTCACTCCGGGGGCGGCGACCGTCCGTCCGCGCCGCGCATCCTCCATTCCGCGTTCACCATGGCATTGATCGCGTTGTGCCTCATCGCGGGCTGCACACGGAATGCCGAATCGCCGGATGCCGATGCAGCGACTGATGTTGCAGAACGCGGGCCGTTGAAGCTCGCCGCGAGCGCCAGTCCGAAGCAGGTATGGCTGGCCGATCCAATCCGAATCGACGCGGTGTTCATCGCGCCGGCGGATCACGTGGTGCGTTTTCCGGGCGCCGAAATATTCGGAGAGTTGGATGCGAGCGCTGCCGAGCCCGTTGGACCGCGGCCGCTGCCTGACGGACGTAATGAATGGCGGCGCGAATACACGCTCCGTTCGCTCAGCGCTGGTGCGCTTGAAATTCCGCCGCTGTTGGTGAAATACGCGATCAAGCGCGACAACGGCAGCGAGCCGCTGTTCGATAGCGAGCTGGCGACCGGCACGCTTAATGTAGAGGTGCGTTCCGCGCTGACATCGCAGGACAGTGTGGCCGCGCCCCGCGACATTACGGGCACGCTCTTGCCGCGCCGCCATTGGTCGCAGCGAGACTGGATGATCGCGGCGGTCGCCGGGTTGAGTATCGCTGGTATCATCGCCGCGATTCTGTGGCTAGTGCGGCGCGTGCTGCGGCGGCCGAGTGTTCCGGAACTGCCGGAGGTCTGGGCGCTGCGGGCGTTATCGGCGCTGACGACGGCGGATTGGGAGGATCAGAAGCGCCGACAGCAATTTTTCTATCGCCTGAGCGAAATCGTGCGGCAATACATCGAACGAAAATTCGGTCTGACCGCTCCTGAGATGACGACCGAGGAATTCCTGAGCGCGCTGTCGCGGGGCGACGGTGCGTTGCCATATGACAAGGATCGGCTGCGCGTGTTTCTCGAATCGTGTGATCGCGTGAAATACGCTGCGTTTCAGCCGCGCCGCGAGGACGGCGAGGAGACGCTGTCCGTGGCGCGGGCGTTCGTGCATACGACCGCGGCGGCGGCGCTGGCCTCGGCATCGCGCAAGCGGGGCGGGTCGGAGCGTGCGGCATGACGCCGGTGCATCTGCCGCTGACGCCGGCGTGGTTGTTGTGGGCGCACCCCTGGGTGCTGGCGGGGTTGCTCGTCGTGCCGGGATATTTGCTTTGGGCCTGGCGGCGTCGGGGGCCGGCGATTCGTTATTCCGACACATCCGTATTGCGCGGGCTGGGCGGATCGCTTTGGTCGCGGGCGCGCGGCGTCCTGCCGTTGCTGCGCGCGGCGGCGCTCGCCGCCCTTATCATCGCCGTCGCGCGGCCGCAGCGACCAGACGAGTCAAGCTACACATTTGCTGAAGGCATCGCGATTTTGATGGTGGTGGACACATCGAGCAGCATGACAGATGACGATCTGTCGCCACCGCGGCAAAGCCTGAACCGTCTCGATGTTGTAAAGGACGTCTTTCGGAAATTCGTGATGGGCGGAGAGGGCGGACTGGCCGGCCGATCGAACGATTTGATCGGCATGATTCGTTTTGCGCGCTATGCGGACAGCGTGTGCCCGCTGACGCTGGATCGCACACATCTGCTCGAAGTGCTGAAAAACACCGACACGGTGCGCAATCGCGAAGAGGACGGCACGGCGATAGGCGACGGACTCGCGCTGGCGGTGGAGCGGCTGCGCGACGTGCAACGGGCGACGGCTTCCGGGCAGCAACTGAAAATCACCAGTCGTGTTGTGATCCTGCTGACCGACGGCGAAAACAATGCGGGCAACATCGCTCCGCAGCAGGCGGGCGAACTCGCGGCGACATACGGCATTCGGGTGTATACGATTCTTGCGGGAACCGGGCAGAACCGCATGGTGACGCGCGTTCCCGTGGACACGACCGACATGCGCCGCATCGCGGACGTCACGGGCGGGCGGTTCTTTCAGGCGCGCGACGCGAATGCGCTGATTCAAATCTACGAGCAGATCGATCAACTTGAGCGCACGCATGTCGAGGAGAAACGCTTCGTACGCTATGGCGAGTTGTCGTGGCCTTTGCTGATCGCGGCATTCGCGCTGACCTGCGCACAGACGCTGCTGGACTCGACCATATTGAGGAAAATTCCGTGATGACCAGGTGTTATTTGACGAAGCACAACGATGGAATTTGATGCGCCGCGCTACATTCAGCTCTTGTGGGCGGTTGCGGCGGGCGGGCTGCTGATCGTGTATGCCGCCTGGAGGCGGCGCGCGGCGCTGCGGGCGTTCGCCAGCGCGAATCTGCTGTCTCGCCTCGCGCCCGGTGTGAGCGTGTGGCGTGTGGCGCTCAAGACGGCGCTGTGGTGCGGCGCGATCAGCGCGCTGACGATCGCGCTCGCGGGGCCGCGCTGGGGCGAGCGGGAACAGCAGGTGTTTCGCCGCGGCATCGATGTCTTTGTGCTGCTGGATGTGTCGAAATCGATGCTGGCGCGCGACATCGCCCCGAATCGGCTGGAGCGCGCGAAGATTTCGCTTCGCGACGATTTGCTGCCGGAGCTGGGCGGCGATCGGATCGGCCTGATCACGTTCGCCGGCGTGCCGGTGCTGAAATGCCCATTGACGAACGACTACGGTTTCTTTCGACTGGTGCTCGACGAAGTGAATACGGACAGCGTGCCGCGCGGCGGCAGTCTGATCGGCGACGCCATTCGATCGCTGAAGGATAAAATCAACGACAAACTCGATACGCACCGCGTGGTGTTGCTGATCACCGACGGCGATGACCACTTGAGCTATCCCATCGAGGCCGCGCGCGAGCTTTGGGACACGCTGAAAATTCCGGTGATCGCGGTCGCGCTCGGCGATGACAGCGAAGGGGCGCGCGTGCCCGTCAAGACCGATCGGGGCGAAACGTACCTGGAGTATCAAGGCGAGACGGTCGTGTCCAAGGCGGATTTCGCCACGTTGCGCCGCGTCGCGGAAGCGTCGGATCCGAGCGGGCAGGGATTCATCGCCGTCGGCACGAAGAATTTTGACCTCGGCCAAGTGTATCGTTCGCGAATCGCGCCGTTTTTCAAGCAAAAAGAGCGACTGGACACGGAGAAGGTCGAGCGGCCGTCGCAGGGGCACTGGTTTGCGATGGCAGCGCTCGCGCTGCTCGCGGCTGAGACGTTGCTGCGTGACACCACGCAGCCTCCGCCGCGCGACATGGCCGTGGCCAATGGCGATGCGTCGCGCAGGAGCGCCGCATGAAAAAGCCGCGCGTACCGCAATGTCGGCGATGTATTCGAACGAGGCCCCACCTGCGAATGGGATGCGTCCTGCTGGCGGTGCTCGCGTTCTTATGCGCGGCGGCGGATGTGTATGACACCCTCGCCACTGCAAATCGCCACTTCGCCGATGGGAAGTACGAGGAAGCGCTTAAGGGGTATGACGAAGCGCTCAGGCAAGCGGACGAAGCCGTGCGGCCTGAGATTTTGCACAACCAGGCGGCGGCGAATTTCAAGCTCGGCAAGTTGCAGGATGCGCGCGAAACGTGGCTGCGCGTGGCTTCATCGCGCGACGCCCGTTTTGAGGCGGCCGCGCGCTACAACATCGGCAATTGCGACTATGCGGAGGCGTTGCATCAGGCCGGCGACGAGAGCGGCCAAGTCGATGCGAGTAAACTTATCGAATTGCTCGAAAGGGCCAAGCGGCAATATCTGGATGCGCTATCGCTTGATCCGCGGTTGCACAACGCTCGTGCGAATATCGAGTTGGCCGAGCAACTGATCAAGCAGATTAAGGAGCAATCCACGACGCAGCCATCGTCGCAGAATGCGCCGTCGAGCCAGCAGCAAGACTCGTCGCAACCGAGTTCACAGCCGAGCTCGCAACCCCAGCAAGGGGATCAACAGGACGAATCGCAATCGTCCAGCCAGCCTAGTTCGCAACCGAGCGATTCGAAGCAGGATGAGTCGCAGTCCTCTACGCAGCCGTCCACACAGCAGCAATCGTCGGAACCCGATCAAAGCGACGAGCAATCACCCGAAACGCAACCGGCCGAGCAACCCGAGGAGCAACCGGCGTCGCAGCCGGCGGAGTCTCAACCCGCGCCTCAGCCCCAATCCCAGCCGTCGGACGATTCGAGCAAGGATCAACCGCTTGCGCAGCCGCACGGCGACCTGACGATGACGCCCGCCGAAGCCGAACGAATATTGCAGAAAATCCGGGATGCTGAGCGGCAGCGGCGTTTGAAGTTGCTGCAACGCGAGCGGGCGCGGCAGCGGCCGGTGGACAAGGATTGGTGACGGCGCAAAGCGGCGACGATTTTTCCGTCGGCCGCGCGACCTGTCGAATCTCGCGTTGTTGCGGCAGAATACCTCTCGCATGACCAGCGGCGGAGGCAACAATCCGGGAGATATCGGCGGTTTGCCCCAACCGCGCAACGTCAGGCCCCCGCGCTCGGCGGCAGAATCCACTTCCGCGATTGATTGCAACAGAGGCGACGCGCATTCTACGTGTCTCGGCGAAGCGGATTCCGCGCAATCGATGCGTACCATCAGCGAATTCGTCGGCGAGCTCCGCCGTCGCCATTCCCAAGCCCCAAACGCGGATTCCGTGGGCGAGGCGCTGATCCTTGCAGAGGCCGCGCTGCGAAACTGCGATGCGCCAGAGCGGCCGCTTTCGATCGTCGTATTGGGGCCGACGCAGGTCGGCAAAAGCTCGGTTGTGAATGTGCTACTGGGCGCGTCGGCGGCCGGCGTAAGCCCGCTGGCGGGCTTTACCATCCATGCACATGGCTTCGTTCTCGGGGATTTTGCGGCGGCTGAGCGTCGCGCGACGTGTGCGCTGCCGGACCGGCGGCGCGTCTCGGTCAGCGAGTTGCGTCGCGATCGGCTGGATGAATTCGCGCTGGATGCGGTGGAATCAGCGCATGCTCTCTCGCCCAGCGTGATCTGGGACACGCCGGATTTTGACTCGCTTTCGGCATGGCAATATCAATCCGCGACGCTCGAGCTGGCCGCGGCCGCGGATCTGCTGGTGCTCGTCGTGAGCAAGGAAAAATACTCCGATCTTCGCGTTTGGTCGTTGTTGCGACAGATGGACGCGTTGCGACGCCCGTTGATTGTCTGCGTGAACAAAACCGACGCGGAATCTGTCGCGACGATCACAACCTCATTGCAGGCGCGGCTCGCCGAATTCATGCCGAATAGTCGTGGCGCGCCGTTGGTTGCGATTCCATTTGTCGCGGACGGGCTTGCGCCAGGCGATGCCGGTGCGGCTACGAATGAGCTGCGCGCGACCGTGAGCAACGAGTACCAGCGCGTGTCCGACGTCGAGCCAGGCCGGCGATCGCAGATGCGCCGACAGTCCGCGGCGGCGATCATCGAGAAAAACTGGGGAATTTGGACCGAACCGTTGCTGGCCGAGGTCCAAGCTCTGGATGCGTGGCGCGAGGAGGTGAATCGCGCTTGCGAGATAGTAGCCGAGTCATTTTCGACCGGGTATCTCGAAAATTCACAGCGATATGACGCGTTTCGCCGCGCGACGCTGGAGCTGATCCGCATGCTGGAATGGCCCGGCGTCGGCGACGTGTTAGGTCGATTGCGAAGCGCGATCACGTGGCCGGCGCGGAAGCTGTTGTCGGCGGGGCGAGCTGCGCTGCGCGGCGAGCGCGTGGTGTCAGAGGCGAATGATCGCTGCGCGCTACGGGAAGGCGTGTCGCGCTCGCTGACGCGCTTGCAGCGCGATGTAGCGCGTCGGCTCGATCCGGCGTTACCGGGATACGCTGTGTGGCGCGGGCTGCATGCGCAGTTGGATCAACAGCGTTCGGAGCTTGAATCGCGGCTTGGCGGAGAGATCGACCGGATGCTCGACCTGCTTGAGGTCGAGATTCGCGCGGCGGCGGCCGAGTTGCATGAACGGCTTCGCGAGGAGCCCACGCGGCTGAATGCGCTGCGCGCGACGCGCACGGCGACGGATGTCGCATCTGTGGCGATCGCGATCAAGACGGGCGGCGCGCCGCTGCATGATCTGTTGCTGGCGCCAGCGCTCTTCGCGATGACTTCAATGCTGACGGAAGGCGCGCTGGGCGCGTATGTGGCGAGTGTGTCGGATCGCCTGAAGCGGCGGCTCGGTCAGCGCGTTCGCGGCGAGTTCGTCGATTCGGCGTTCGCTCGTATGTTGAGCGATGTCTCGCTGGGATTGCGCGGCAGCGGCGTGGCGGTGATCTCTCGCGAGCGGATTGCGATGGCCCGCGCCGCGCTCGCAGCGCTGACCGGCGGAGAGTCAGTGCATGCATGAGCATGTGAAGCGACTGTTCGAGCGGGCCACTCAGCTTGGGCAACGCGCATATGAGGCCGGCTGGATCACATCCGCGGCGTTGCGCGGGTTGCACCAGGTGGAGCATCGCGCGCCGCCGGACCTGTTCGCGCCCGGCGGCGAGCGCCCGCTGGTTGTGGCGCTGTTCGGGGGCACCGGTGCGGGTAAAAGCTCGTTGCTGAATCGGCTCGCGGGAGCGTCGATCGCGCGCGTTGGCGCGGAGCGACCAACGTCGCGCGAGGTGACGGTATTTCTGCATGAAAGCGTGGCGCTGAACGAACTGCCCGCTGATCTGCCGATGCGCGACGTGCGCATTGCGCGGCACGCCAACCCTGCGCAGCGCGACGTGATGTGGATCGACTGTCCGGACATCGACAGCACGATTACGGCCAACCGCGCGATGGCGCTGGCATGGCTCACGCATGTCGATCTGGTGATATACGTCGTGAGCCCCGAGCGTTACCGCGACGACGCCGGATGGCGCGTGCTGAAAGAGCGCGGCGGACGACACGGCTGGGCGTTTGTGATGAATCGGGCCGACGAGGCGCGGCCCGAGCAGAGAGCGGACTTTGAGCGCGAGCTGCGGCAGGCGGGTTTTGGGGCCCCGCGTGTCTTCATGACGACGTGCCGCGCGGGAGCGATCGCGCCGCATGATTTCGAAGGACTGGCGGTGCTGATCGGCGGGCTCGTCTCCAGTCACGCCGTTCGCGAGTTGGAGCGGCGCGGGTTGCGATCGCGCTTGCTGGAATTGTGCGACGCACTGCGGCGCGCGTTTGAGACGCTGGGGAATAACGCGGATTGGCAGGCGCTGGCGGCGCAATGGGGCAGGCGATGGGGCGTCATCCGCGAATCGATGCTGGGCGGCGTTCAATTTCCGTTGCGCGGCATTGCGCAGCGCATCGCTCGCAGCGTTACGCCGGCGGCGCACCCGGTCAGCCAGGCGTTGACGGCGCGCTTGACCGGGAGCTTAACGCCGCCAGCGCGCGGAGCGGTTGGCTCGCGCGAATATGCGGAGGCTGTCGAATCGTCGCCTCCGGGTGTGGAGGCGATTCGCACGGCGCTTTGGGATGGAGTCGGCGCGGCCAGGCTTAGCGAAGCGCTGGACGGATTGGAGGTTGACGCCGCACAGCGCGGGCTGGCGAGCTTGCCGCTGCGCCGGCGGATCGGCGAAATCGTCGTTGTAGCGCCGGACGTGGTTTGCGAGACGCTGAGCCGGGCGGCGAGCCAGGTTGTCGCGGAGTCTGGGGGCGACACGCGGGCGAGGATTCGCGGAATATTCGGCGCTTTGTGCTATGGATTGCCTGTGTGCGCGTTGGCGTGGGCGGGCTATCTGGTGGTGAATCGTTTCTATCTTGCCACCGCGACGACGCAACCAACGACATTCCTGGGCGCGGATTTCGCGGTGCATGCATTGCTTCTCGTGGTGATCGCGTGGGCCGCGCCGTTCGCCGGATACGTGGCGTTTCGCAGCGATCCCGGCAAGCGCGTGGCGCAGGCGCTGGAACGCGCGTTTGCGCTGGCGGTGGACCAACTGGGCGAGGCGGCGCGGTCGAGCATTGCCGAGACGGGGAAGGACGCGGCCGGCGTACGCGGTGAGTTGGAACAGTTGCTCAACGAAATCGATCGCTGCGCGAACTCAGGAATGGGCGCCAGCCCGCTGGTCGCTTCGCTTTTGCCGGCCGGCGCTGAATCGCGTGGCGCGAGGTGAGCGCCGCCGCCTGCGGTGCCGATCGTCCGGGAGCGTGGTTATTTTTTCGCGGGGGTCGTGGCGGCGGGCTGCTGTGCCGGCTCGCGCAGCACTTCCTTGATCGCGCTGCGTGCGAAGCGAATTTTGATGTTGTTGGATTCGTCGACTTTGAGCACGACTTCGGAATCGCGCACTTCGACGACCGTGCCGAACATGCCGCCGATGGTGACCACTCGGTCATTGCGTTTCAGCGAGCTCAGCATATTCTCGAACTTTTGCCGCTCGCGCTTTTGACTGCGCGTCAGAAACCAGAAAAACACGCCAAGCATGAGCAAAAGCGGCAGAATCTGTTGCATGAACACTTCGGTGCCGCTCGGCGGTGCGGGGCGCGTCGTCGCCTGCGCGATCATCTGTGGGATCAGTTGCTCGTTCATTCGATCCTTCATGGGGCCGCGAGCCCCGATTCGTTTAGCCCGGATGGTTTGGCGCCGCGGCTGCGGGACAGCCAAGCGGCCCATTCAGAAACGCCAGTTTCCACGCAGCGAATGAGCCGCGATCAATCTCCGTGCGCATGCGGCTCATCAGCCGTTGATAGAAAGCGATATTATGCAGCGATACCAGCGTGCCACCAAGCGTCTCGCCAATTTGAAACAAATGACGCAGATAGCCGCGGCAAAACCAACGGCAGCAGTAACAATCGCATGCGGCGTCGAGCGGCTCGCGCGACAGCCGGTGTTCCGCGTTGCGCAGACGAACCACGCCGGTTGATGTGAAGGCATATCCCTTGCGGCCGTTGCGCGTCGGAAGAACGCAATCGAACTGATCCATACCTGATGAAACCGCGTGTACGAGGTCGAGCGGCGTGCCAACGCCCATCAAATAGCGCGGCCGATCGCCCGGCAGGTCATCTGCAAAGTCGTCCAGCAACGACCACATCTCCGGCGGCGGCTCGCCTACTGAAAGACCACCGATGGCGTAACCCGGAAAGCCGATGTCCACCAGGTCGGCCAAACAGCTACGGCGCAGGCCGATGTTCAACCCGCCCTGAACGATGCCGTACAACGCTTGCGGCTGATCGCCGTGGGCCTGTTTGCAGCGCCGCGCCCAGCGGACGGTCCGGCCGACGGCGGCAGAGAGCGCCGCGTCGTCGGCAGGCAGCGGCGGACACTCGTCGAATGCCATGATAATGTCCGCTCCGAGTTGATTTTGCACCGCGATGGATACTTCCGGCGTCAGCGTAATGGACGCGCCGTCGATGTGCGAGCGAAACACGACACCGTCGTCATCCATGCGGCGCAGGTCGGCCAATGAGAACACCTGAAAGCCGCCGCTGTCGGTGAGAATCGCGCCGTTCCACTGCATGAAACGGTGCAGCCCGCCCAGCCCGGCGACGATCGATGGCCCCGGGCGCAAGAGCAGATGATAGGTATTGGCCAGAACGATTTGCGTGCCGGTGGACGCGACTTGCTCGGGCGTCAGCGACTTCAGCGCGCCGGCCGTCCCGACGGGCATGAAGGCCGGAGTGTCAAATCGTCCGTGAGCGGTGGTAATGGCGCCGCGGCGGGCTTTGCCGTCGCGGGCGAGGATATTGAACGAGAGCGGCGCGCTCATAGCGTGCGTAGTCGCGCGCGAACTGCGCACCCCACGCGATGGTGTTCATCGGATATCAGCGACCGCTTAGCCGCGAGTCGCAAGCGACAGCCCGAATTCGGCAAGGCGACTCTTGATTTCCGTTAGCGATGTTTGCCCGAAATTACGTGTCGCGAGCAGCTCGGATTCCGATTTCTGAATCAAATCCGAGAGCGTCACGATGTTCAGGCGTTGCAGGCAGCGACGAGCCCGAACTGAAAGTTCCAGCTCCGAAACGGCCTTGGTCAGGACTGCTTCGCTGCCCGGCGGAACGCTGATCTTGGGCGTCGGCGGCGGCGCGGCGGCCACGCTGGCCACGTCGATCTCGTCCGGATGCTGGCCGAGGTGCAGGTTGCGCCGGGCCAGGACATTCTTGATTTCCTGAAGCGACGTATCGCCGAAATTCTTGTACGCCATCAACTCCGGCTCTGAGACGCGCAGCAGTTCACCGAGCGTATTGATGCCCATTTTCTTGAGCACGTTTCGCGTGCGAACGCCGAGGTCGAGTTCGCTGATGGGCGTGGCCAGCAGGCGGTTGCGCGAGTCGGCGCGGCGCTCGACGCCTTCATCGATCACCATCTGGCGGCTGCTCTCGCAATCCTTCAGGAACATGTGCGCCCGGAAATGTTCCGGGTGCGACGTGATGACGCGCTGAAGGCAGTGAATAGCCTCGTCATAGAGGCCCATGTCTTCGTAAACGACCGACAGATTCAATAAGGCGTTCAACTGGGCGCGCGGTTGCAGGGCCAGCCGTTCGTAAAGCTCGACGGCTTCCTCCTCATTGCCCCGCAGATCGAGCAGTCGGGCCGCGCGAAACATCGCTTGCGTGTGACTGGGCTCAAGCGTCAGCGCACGGTCGTAATGATCGAGCGCCGCCTGCCAATCATTTGACCATTCGGCGACAAGACCGCTGGCGTAGCGCCAATTTGCATTTTCGGCACCGCGAGCGGCGTGTTTTTTCAGGAGTGCGGCGGCCGAAGCGACATCGCCCGCGCGGACATGCGCTTGGACGACATGCAGGTCGATGTCGAATTCGTCCCAGCCGTGCTTGGCTGCTCGTTGGAAATTCTTGATCGCGTCGTCGATTCTGCCCAAGCCGAGTTCGATTTTTGCCTGATAGAACCGTCGAATCCGGTTGTCCGGCGCCTCCGAGATCGCCGTGATGGCCTTGTCGAATTGATCGAGCAGGTAATAGCCGAGCGCCATCCGCAGCGGCTCGGTGCGCTGTCCGGCGCGTGCCGCGACCAATTCCTCGAATCGTTCGCGCTCGCGCAGCGACGCATGCACCTGGTCCGCGAAATTCTCGATGGCTTCGGCGGTCAGCTCCATCGTCTCAAAAAGAACCGAATAGTCGACCGTGGTATCCGACATGTAGACAAACACTCCGCGCGAGGAAATTCACCGCACCGGCGGTACGATACATTCGTAATCCGGTTATCATACGCCGATCCGATGGGATAGCAAGTGCTATCCCCGTGAGCGGTTACGGGGCCGGGCGGCTTTGCGGAGCATCGTGTGACGGATCGATCCAGGCTGTTTCTCGAATTGCTCGAAGGGCGCGTTCTCATTTTTGACGGCGCGATGGGCACGAGCGTCCACGCGCTCGACCTGCCGCTGGCCGACTACCACGGCCTGGAAAACTGCACCGAGATTCTGAATCTGTCGCGGCCGGACGCGGTCGAACGGATCCATCGCGATTTTCTGACAGCCGGCTGCGACGCAGTTGAAACCAACACATTCGGCGGCATGAAACACGTTCTGGCGGAATTCGATCTTCAGGCGCGATGCCATGAAATTAATCGAATCGCGGCGCAGATCGCGCGGCGCGCGGCCGACGCATGTTCGACTCCTGACAAGCCGCGCTTTGTCGTCGGTTCGCTCGGTCCGGGTACAAAGCTTCTTACGTTGCGGCAAATCAGTTACGACGAAATGCTGGATAGCTACTACGTGCAATCGTGCGGGCTGCTCGAAGGCGGCGTCGATGTCATGCTGATCGAGACCTGCCAGGACATTCTTCAGACGAAGTGTGTCATCGAGGCAGTGAAACGCGCATTCGCGAAAATGGGACGGCGAACGCCGTTGATGTGCCAGGTCACGATGGAGACGACCGGGACGATGCTGCTCGGCACGGACATCGCCGGTGCGCTGGTGGCGATCGAGGCGTTTCCCGAAGTGGATGTCATCGGCCTGAACTGCGCCACCGGGCCGCAGGAGATGAGCGAGCACATTCGCTATCTGGCGCGCACATGCACACGCAAATTGAGCGTGTTGCCGAACGCGGGGCTGCCGCAGGTGGTCAACGGCCAGCCGCATTTTCCGCTCTCGCCCGAAGCGCTTGCGCATTGGCTGTTGGAATTCGTCGCCGAAGAT
>JAEUIR010000124.1:0-12016 GCA_016795025.1 Phycisphaerales bacterium
GGTGTCGCTGTCGATCATCGCCAACCCGCGATTCGGTCTGCCCTTTGGCACCGTGCCGCGGCTCCTGCTGGCCTGGATCTGCACCGAGGCCGTGAAGACCCGATCGCCGATGCTGGGCCTCGGCAACAGTCAGAACGAGTTCCTGCGCAAAAATGCCGTGGGCAATTTTCGCGACCTGGTGGTGGGAATCAGCAAGGATCGCGCGATGTTGCTGTATCTCGACGCCGCGCGAAGCAGCAAGAGGCAGCCGAACGAGAATTACGCCCGCGAGTTGATGGAGCTTTTCACGCTCGGCGTCGGCAACTACACCGAGGGCGACATTAAGGCAGCGGCCCGCGCGTTCACCGGCTGGGGATTCGACGACGATGGTTTCGATTTTCGTCCGCGGCAGCATGACGATTCAGAGAAAATCTTCATGGGCAAGCGCGGCAAGTTCAACGGCGAGGACATCATTGACATGATTCTCGCCAATCCCGCGTGCTCGCGCTGGGTCGCCAGGAGCCTGTTGGAATACTATGTGCGCCCCGAGCCGGAGAAGCCGCTCATCGAGGCGTTCGCCGGCGTCTTGCGCCGCAATAAATTCGAGCTGCGGCCGAGCCTGAAAACTCTGTTCAAGAGTGAGGCGTTCTATCATGCTTCGTCGCGCGGCGCGCTGATCAAAAACCCCGTCGAACTCGTCGTCGGATCCGCTCGCCAACTCAATCTCTCCCTTGATGATCTGCTCGGCGCGGAGCGCTCGATGGCCGGCATGGGGCAGGAGCTCTTGCAGCCGCCGAACGTAAAAGGCTGGGACGGCGGTCCGAAGTGGATCAACACGGCCACGCTCTTTGCGCGCTACAACTACATCGGCAAGCTGTTGCGGGGCGAAGCAGCCGCGGACGATCGAGCGCGGGCCCTGGCGCGGGCGGCGGTGTCGAAAGACGAGGAAGACAAAGAAAAGACGACGATGGCCGGCAGCATGCAGGCATCCAGCGCGAAATCGCGGCTCGCGGCGGCAAAGCAGCCGGCGTTTGATGCAAACGCGATGCTGCGCGATCGCGGCGTGACCGGCGCGGAGCAAATCGTTGATTTCTTCGCCGCGAACATGCTGGCTGTTCCATTGCCCGGAGCCAAGCGCGAGCGGCTGGTGAATTATCTCACCGATGGAGGCGCGGCGTTTGATTTCAACGCGACCGCCGCGACCGAGCGAATCCGCAATATGGTGCATCTGCTGTGCAGCACGCCGGAGTATCAGTTGAACTGACCGACGGCGCTGCTATCCAAGGATGATCCCAAATGGACCGACCGTTTTTTACGACGCGACGTGACTTTCTGGCGGGCGGAATTTCGCTGCTGAGCGCGTCCGGCACGCTGCCGATCTTCCTCGGCCGCACGGCGCGGGCGCTCGCCGGCCCGCAGCCGACGACGCGGCGCAGCGCGGATGAGCGAATCCTCGTCGTGGTGCAGCTTGCGGGTGGAAATGACGGCTTGAATACGATCGTGCCGTATGAGATGGACGCGTATTACAAAGCGCGGCCGCAACTCGCGATCAAAAAAGCCGACGTGCTGAAACTGGAGAACAACGTTGGATTGCCGACGTATGCCACGGCCCTCAAGACGCTGTTCGACAATGGGCAGATGGCGATCGTGCAGGGCGTCGGCTATCCAAACCCCAATCGCAGCCACTTTACCAGCATGGATATCTGGCAATCGGCTGACCCGATGGCGCGCGATCACAGCGGCTGGCTCGGGCGATATTTCGACAACTGCTGCAAAGGCGATGATCCGGCGCCAGAGCCGATCGCCGGGGTGTCATTGATGAAGGAGTCACCACTGGCGATGGCCGGCGAGAAGTTCGCGTCGCTGGTGTTTGAGGATCCGGGCGCTCTGGCGTGGCAGGGCGCGAAGAGTGACAAGCTCGCGCAGGAGACGTTTCGCAAGCTGAACAACATCGACGGCGATTATCCAAGGACCGGCGGCGAGTTGGCGCAGTGGCTGCAACGCGCGTCATTGGATGCGCTGATCGGAGCGGACGATATCCGCGGCGCCGGCGCGAAGCGGCAGCGCGCCAATCGCCGGTCGCGCGGCGGCGGCGGCGAACTCGGCCAGTCGCTCGATTTTGTCGCGCGCATGATCGCGTCTGATTTACCCACGCGCGTCTATTACGTATCGATGGGCGGCTTCGATACGCACAGTGGCCAGACCGGGCGGCATCGCACGTTGATATCGCAATTCGGCGATGCGATGCAGGACTTTGTCGAGAATCTCAAAGAGCAAGGATTGCTGGACCGCGTGTTGATTTTGTGCTTTTCGGAATTTGGCCGGCGCGTTCAGGAAAATGCCAGCGGCGGCACGGATCACGGCGAGGCGGCGCCGCTCTTTTTGTTCGGGTCGCAGGTCCGGCCGGGCGTTCATCAGGATCATCCGAGCCTGGAGAAGTTGAATCGTGGCGATCTGCAGTTTGGTTGTGATTTTCGGCGCGTGTACTCGGCCGTGCTTCAGGATTGGTTGTCGACCAAACCTGAGAAAGTGCTGGGAAAGGCGTTTCAGCCATTGGCGCTGATCAAACGCGCGTAACGGCTGTGCTTGCCCGTTCACATGGGATTACATGAAACAAGTGTGCCGCCGGTTGTCAGTCAGTGACTTCCGGCGGCTCGTTGCCAAACCCGCGCGAGTTCTGGTCGCCTGCTGCCCGGTTATCGCGGTAGCGACTATCGCTACGTCTGACGATGAGATCGGATTGCTTCACGGCGACCGGCGCGGGCATAACGGCCAACGTCATGGTCGTCGGTGCAGTCGTTCGGCCAGACGATCGATCATCCGCCGGCGAGAAGCATCACAAATGCGTCGATGTCGAAATTGTTGACCGCGTCATCGGCGTTCACGTCGGCCGCGATCCACGCGCATCCGGG
This sequence comes from Phycisphaerales bacterium, assembly GCA_016795025.1. GTDB lineage: Bacteria > Planctomycetota > Phycisphaerae > UBA1845 > Fen-1342 > JAEUIR01. The sequence continues at coordinate 2,892 of JAEUIR010000124.1, forward strand.
CATGCTCGCTTCGAAGGCGTCGCGCGAAATGATTGCCACCACAAACGGATCGATGTCGAAGTTGTCGATGTGCGTGTCGCAGTTCATGTCACCGTGCATGAGCGTGCCAGCGATCGCGAAATCGGCCGGGCTTTGATCCTCGCCACTGTTTCCGTCCGCATCGCGCACGATCACTTTCAATCGGCAATGCGGCGCGAACACATCCGGAACGGTCCACTCGAACCGATAGGCGATCGGCGCATCGGGCAGCAACTCCACATCAAACGTGCGCCCGCCGTTGGTCGATAACAGAACGCCATAATGCACGACACGCTCGTCATCGTCGGAAATGAAATCTATGGCGACGGAATCGCCGGGCGTCAGCGTCTCATTGTCGCGAAGCGACTTGAGATAGGCGGTCGGAGTGGCGCCGCCGAGCGGTTCGGGCAGGTGCATGACGATGCAGTGCATGACGCCGGCCGCGGAAACGATCGGCTCGCAGTTGATCTGGATGATCTGTTTTTCCGGCAAAGCATCCCGCCACACATCGACGGCCTGGGCATTGTGCTGAATCACCTGCGTATTGGTGTAGAAGGGAACCAGTACGATGCCATTGCACATGACCACATTTGTATATGTATAATGCACGCCGTTTACGGAGCGGGCCGGAACACGAAACACGGTATACCCGCGCTCGGCCAGCAGGGCGGCCGCGGAATCGCAAATCTGATCCTGCGTTGATCCGCTGTTATACGGCCAATCGCTGATAATGACCTGTGAATCCGAGATGACCTGCATCCACATGTCGATGTGCTGCGTCAGATCGACGCTGGTCGGAAACGGGTCGAAAAAAGTGGTGTCCAGATTCTGGTATTCCATCCACAAATCGTGGATTTCCTGCTCCGTCAGCCCGGGATTTTCATTGTTAATGAGGCGTGTGGCGTAGGAATGATCGTTCGCATCGAGATGGTAATTCCCGCCGCCATGCACCAGCGGAATCTCATAGCGGGCGTGTCCCTTCAAAACGGCAAATCCTTCCGGAAAATCGTCGTCAAACGGTCTCGGGCGGTTATACGTATGGTCGATGATCGCCCGGCACGGACCTTCATAAACATATCTTGGGCCGTAATCGCGCATCCAGATCGAATCGGTCTGGCGAATGACAAACGTTACGCGCGACATGTCGGCGTTGTACTGTTGCATGGCCAGTCGCGCGGTCGTCTCTTCGCTCGGCGCGTCTAGTGCGACATATAGATTGGCGTCCCCCGCATTGGTGATTCGGCCGGCCATCGCCGCTAGTATGGTGGTCCACGTCGTCGGACCCTCCCACGCAATGATGATGGCGTCCATCGGCTCATATTCGGCCACGCAATGCACCGGCCCGGTTGGCGCCAAACCCGTGCCGGCGGCGCCGCCCCATTGGTTATCGCGCATCCAATCGCGTTCGGCAGGTGTCAGATAGCGCGGGAGGGGTCGCTCCGGATTGGCGTTCTGTGCGGTCGCCGCATCCATCGTCGGTCGATCCGGGATTTGCGCCGCGGCAACGCCCGCGAGACATGACATTCCAACCCACAGGATCGACCGAGCCGGTTGCGATCGTCTCATAACTCATCCACCTGACCGCGAATGCGAATTCTGACGCATGCAATCATAGCTTAGCACGGCTGCGGTCGGAAACAATCGGGATTTAATCCTGGCCCCCAGGACTGGTTGAACTCATTCGAACCGATGAGCACTTCAGCAGATAATGGTGGGGCCGTTGCGGCGGATTCGCTTGCCTTCAATGGCGTGCGACTGCCTGTTAGCGCCGCGATCGCGCCAACAGAAAGAAGAAAAATGCCGCTCCAAGCAGATTCGTGACCACGCCGACAGGCACGACGCGCGGCCCTACGGTGCGCGTCAGTCCTTCGCAAAGCGCGAGAAACGCGCCGCCCAGCAGCGCGCTGGCGATCAGCCGGGGCAGCGTGTGTGGCCCGACGATGAATCGCGCGGCATGCGGAACCATCAGACTGATAAAACCGATCGGGCCGCAATTCGCGACGGTCACGGCCGTCAGCACGCCCACCAGCAGCGCCGTGGTCCATACCGTGCGGCGTACAGCGACGCCGCGCGAGGCGGCTAGGTCGTCGCCCATGCTCAACAAATCCACCGCGCGATGGTGGTATACGCCGTATCCCAGGACCAAAGCCGCGATGCAGCAAATCTGAACCATGCCCGCCAGTGCGTCGGCGCTGGCCTTTTCGAGCGAACCCATGGTCCAAATCACAATATCGTTTGTGATCGGGCGATTTGACAGCAACATCACCAATGGGATCCCGGCGGCCGACATGTATGACACACACACACCCGCCAAAAGCAGGTGCGTAATATCCTGGCCGCCGCGCAGCCGCGCCATGAACAGCACAACCATCAGCGCTGCCATCGCCCCGATAAACGCGAACACCGACAGTCGCGCCACGCCGAATTCAACGTCTCCAATGCGCGCCAGGGACCAGATTCCGCTGACGCCACTTAAGAACGCCACCGCCGCGCCCAGCGACGCGCCTGTGTCAATACCGAGCGTATACGGAGTCGCCAGCGGATTCCGAAACAGCGATTGAAATAACACTCCGCCGATTGAGAGAGCCGCGCCCGCGGCCGCCGCCAGCAGGCTGCGCGGCACCCGCAGTTGCCAAAAGACGACGCTGGGCTGCGCGCCGAATATGTCATCGAACGCAATGTGCGTCTCGCCGAGAAATGTGGACGCGCCGATCAGCGCGATGGATGCCGCGGCGATCGCCGCCAATCGAAGGGCGCTTTTGCGGGCCAAAGCCGACATCACGGCTCCCGCGGAAGCTCTTCCTCTTCGTCGTGCTCCACGAAGATTCGCGCGGCGATTCGGCCGGTCTGGCGCGCGAGCTTTTTCACTTCGTCGTCGATTTGGCGCGAACTGCCGGCGTCTTTTGGGGGCCGGGCCAGCGCGATGCGGCGGCCGTCCGGCTCGGGCGGCCAGAGTTGCACGTTGCCTTCTTTGGCGCTGGCGCGGGCATCGATCACTTTGAGCCGCATGTCCGCTTTGGGCTCGATCAGCGGATGCCCCGGTTCTTCGTGAATAATGAATGACTCGACTCGAATGTACAGCACCTGTTCGGCGTTCACGCGCCGCCCGATGCGCTGCACGCTCCAAGTCGAGAAATCAGCGTTTTCGCTTCGCAGGCGCGCCAACTCGTCACATGGCACGACCTTGGACTTCAGCTTCCGCTCGGTGAATTGGTCTTCGATGATGTCATGCAGCGCTCGAGCGAAAACGGGGTTTTCCGCCGAGGGATCGGCGAACTCGATCAGGATGGCCAGGCGCGCCTTGGTCAGTTCGATTTCCGGCTTGTGCATACGCTGCGGACTTAGGAAGTAGAGCATCGCGCCGAGTTGCTGGCCGCAACCGACCATCAGCAGCGCGGCCGCAATCAATCCGGTCAACAGCGGTTTGCCAACGCGTGAGGGACGCGAGCGTTGTCCACGACGAACGGGCATTGATCAATCCACCTTTTCGTCGTGATCGTAGAATCGCTTCACCAGCGCCGTCGCGAATGCTTCCATCGCCTCGCGCCGAATGGCGGCCTCGTCGTTGCCCCACCGACCCTCGGATTTCTCCGGATGCATGATGGCGACTTCGGTTCTGTACAGATGACCCGAATCCGGCCGCGACGTGTCGTAGATCGAGACCTGCGCGGCGATGCGGCCGCGCAGCAGGTGGCGGCTCTCGGGTTCGCGCATGGAATATTGTGACACTTCGATGGAAATGACACGCTCGGCGTCGAGTCGCTGGCCGATCTTCGCCGGTGGTTTGCGGTCCCAGTCCGGATCGCGATCCTGCATCTCGATTATTTGCCTGTTGGAGGAGAATTTCACGCCGTCGATGCGTGCTTCGAGCTCGGACTTGATGTGCTCGGCCATTTCGAGGCGCACGAAAGGATATTCGAAGCGCGCGTCGGAATCCGCCCAGACCAGAATGGCGATTTTCTTGTTCTTGAGGTGCGGGAATTCGGCCTTGATGCGCTTGGTCGGCTCCTCGCCGGTCAGAATCCACGGCGCGGCCAGCGCCTGGCATCCCATGAGGCAGCCGGCGAGCAAGAGCGCCAGCAACCCAACGCCGCCGCGCAAACCAAGGGACTGTATTCGTACGCGTTTTGCGTTCATGGTCTTGTGAACGATACCCCTTGGAGTGCTATTTGCAAACAATCTGCGTCGCGTCGGGGTCATTTTCACGCCGAGCAGCGCGTATTCTGACGCCGCGCGCCTTTCGCACGCAGTCGCGGCGTGTGGTATTCTGCCGCGCCGAATAGTCGCCGTCGGCGGAGGCAAACTGCATGGCATCGCGATTTCTCGAACTCGATTACGCAAGCGCGCTGGCTTCGGCCGTGGGAGCCGCACACGGTCTGGAACCGGCGGAAATCCAGGCGGCCCAGCCCGCAGTCGCGTCCGCGATCGAACGCATCGAAAACGAACGCGGCTCAGGCCAGCATCGCTATCGCGATCTGCCCGACGACAAAGCCATGATTGCGGAGATCAAGAAAACGGTGAAACGCCGCTCGCCGGGAGTTGAAAATCTCGTCGTGCTGGGCATCGGCGGCTCCGCGTTGGGAAACATCTCGCTGCAATCCGCGCTGAACCCGCCCTATTACAATCTGCTCCCCGCTGCGAAACGTGGCGGTCCGCGGCTGTTCGTCGTCGACAACGTCGATCCGGTGCAGATTGGCGCGCTGCTGGACCTCCTCGGCCCTTCGCTCAAAAAGACCCTGTTCAACGTGATCAGCAAATCAGGCGAGACGGCTGAGACGGCGTCGCAGTTTCTGATTGTCCGTGACCTGTTGGCGCGCAAACTCGGCAAAAAAAAGCTTGCCCGAAACATTCTTTGCACCACCGATCCCGCCGAGGGCGTGCTGAGGCAGGTCGCGGACGCGGAAGGCTACGAAACGCTGCCGGTTCCGCCCGGCGTCGGCGGGCGATTCAGCGTGCTTTCGGCGGTCGGTTTGTTCTCGGCGGCGATGTGCGGCATTCGCGTGGATCGCCTGATGCAAGGCGCGCGGGCCATGTCAAAATCGGCCGCCGAAAAGCGTGTTGAGCGGAATCCGGCCGCCATGCTCGCTCTGCTGCTGCACGCTTTTTACGTTCGCGGAAAGCGCATGCACGTGATGATGCCATATAGCCACCAGCTCAACGACATGGCCGATTGGTGGCGACAATTGTGGGCTGAAAGTCTGGGCAAGGACCAGAACGAACACGGCCAGCCGACGACGATCGGTCCGACGCCGATTCGCGCGCTCGGCGCAACCGATCAGCATTCGCAGGTGCAGCTCTACCGCGAAGGGCCGAATGACAAGGTGTTCGTTTTTCTCGAAGTCGTCAAATTCGACCGCGATGTCAAAGTGCCGAAGGACAAGGCGATGCCCGACGCGCTGAAATATCTGCAAGGCACGACGCTCGGCAACCTGCTCAACGCCGAAAAAGCAGGCACGGAATTCGCGCTGGTGAAAAGCCGGAGACCGTGCATGACGATTCGATTCCCCGCAATCAGCGAGGAAACCGTGGGGCAGTTCATCATGTTGTGGGAGGCCGCGACTTCGATCGCCGGTTGCTTGTTCGGCATCAATCCCTATGACCAGCCGGCCGTTCAACTCGGCAAGGACATGACCTACGCGCTGCTCGGAAAAAAGGGCTATGAGCAACATGCCGCGGAATTCCGCGCGTATGAGGGCAAGCGCGCGAAGGCAAGGGTGTAAGGCGCAATCATGGCGGAAGGACACGCGATCATCATGGCGGGCGGATCGGGAACGCGGCTGTGGCCGCTTAGCCGGCGCACGCGCCCAAAGCAGCTATTAAGGCTCTTTGATGGCGAAAGCCTGCTGCAACTTGCGAGAAAGCGATTGGCAAACCTGTTCGAGCCGCGCAACATCTGGGTGATCACTTCCGCGGCGTACATCGATCAGGTGGCAGAGGCTCTGCCCGGAATTCCGCGTGAGAACCTCATCGGCGAACCAATGGGGCGCGACACCGCCAACGCCGTTGGTCTGGCTGCGGCGCTGCTGGAGCGCCGCGCGCCACAGGCCACAATGGCGGTGTTCACCGCCGACCATCTGATCAGCCCACAGGACGAGTTTGATCGCGCGATCGAGGCCGGTTTGCGGGCGGCCGAATCGCACGAAGGTGCGCTGGTGACATTTGGCGTGACGCCGGATTCGCCCCATACAGGCTATGGCTATGTGCAGCGCGGTGAGTGTTTGGGCGGCGCGGCATTTGCCGCGGCTGGTTTCAAGGAAAAACCCGACCGCGCCACGGCCGAACGATATCTTCGGTCAGGTGAATACCTTTGGAACAGCGGGATGTTTGCATGGCGCGTGCCATCCATCACAGGCGAGTTTGAGCGCCAATTGCCGGAGTCGCTGACTGTGTTGCGCGAGCTGGCGGCGGAATGGCACGTGCTGGCGCCCGGCGCCCTTGCGGAGAAGTTCGCGGCCCTGAAGAAAATATCCGTCGATTATGGCGTGATGGAAGGCGCGAAGCGCGTAATCGTGGTGCAAATGGACTGCCGCTGGGTCGATCTAGGTTCGTGGACCACCATCGGCGCAACGCGTTCCTCGGATGCGGACGGGAACGTCTCGATTGCCGAGCGATCGCTGATGGTGAACAGTCGTGATTGCGTCGTCATTGACGAGGGCGACCATCTAATCGTCACACTCGGAGTCGAAAAGACGATTGTTGTCCATAGTCCGGACGCGACTTTGGTCGTTCACCGTGATTTCGAACAGGCTGTCAAGGAACTCGCAGCGTTGCGGCAGCAAAAATTTGGCGACGATTTTGAATGACGACATAATCGATTGTCACAAAGCATGTTATGAACAATTGACAGATACGACAATCCGCGCAAGTCACGGTTTACAATTCTCTGTTCTAAACCTCACTTGACAAGATAGGTAAGCATCGATACCTTCGCTGCTGCCTTAGGTTCAGTTCACTGGTGCTTTCCGAGGGAGCGGGAAGAAGCAAGGCGCCGTCGGGAAAACCGCGAGCCTCAGGCGACGGAAGTAGCAGTATTCCCAAAAACTGGCACGATCACGCGGCGCTGGATGGGTTGTGTGATCGGCCGTTTTTTTTGGCCCGCCCTGTCCGCCTCATGGTCGCTCACCAAAGCCGGTTACTCGAATCGTGGCCAATCACGCAACGGCGGAGCGACGCGAGGTTCAAGATCGTCATCGAGTTGAACGAACGCCGCCCAATCAAACCGCAGCATGCACAAACCGTGACGATAGTCGTTCGGCCGGATGTCCGGCGGCCGCCCGGTCAGCTCCGCCAGCAGCCACGCCGGAAAATCCGCGCCGGCCGCGATCGATAGCGGCGCGCCGCCGCCAAACCTGGGGTTAATCTCAATAAAACGAATTCGGTTGTCCGGCGTGACGATGCACTGCAACGTCACTACGCCTCGCATCGATCGACCCAGCGCTTCGCATACACGCATGCCGGCGTCGATGATTTTCTGGTCCTTGACGACGACGCCTTTGCTGACCTCGCCGGCGCGCACCTGCCAGCGACGCCGCGGCACAACACACCGCGCGATGCCGTCCAGCCCGACGTATACATCCAATGTATGCTCAACGCCGGCGACGAATTCCTGCACGATCGGATCGCGGCCGCGCGGCAGGTAATAGTCGAGGTCTTCCTGGTTACGAATCATGTGTACGGAAGCGCTGGAGCTGCCGAAGCGCGGTTTCAGAAAATATGGGAATGAGTGCTGCTGAAACGCGCGGACCTGCTCCGGCGTATAGGTTTCCGGAGTGTCGATGCCGCTGGACTTTAGCAATTCGAACGTCTTAAGTTTGTCGCGGCAGGTTGCGATCGCATCCGAAGGGCCGATCAGCGCGGTGCAGCCGAGCTTGTCGAACTCGTCGCGGTGGTGACTGATCACCGCGAGGTCCGTGTCAATCGTGGGGATCAGCGCCCTCGCGCCATGCTTTTTGACGACATCGAGCAGCGCCGGTACATAGCCGGGAGCGGTCGCAGGCGGAACCAGGATCGGCGAATCCGCGCACAAAATGCCGGGGGCGGTCACATCCTGATCGGCGGCGATCAGACGGAGCGACAGATTCGCGCGATGGGCCGCAGCGCGAAACGCCTGCATCAACTCGATGCGGCGACCGACGCATGTAAAGAGAATCGCCAGGTTTGAGTTAGTTTTCGGCCGATCGGACATGCGAGACGTTGCGCTCCCTGCGGGCGCGCGCGGCAAGCGCTTTGCCCAACGAAATTGATCCTGAATCAGAGTGCATCATACCCTTATTTCGGCGGAATGCGGCGCGGCCGGTAGGACCGCAATTGCCCGAGGCCGAGCGGATGCACTCACGCAAAAATCGAACACCAGCAGATAATCTTAAACGCGCCGCGATCGCATGGATGACTCTCAGTGTGTCGGGCGGGCAGTACTGTCCGCCCGATGGCGTTCAAGCTCGGTAGGCGACGCTTCGACGTCATCCGTGAAGCGCGGCACGCAGTTCAGCAACGTGCGGGTGTATTCGTGGCGCGGCGAAAAAAGCACATGCGCAGTTTCGCCCGATTCGACTGCAGCGCCGTGGCGCATCACTGTGACATGGTGGGCGACTTGCGAGACTACGGCCATATCGTGGGTGATGAATAGGATCGCCATCCCGGCATCGCGCTGAAGCTCCGCGAGCAGCGCGAGAATCTGAGCCTGGATTGTGACATCCAGCGCGGTAGTAGGCTCGTCCGCGATGAGCGCCTTCGGGCGACAGGCGATGGCCATTGCGATCATCACGCGCTGGCGCATGCCGCCGGAGATTTCGTGCGGATAAGCGTCGAAACGAGCAGCGGGATCGGAGATTCCGACGCGCGCGAGCAGTTCGATACCGGCGCGGCGCGCGGCTCCACCGCGGATTTTCTGGTGCAATTCGAGCGGCTCGACGATTTGGCGGCCGAGCGTCATCGCCGGGTTCAGGCAGCTCATCGGCTCCTGAAAAATCATGGAGATGTGGTTGCCGCGGATCTTGCGCAGCGTTGCGGAGGCAAGCGTGAGAATGTCTTGGCCGTCGAAGACGATTCGGCCGCGAGCAGTCATTGTGGGGGGCAGTAAGCGCAATGCCGCAAGTGCGGTCAGCGAC
>JAEUIR010000124.1:12026-12357 GCA_016795025.1 Phycisphaerales bacterium
CGACTTTCCGCTGCCTGACTCGCCCACCAGCGCGTGGGTCTGGCCGGGCACCAAGGATAGATTCACGTCTCGCAGGAGCGAGATATGTCCCCCACGGGCGGCGACGTCGACGCAGATGTTCTCCCAGGCGAGCGGCATTGAGTTGAATTTTAGCGATTCTGAAATCTGGAGTTTGAATTCGTTGCTCGGTAACGCGGTCAGCGGGAAAGGCGCTCGACGAACGGGTCGATGTCAAACGAGTTGAAAAGCCCGTCGCGATTCAGATCACCCAACAGAACCGGCTCAAGATCCGGAAGCAGCGCCGCGTACTCATCGGGGTTTCCGAGCGCGA
>JAEUIR010000125.1 GCA_016795025.1 Phycisphaerales bacterium
ACGCGGGTCTGTTCGCGCGAGGGCCGCGAGCGCCCGAAGTTTACGGCCGAGGCGATCAAGATGCTGGCGGAATACGGCTGGCCGGGCAATGTGCGCGAGCTTCAGAATCTGTGCGAGCGTGTATGCGTGCTTGAGGCCGGCAAGCAGGTTACGCCCCCCGTGGTCGCTCCGCTGCTGGGCGGTCCGATCAAGGCGCCTTCTCCGGTTATCGAAACGCCGCAATATCGCGACGGCAACATTCTGGATGACGCCGAGCGCGATCTGATTTTCCGCACGCTGGATCGCTTTGCCGGCCATCGCGAGAAGACCGCCCGTGCGCTCGGCATTGGCTTGCGCACGTTGGGTCTGAAGCTCAAGAAGTGGCGCGAAGAGGGTACGCTGCCGGATCGCCTGATTCGACATGCCCAGTCCGCGCTGGTTGAGGTCGGCGTCTAACGCTCGTTGCGGTGCGATTTGGCACACGGCGTGCATGCTTTGGCAGTTGTTGAGAGATATGGTGATGTGGCTTGATCGGCTCATGGATTCGAGAACACGGCATGCGCTGGAGCTAACGGCGCGCTTCGCAGAAGCGCGCCAACAGGTTCTGGCCGAAAATGTCGCGAACATCGATACGCCGGACTACCACTCGCGCACGCTCGATGCGGGCGTATTCCGCGATGCGTTGCGGGCCGCTCTTGACGAGAACGACGGCTCCGACCTGCTAAGTTTGCGCGGCGGTGCGCAGGTTCGGACTGACGCCGCCGGGCGTTTGCAGGTCGATCCGACGGTCGAGTCCGCGCCGAACGTACTTTTTCACGACGGCACGAACGCGCGAATGGAATCACTGATGTCTCAGGCCGCGGAGAACGGACTGCTCTACAACCTAACGACATCCTTGCTTCGTTCGAAATTTGACTCGTTGACCAACGCGATCAGAGGGCGCATCGCATGATCGGAAGCCTCGACATATCCGGCTCGGCGCTGATCGCTCAGCGCGCTCGCATGGACGTGATCGCCGGCAACATGGCCAATGCGTCGAGCACGCACCAGGAGGACGGCGCACCGGAGCCGTATCGCCGGCGATTTGTTGTGTTTGAGCCGGGCGCCGCGGGGACGGGCATTGGTGTGCGTGTTGCCGATGTTCGGGAGGATGAATCCGATTTTGAGCTTCGTCATGATCCTTCGCATCCCGACGCGCTGCGAGAAGGGCCGCTGAAGGGCTACGTGCGCTACCCCAATGTCAGCATGACGATGGAATACGTCGACGCGCTTGAGGCAGCCCGCGCGTACGAGGCCAACTTGTCGATGATGAATCTCTCGCGCGGAATGATCCAGTCCGCGCTGCGGCTCTTCGCCTGATGAGCGACAAAAAAGGCTTGGGTTCTACACATGGCTGATCCCATCATATCCAGGGCGTACTCAGCTCCCGCCTTTGGCGGCGTCCAAACGGGCGCGTCGACTTCAAAGTCATCAGGCGATGGCGAGCAGTTCGCGGCCCAGTTGCGCAAGCAACTCGACCAGGTCGCGCAAATGCAGGCGGACGCCGACCGGAATGTTGAGGATCTGCTCGCCGGGCGGACGCAAAACATCTCCGATGTCTTCGTTGCCGCCCGAAAAGCTCAGGTGGCATTCGGCCTGCTGATGGAAGTGCGCAATAAGATGCTCGACGCATACAGCGAATTGAAGCAACTGCGCGTCTAAATGGCCTGTCGCATGCAGGAATCGCCCGCTCACAAAAGACCCGCGCTTGGCGCAGCCGATTCAAGGAGTGGTTAGCTCGAAACCACCTGCGAACGGACTCGCATGAATCGGATTCTCGAACAACTCGCCCGCATCAATCAGCAGCTAGCTCAACTCGCGGTATCGCAGCGAATCGCCATTGCGCTCGGCGGCCTCGTGGTGGCCGGCTCCATGATCTGGCTGGTGCAGTGGAGCGCGACGCCGGAGATGACGCCGCTGCTTCGTGAGGAGTTGTCGCCCCAGCAAATCACGAGCATTCAACAGGCGCTGGAGGAAATGGGGGAGACTTCGAAGGAAGTCGGCGGTCGCGTGTGGGTTCGAGCGGCGGCGAACAAAGCCGCGATTTTGGCGCAGTTGCAGCTAAGTGACAAAATGCCCGCCGACAGCAGCGCCAGCTTTGAAGCGCTGATAAAAGAATCCAATCCGTGGATTTCGCAGGAAGAAAACGACCGTCGTTGGACCGTGGCGATGAAAGCCGAGTTGGAGCGCGTACTACGCCAGCTCAAAGGCGTGCGCGACGCGAGCGTATTGCTGAATCTTAATGCTCGCCGACACACATTCTCACGCGAAACGCCTCAGGCGTCCGCCGCGATCACGCTTGTGATGAGCGGGGGCGAGCCGGTTCCGCGGAATCTCGCCAAGGCTGCCGCTCGAATGGTCAGCGGCGCAGTGCGCGGGTTGCCTCTAAAAAACGTACAGGTCGTGGATAGCAACGGAACCGCGGCGATCGACTGGGAGTCCGAGGAAGACGGCGGCGCCGCCGGCCTGCATCAGCTTCGGCGCGAGTTCGAAAAGCAGGTTACCGAGAAAATCCGCAATCACCTGGCTTTCGACCCCAAGGCGCGCATCAATGTTCAAGTCGAGCTTGACCTGGCCGCGCATTCAACCGATTCCAACACACCGACCGATCCCGTCGACATCTCGGAGCAGAAGTCGACCGAGCAATCCACGCGCGCCCCGCGCAGCGGCCAACCGGGCGTGCAGCCCAATGTTGGTCTTTCCGCGGGCGGGGGCGGCGGCGAGGACATTCGCACGATCGAGACCTCTCGGAGCGAGAAAATCCCCGGTCGCGTGATTAAGAAAGAGGAAAAACCCGGCGGTGAAATTCAGTCGATTTTCGCGGCCGTGAATATCTCGCATAGTTATCTCGCGAGCGTCTATCGCCGCCAGAATCCGCAAGGCGCTGAGCCGAATGCGGTTCAGATCGACGCGGTGTTTCAGAAGGAAAAGACGCGGATTGCGGCGCAAGTGTCGGTTCTGCTCAAGCCGCAGTCGGAAGAGCAGGTTCGTGTCGATTGGTACTACGACGTTGACTCGATCGGCGTCACGGGCGGTGACGGCGGACAGGGAGGAACGCTGGACACAACGCTCGCGGCTTTGCAGGGCTATGGACCGACGGCTGGCCTGAGCGCGCTGGCGCTGGTGGCGCTGGGCCTGATGTTCCGTATGGCCAGGCATACCGATCGCGGCGAGTCGTTTGGACTGGAGCTGGGGCTGCCAAGGGAGGCAGTTGAGGCCGCGCGGAAAGCGAGCGCGGATGTTGCGACTGTCGCATCGCGGCGCTCTGGCTCGGGTGGAGGACGCGGCGGCGGCGGTGGCGCATCGCGCAGCGGTGGGGCGATCATCGGCGGCGAGTACGTGGACACATCCGAGGGCGTCGCGCCGCTTCCGGTTGGGCAAGCCGCGGCCACCGAGGGTGTGCTCGAAGCCCGCGAAGTGGACGAGCGCACGGTGCAGGTGAACAAGATGATCGATCAGCTTGGGAAATTCGTGTCGGATGATTCCGATGCGGTCGCGGCGATTTTTGAGCAATGGATGCGGCGAAACGACTAATTGCGGCAATCGCGACTTCTGGCATTGAGAGGGAGCGCCGGGCGCAGCTATGCGAGCGACGAAAAAAGGCGATGCGATGGACTTCGACGCGCTCAATGCGACGCGCAAGGCCGCGATTCTGCTCGTCGCGCTGTCGCAGGATACGGCTGCCGCAGTTCTCAAGAAAATCCCGAAAGAGCTGGTCGAGGAGATCTCGCGCGAGATCGCCAACCTCGAGTTCGTGCCGGCCGACTTGCGCGAGAAGGTCGTCGCCGAGTTCTACAACATGGTGCTCGCGCGGCAATATGCGAACTCGGGCGGCCTGGGATGGGCGCGCTCTGTGCTCGAAAGCACGCTTCCTCCCGAAGACGCCAAGCGTATTATCACGGCGATTGAGCATCAGGTTCATCAACAGCCCTTCAGCTTTCTGCAAAAAACAGAGACGGACAATCTGCTTACGTTTCTTCAGGAGGAGCATCCGCAAACGATTGCGCTGGTTCTCAGTCATCTTCCTCCGGCCATGGCCAGCGAGATTTTGGTGGGCCTGCCCACTGAACGACAGGTCGAAGTCATCACGCGCGTGGCGCGGATGGATCAGACAAGCCCGGACATGATTAAAGAGGTCGAGCGCGGCCTGGAAAAGCGCCTCGCCGGCCTGGTGACCGAACGATTCGAGCGCGTCGGCGGCGCGAGCGCCGTGGCCGAGATTCTGAACCTCGCCGGCCGAGCGGCTGAGCGATCGATTCTGGAGTCATTGGAAGCTCAGACGCCTGATCTTGTAGAAGACATTCGCCGGCTGATGTTTGTGTTCGAGGACATTTTGCGCGTGAACGACAAGGGTATTCAATCGGTGCTCAAGGAAGTGGACAACCAGGAGCTGGCGCTCGCGCTGAAGACGGCCAGCGACGATCTCAAAGAGAAGATATTCAAGAACATGTCGGAGCGCGCGGCGACGCTGATTCGCGAGGAAATGGAATTCATGGGCCCTGTGCGCGTCAGCGACGTGGAAGCGGCTCAGAAAAAGATCGTCGATATCGTTCGACGGCTGGAAGACGCGGGCGAAATCATCATCGCGGGTAAGAGCGGGGGGGGCGACAAGGACTTGATCGTATAACCGGCGGTGGACAGGCGCGGCCTGGCGTCGGCCCTCTGTGGCCGACGACGGGCGGCGCAGCGTGCCTGCAATGTTCAATACAGCTTGGGATCTGCGAATTCTAACGCACGGAGGCGGACCAGCGTACATGGGAAAACTCATCCGGGGCGATGCGCACAACTCACCGCAGTTCGCCTTCGCCGACTTTGAATCGATGGCGGGGGCGGCCCGCCAGCGCGCGAATGCGCAGGCTTTGGAAATCCTGCGCTCCGCAGACATCAAAGCGCGTCGCGATGCCGAGGAAGCGCGATGCAAAGCGCTGCAGGCCGGCCAGGTGGAGGGGCGGAAGCTGGGAATGGAGTCCATCCGTCGCGAGGCCTGGGAAGCGGTGCTAAGCGAATCTCGCGCGCGTATGGCGCAACTCACCGATGCGCTCCAATCCGCACTGATTCAGGTTGACGCCGGAAAACGCCGCATGCTCGCGGAAAGCGAATCGGGAGTGATCCGCCTCGCGATCGAAATAGCCCGGCGCATCTGCAAGCATGTGGCCTTGGGCAGCCCGGACGCCGCGATCTCGAATGCGGAGAAGCTGATCGAGCTGATTCGACACCATCACGACGCGCAGTTGCGGTTGAATCCGGATGATCTCGCGGAAATTCGCAAGATCGCGCCTGCGTGGCTCAACCAGTTGGAGCACCAGCAGCACGTTTGCGTGATCGCGGACGAAGCGGTCGAACGCGGCGGTTCAACGCTCAGCAGCGCCGGCGGCTACATTGACGCCGGCATTGAAACGCAGATCGAGCGCATCACGGCAGCGCTCTTAGGAGAGGCTGTCGCGGCCGAGAACGACGCTGATAGCGGACCTTCTGCAAGCCGCTTCGTCGCCGTTGATTCGGGCGATGAGACCGTGCCGCAGCCCGAATGCGCCGTTCGAGCGTGAAATGTTGAACTGAGAGGGTGAAACAACACGTGACGCCGCTTGTCGAACAATCCGTATTCGAAGCTGTCTCCAGTCAGATTCCAAAGCTCATCAGCGAGCGCGTCGTCGGCTCAGTTTCCGCGATTCGCGGAATGACGATCGCGGCAATCGGCCTGCCTGTTCCGATCGGCGCGCGCTGTCTGATTCGACCGCGCGCCGGCGCGGCCGTTGAAGCCGAGGTCGTCGGCTTGCGCGATACTCAGGCGATCCTGTCCGCATTTTGCGAGCCGAACGGTGTGTCGCCCGGCGATCCCGTCGAATGCCTCCCCAGCGCGGCGCAGGCGCGCGTCGGATTTGACCTGCTCGGGCGTGTGATCGACGGGCGCGGTTGCCCGCTGGATCACGCGGTTGCGCCGCTCCTTAACTTGCGATATCCACTCTATCGCGACGCGCCGGCGCCATTCGAGCGAGCGAGAATCGATCAGCCCCTGTCGCTTGGCGTCCGATCGATCGACGCTCTCCTGACCGCCGGTCGCGGCCAGCGGCTCGGAATTTTCGCTGGCACCGGTGTCGGGAAAAGCGTTCTGATGGGCACGATTTGCCGTCATACGTCGGCGGATGTGAATGTCATCGCACTGATCGGCGAGCGCGGTCGCGAAGTCGGCGACTTTGTCCGCACGCAGCTCGGCCCCGACGGTCTGGCTCGAAGCGTTGTCATCGCGTGCACGTCGGACGAAGCTCCCACGCTGCGCGTCAGCGCGTGTTTCCTTGCGACCGCGATCGCCGAATTCTTCCGGGATCAGAATCTGAACGTGTTGTTGATGATGGATTCCATCACGCGACTTGCGATGGCGCAGCGGCAGATCGGTCTGGCAGCCGGCGAAGCGCCGACATCGAAGGGCTATCCACCGAGCGTGTATTCACTGCTGCCACGATTGCTCGAACGAGCCGGCCGCACGCATTCGGGGAGCATTACCGGCGTGTACACGGTTCTGGTCGAAGGCGACGACATTGGCGAACCGCTTGCTGACGCCGTGCGCGGCATTCTCGACGGCCATATCTGGCTGTCGCGTTCGCTCGCGGCGCGCGGTCACTATCCGGCCGTTGACGTCTTGAACAGCATCAGCCGCGTAATGGACGACGTTGTGGACGAGCCGCATCTCGCAGCGAGCGCGGCGGTGCGACGCGTTCTGGCGACCTGGAGCGAAATCGAGGACTTGGTGAGCATCGGCGCTTACGTGAAGGGTGCGAACGCCGAATATGACACGGCGGTTCGCACACGCGACGCTGTGCAGGCGTTTCTGCGGCAACCGCGCGGGAAAGGCTGCACGCTGGAGCAAACGCGAGCCGAATTGCTGGCGCTCGGAGCGCGGATTCAAAAAGCGGAATAACGCCGCCGGCTTCTACTGATAACCGCCCAAGGGCAGTGAATGGCCAAGAAATTCAGATTTTCGCTGGAAGCGCTGCTCATGGTTCGCCGCCTCCGCGAACGCGAGGCTCGACGCGGTGTGGCCAACTGCCGCGCCGAAATTGCCCGCGTCGAAGCGCACATGCGGCGCGTCGCGGCGGACATCGACGGCGGCTTGCTGCGATTGCGGGAAATGTCGCTTGCCGAGGAATTTGACCCATTGGCCGCATCGCGCTGCCGAGCTTGGCTGGCGCAGCAGCGCGGGGCGAACGCGCAACTCGGATCGCGGCGCGCCGCGTTGCTGGGCGAATTGGAGAAATTGCAGGCGGTGTGGCGCGATGCGCGCCGGCAGGAGCGCGTGATCGAGAAACTCCGCGAAAATCGCTGGAACGAGTATGTGCGCGACCGAGCCGCGGAGGATCAGCGCGAGTCCGACGATCTGGCACAGCAGTTGCAGGCACTCTGTCGCATTGAAGGCGATGTTTCGTCGCCGAGCGGCATTGAGGATATGGCGCAATTGTGATCGGCAAACTTTACAACCTAGTGGCAATTACTGCGGTTGCGACGCTGATCTCGACCAGCGGATTTGTCGGCGTGCTGTATGGCACGGGCAAGCTGACCGACGCCCGCTGGAATCTCATTCTCGATGTGCTGCGCGGCAAGCATGACGATCTGACGCAACCCGCGCCGACCAGCCAGCCGGCCTCTCAGCCCGCGGCGGTGGAGGGCCAGACGCCCGCCTCTGCGGAGGAGTCCACCAAGGTCATTCGCGATCAGCGCGTGATGTCGCAATTGCAGCGCGCGAACATCGAGCGCGCGGCGCGCGACGTAACGGCTCGTCAAACATTGCTGAATCAATCCGTGCAACAATTGATTTCCATGCAGGAATCACACGAGCGCGAGAAAACTGCATTCGCGGAACAGCAGACGCGGGCCGGCAACAAGCAGCGCGACGAGGGTTTTCAGCGCGAGTTGGCTTATGTCACCGGTCTGTCGCCCAAAATGGCGAAAGACCACCTCGTTCGCACTTGGGCCAAGCAGAAGGCGGATGTCGTGCGTATTTTCACGGCACTCGATCCCAACAAGGGCAAGCGCATTCTCGAACAGTTCAAGACCGCTGAGGAGCTGGCGATCGTTCACGAGCTGCTGGAGCTGATCCGAACGGCACAGCCGGAAAAACCGACACTACGGTCAGGGAAGACCACGGAAAATGAAAAACCGTAACGTCACATGCGAGTTCTTACGCATCCGAATCGCGCTCCCATGCCGGCGACACCCGCTGCCGGCGCGTTGCTGGCCCCGCTTCTAAACGTAACCGAGATCAGCGATGAGACTATCGCCGCCCGCGACTCGATCGACCAGCGCGCAGATCGCAAGCGCGAAGCAGACGACGATGCGCGCCGCCGCCACGACGATCTCGCGGCGCAGGTGAACGGCGGCGCGGCCGCGCAGGCGCGCTCCGCGGAGCGCGAGATGCGCCCCGGCAGCCAGTCGCTCGCGCGCGATCAGGCTCGCGGCGCGGCGTTTCGACAGGAGTGGCAAAGCGCGTCGCGCAGCGCGGCGCAGAGTGGGGATCGCGCCGCCGCGCTCAAAACTGTGATCGGTTCGGGCAGCTCACCTGACACCACCGCGCAATCGGTTCCAAGCGGCGATTCATCGGCCGGAGTGATGCCGGCGAGCGCCTCAGCCGCTTCGACAGCCCCGGCGATCGCGAAAAGTGACAACGCGCCGTTGCAGAGTGCTTCAACGTCACAGTCGCAGACTCCGAGCGGCTCCCGTTCAGTCAATGCTGCAACCCACGCGAGCTCGACTCCCATTGTGTCCGCGATTCAAAGTGCGGCAGTAGGCACAGAGGACGCGGCCGCAGTCGCGCAAGCGCGCGATTCAGGCAACGCCGCCACATCGAACATCGAACGCAGTTCATCGACTACAGCCGCGACGACGCGCAGCGCCATGACGGGAATCGCTTCGACACGGGAGAATCGTCCGTCGTTACGGCAGATCGCGCGGCCATCCGACGCGCCGGATGTGCCGCAGACGGGCAAGAATGAGGCGCTCAGCGAGCAGCTTGTGCGCGTGCTTCGCATGCGAATCAACGAAAAACACACGCAAACGACGTTGCGACTTGATCCGCCCGCGCTAGGTAGTGTGCGAATGCATATGGACTTACGCGATAACCAGCTCGCGCTGCGCGTTGAGCCGCAAAGCGAACTGGCACACCGCTTGCTTTCCGAGCAGGCCGATTCGCTGCGCGTGGCTCTTGAAGCGTCCGGCATTCAATTGCAGCGCGTCGAAATCGTGCCCCCGACCGAATCGGCTATGTTCGAAGCCTTCGGCGGCCACGAGCAGACTGCCGGAAATCCGCCGCAGTTCGGCGACGCCCGACATGATGGAGCGGAGCGTTCGGGCCGGCCGGAAGAAGGAGTGCGGAGCGGCGGTGCGCCGCGAAGTTTCGAATCGCCGGAGTTGTCGAGCATTGGCGTGTCCGAACTGCTCGGGTATCGATCTGGCGTAAATGTATTGGCATAGTCGTGCGAAGTGAGAGGAGTTGAACCATGAACGCAGCAGCGACATTGGCCGCGAATTCCGCATCGGGCGTGGCGGCGTCATCTTCCAGCGCATCGCGCGGATTGAGCGGCATGAAGAGCGAGGATTTCTTCAAGCTCCTCGTGAACGAAATGCAGCATCAAGACCCCTTCGAGCCGACCAAAACCGGCGACATGATCTCGCAGATGTCACAGTTGCGGAACATCGAAATGTCCAGCCAGTTCACGCAGGCGATGCAGACGCTCACTTCGTCGCAGCGCACGATCGGCACAAGTGAATTGCTCGGCAAGTTTATCACGGCGCAGGTGGATTCAGGCGCGAGTGATGGGGCAAAAGTCACTGTGGGTGGCGTCGTCACCGGCATCCGCTACAACGACGATGGAACAGCGATGCTCGAACTCGACACTGGCGACGTGATTCGGGCCATGGACGTGCAGCGCGTCATGAGCGTTGAGGAGGCTGAGCGGCAGATCACTTCCGGCCAACTCCTCGCGCCGACAGGCCCCATCGGGCAAAGCTCGGTTGCGGCCTCGCAATCAGTCGTGCCAGGCGCGAGCGCGCAATCAAAGAGCATCGCGGGGTCGTCGCCAGGGCAGACCGCCAAGAACGCCGCGTCAGCGCAACCATTGAACGCGCTTGGGCGACCGTCGTGGCTGAACTTGGCCCTGAATTTGTAATACCCGACGATTTTCGCGCGTCGCGCGTCGCGCGACCGATTCGGATTCGAGTTGCCCGCTTCGCCAGCAAATCGAGGATTTCATGGGTTTGACCACCGCGATGTACACGGCTTTGTCCGGCATCAACGTCAATCAATCGCGCATCGAGACAATTGGTAATAACCTGGCCAATGTCAATACGACTGCGTTCAAAGGCTCCCGCACGCTCTTTCAGACGCAGTTCAGCCAACTGATGTCGGCCGGCAACGCGCCGAGCGAAACCAGCGGCGGCGTGAATCCGACGCAATCCGGCCTGGGGGCCGTTGTTGCGACAACACAGCGAATCTTCACGCCGGGCTCGATCGAAACGACCGGTATCGCGAGCGACCTGGCGGTGGAAGGAAACGGTTTCTTTGTCGTGCGGCGGCCGAACGGCCAACAGGTTTTTACGCGCGATGGCGCATTTACGGTCACGCCCGACAATCGCCTCGTGACGCGCGACGGCTCATACGTGCAGGGATTCACAATCGATCCGAATTTCGTCGTCCAGCCCGGCGCGCTGAGCGATCTAACGATCCCGCTCGGCACGCTCAGCATCGCGCGTGCCACGCAAAACGTCCGCATGGATGGCGACTTGAGCGCGCTCGAGCCGCTGGCGACGCAATTCGCGGAGACGACCTCGGCGGCGCTGGTTGATGGCGGAGGCGGGCAAGCCGGCGCGAACACCCCGCTTGCCGACCTGCGCGCCGCCTCAGCGCCCGGCACTGCGCTCTTCGCCGATGGCAATACGATTCGCGTCAGTGGCGTCGCTAAAGGCGATCGCGAGCTGACGACACAGACGTTTGTCGTCGGAACCGACGGCAGCACACTTGGCGACTTCGCGAGCTGGCTGCAAACACGTCTGGGCATCCAAACCGGTCCGGATTTGCCCGGAACGCCTGGAGTGACAATCGAGAACGGCCAGTTGGTGATTCGCAGCAACCCCGGCTATCCAAACGCGATAGCGATTGAAACCAGTGACATTACCAGCGACAACGCTGGTGGAACGGTTCCATTTTCATTTTCACAAACTACGACTCTTCCCGCCTCTGGCGCGTACACGACGTTCACAGCCTATGACTCGCTTGGGACACCGGTGCAGATCAATACCAGCTATGTTCTGGATTCGATCGCGCCGACTGGGCCGGTATGGCGCTTTTACGCTGAGACGCCGAATCCGAGCGGCGGATCAATCGCGCTCGGAACCGGCACGATTTCGTTCGACAACAATGGCAATTTTCTCAGTGCAACGGGCACGCAGCTTTCAATCGATCGATCGGCGACTGGAGCAATCACACCGCTGGTGTTCAACATGGATTTCTCAGGGTTGCACGGCTTGTCCACGCGCGATTCGGGCATCACGCTCGGCGACCAGGACGGATTTCAGCCAGGCACGCTCGCGAATTACTCAGTCGGCTCCGACGGCGTCATTACGGGGGCGTTCACGAACGGCCTGACGCGAACACTGGGCCAGGTGGCGCTCGCGACATTTCCGAATCCGGAAGGACTCATTGCGGAGCAGGGGAATTACTACGTGGTCGGGCCGAACACCGGCGCTCCGGTGATTTCCGCGCCGGGGCAATTCAACGCCGGAACGATTCTGTCCGGCGCGCTGGAGCTTTCGAACGTCGATGTATCTCGCGAGTTCATCGGACTGATTTCGTCCAGTGCGGCGTTTCAGGCTTCCAGCCGCGTGATCACTGTTTCGCGCGATCTGCTGGATCAGTTGCTGCTTGTGGTGAGATAGTTCGAAGTTGGTGTCGCGCTGGCGTGCATTGGCGCGTGGGGCGGGCATTCCGACCGCGCGTGCAGGGGGAGCATCGGCGTCTCGCCGGTGCAGAAACAGGATGTCGCACCGGCGAGACGCCGATGCTCCCCTCGATTGATACTTACAAGTATTTTTGGCACTCGACGTCGCTCGATGACGGTGCGGCGCGATTGGGAGGACAACTGATCCTATTCCAGCGGCTGCGTACCCAGTGTCGCCACGCACAACTCGTCGCGCCGCAGCCGGCGTACGTGCTCGATTACGCTTTCCAGCGTGACGCGGCGAATCGCTTCAATGCGCGGCGCAAGACCCACCGGGCGCCCAAAGTAGAACAGGTCGTCACTCAGGC
>JAEUIR010000126.1 GCA_016795025.1 Phycisphaerales bacterium
ACGGACAATAAGGCCGAATTGCTCGAAGCGGTCAGCGAATCGGAAGACCGGCCGACGGCGACGGAGTTCTTGTCGGACGCGGAGCGCAGAGAGAAGGCGCGAACCATCGCCCGCATTCGCGATCTGGCGGAGCCGCCGCCCCGGGAGCGACAGCCGGAAAGGGAGCTCGTGCATGAATGACAGAGCCCCGCAGCGCTTCATGGAGCGCGAACAGGCCCGTTCGCCCGTTTCCGAAGCGGAGGTGAGCCGCGCACGGGAGTCCACATCCTCCCGCATTCTGACGCTGCCCACGGATTCCGACGGCACGGAAGATTGCGGCGCGTTCGGCTGGCTGCGGGGCACGAAAGAGCGTTCGGTGATGCTCGAACTCCGCAAACGCACCGGCAACATTGTCGCGATCGGCTATGGCTGGCTGGAGCGCGTCGAATTCGACCCCTCGATCGGCATCACGCTGCTGGTTCCCGGCCAGCGGATTCTCATTCAGGGCCGCAATCTCAACGCCGAAATTCGTCCGCATGTGCGGCTTTTTGAGGGCATCACGCGGCATCGCGTGCCGTGGATTCAGGAGGTGGACGCGCACATGGGGCTGCGGCAGGACGGTCCGCACGTGGTGGTTGAGATCATTCAAGTCTGAGGGCGTGAGGACGGTGCATTCGCTCGCAGTCGCAGCATTCTGCGCACGGAGGTGCGGCCAATGCCCAGATCGCGTGCGATTTGCGCTGCGCTCAGCCCTTGGTCGGCGAGCGCGGACACGCTTGCGTGTTTCTGCCGTGCCGTCGCCGGTCTGCCATGCGGCTTGCCGTGTTTACGCGCCTCGGCGACGCCGGCTTTGACGCGATCGCGGAGGATGTCGCGTTCGAACTCGGCGAAGACGGCCAGCATGCCGGCCATGGCCCGACCGCCCGGCGTCGTGAAATCCAGCGCTTCGGTGATCGACACGAATCCGACGCCCAGCGATTGCAGCTCGGTAAGTGACGTGACCAGATCGGCCAGCGACCGGCCCCAGCGGTCCAGCCGCCAAACCAGAATATGGTCGATCTGCCGGCGGCGGGCGAGCGCCAGCAGTTCCTCGCGCTGCGGGCGTTTTGTCGCGCCCGAGCCGACTTCCCGGGCTTCGGTAGCGACGCCCCAGCGGCGGCGGGCCGCGTATTCGCGCAGTGCCGAAAGCTGTAGCGGTAGCGTCTGTTGGTCGTACGTGGAGACGCGGGCATACAGCGCGACGCGAATGGCGATGGGATTGACGTGCATCGGGTGTGTTTCCCCCTGGCCAAAAACCCCTTCAAATTGTTCCACCTTCACCTCATGACAAATCAAGCACTTACGCCGGTGTGCCTTGTCCTGGCCAAAAACAAGTGTTTTTGGCCATCGCTGACGTAGCAGATCGACCGCCGCAGCGCAACCATTTTCGAGAGTGTGTCCCAAATGATCGCGTTCGTCCCTTACGCCGAGATTTGATCCCATTCCTATGCTGAAAGGCGATTGCCAATTTTGGGACAATGTTCGCAGGGCGGGACAATCAGATTCCGCTTGCGCGTGGTGCGTCCATGTGGCATATTGCAAGGGACGGGATTAACCACAGAGGAGGGACTATGGGTGAAATTCGTATCCGCAATATCGACGACCGAACGATCGCCATTCTGAAGGCCCGCGCCGAGCGGGAAGGCCGCAGCCTGGCGAGTGCCGCCGGCGAGTTGCTGATGGCCGAGGCGCTGCGGCCGCGCAGGGAGATGTTCGCCCGCGTCCGGGCCTGGCATGAAGAAATGACCCGGCGGCATGGGCTGCTGCCCGACTCGACTCCGGAGATTCGCGCCGTCCGCGACGAGCGCGGATGATCGTCGTCGACGCCAGTGTGGCGGTGAAGTGGCTCATCGCCGAAGAGGGCGCCGCGGCGGCCCGCGCGTTGCTGGCCGGCGACGAGCTGCTGTTCGTACCGTCGCTGGCCAAGGTCGAAGTCAGCGGCGCCGTGCTGCGAAAACACCGTGCGGGCATGCTCGACGAAGACGAGGTTCGCGGCTGCATCGGGCTTTGGAACGATCTTCTTTCCGAGACGGTTCAGGTCGTCGCGTTCGAGGAGCTGATTGACCGGGCGGTACGCATCGCGATCGCTTGCGCACACCCGTTGACGGACTGCGTTTATGTCGCGGCGGCGGATCAGCTCGGAGCCGCGCTGATCACGGCGGATGCGGCGCTGCAAGCGCGCTGCAAAAAGGCGCACGCAGCGATCACGCTTCTGGTGACGGCGGCGACGCCACACTGATCATGGAGAATCTGATCTTCATCGCCCTCGAAGCCCACCACGCGCCGCGCAATCACCACCGCCGCTACGAAATCGCGGTCGGCCGCGACTTGCTCGATGAATGGAGTGTGACGGTGCGCTACGGCCGCGTGGGCGGCGGCTGCCGGGAGGAGAGGTTCGGAGGGAGCGACGTGCAAGGTCTTCGGCAAGTGGTTCACGAGCGGCTGAAGCGCCGCTTGTCCGCCGAGCGGCGGCTGAATTGCGCCTATCGCGTGGTGGCGATCCGACACGAACGCGGCATGGATCGTGAGTGGCTGCCGGAGCAACTGCTCGCGCGATTTTGACGACGCCGCACCACCCCTGCGACCCTTGCCGATAGCCTCCGAACGGGCCGCCTTAACCGCCGGCCCCGCTTGCGGGCCGCGACGGCCTGCGGCAGCGATCGAGCTTCGGAAATCTTCACGCGTGCAGCATAACACTGCAATCACCCAATGTCATCTGTATAATGGTCTGAATTATATGTACCAACCCTAGCTAATCGTATGGTCTATTCGACATTACACGCACCTTCGACGACGCATTCAATAAACGAATCTATATCAAAATTGTCGAACAATCCGTCACCGTTTACATCGCCATTCATCCGATTACATGAAGAATAGGATAGAGCATATGCGGCCGGGTCGACAAGACCTGTCACAAACGGATCGATGTC
Organism: Phycisphaerales bacterium; assembly: GCA_016795025.1. Classification (GTDB taxonomy): domain Bacteria; phylum Planctomycetota; class Phycisphaerae; order UBA1845; family Fen-1342; genus JAEUIR01. Next base: position 2,952 of record JAEUIR010000126.1, read on the forward strand.
GAATCCGTTAATCATATCATCACAATTCATATCCGCGAGTAGAAATGACCTTAACGACGTGGAGTAGTCGCCAAAAAGCCGAGTGCCGCGCCCAACTTCGACACTCATTTGGCCTAACCCAAGACCAGCAATATATAAAGTGGTCTGGTACCAATATTCTGCGCCAGGCTCTAGAGTGGGCAACTCGACCGTCTTCTCCGCGCCAATATCAAGCTCAACGGCCCCTGTAGCTCGGAGGCTAATGACGGTCGAATCCAGTGGATACGGAAAGGTATTTCTGACGGAGATAGTAGCATCTATGCTGACGCCAGGATGAGCATGAACAAGCGGCGCCAAATCGACACTTAGCGGCACAGCATCCACCATAACAACGGGGCGAAACGACCAAATCCGACCATCTTCTTCGCGTCGAATCGTCAAAACCGCTTGAACAAAGCGTAATTCATTCGCATACCGCGATATATCTTCTGAAGACACGGCAATGGAATGAAATACAGTTTCATCTGGGTGCGCTGTAAGTGCCCCATATGAGAACTCGGCCAATCCAACCAGGGGATCGCCACGCTCACTAATTGCGACTGGTAAAAGATTCCAGCGATAAGTCGCTGGGGAGGTAGTTCTATTCTCTAGGCGCAACTCAAGTTGCAAGTCGGATCCGACAGAAACAACTTGTGGGGCATTCAGAGTCACATCATCGTTCACCGGAAGAGCTTCCCGATCTTTATATGACTCCAACACACTTATGTACTCCTCCGCGTTGTCGCCTACTGCCTTTGTGATTATTTCACGCCCCACACTTGTGGAATCGCGTCGTCCAGGTGTTTCAACACGTCCACTTGCCGACCGCAAATATTCCACGGCGTCAGCATCCACCTGCGATAGCACATATGACGAGTCAAATGGAGTCTGGGTTCCATCACGCACTGCAAGAAGCGATGCAGGTCCGGTAATCGACTGATATTCGTCATTTCGCAGCTGCATCGGCGACGGATCAAAAGCTTGCCAACCCCCGTATTCGGGACCAAGAGCAGTCCGTCTGAAATACGCTTCGCCCCACACATGGTAGTTCCAAATAAATTCATAATCTGAGTAGTCAATTATGCAATCCGGATGGTGTTGTTCTACGTTGCGCGGCATCGCGGGGATAGTCTCCACGCGATCGCCCATTTGCACTCCACAAAATTCAAATTCCACTTCGCCATTTGGTGGCACGTCTTTGTCAATCCCGGCCGCGAGAACTGACACTGTTCTGGAAGGAATGCCGAGCGCGCGCAGCGCCGACACGCAGCAACCCGCGAACATGCTACATTGACCGTAAGGGACGGGTTGACCGGTATGTCTAAACTCCCGGAAATATGGCTCGGCAGCGAACTGCGTTTTGAAAACCCCTGTACAACCGAAGGATCTCCAACAGTCGATCAGCATGCCATCATCGTTTCGCTGATTGGTGCGCTCGCACACCCGCCGCACTACATCAACTGGCGATTTGCGGGCCTCCTCGTCGAGTCCGATGAGGAAGTCGAGTGAGGTCAGAAACACATTCTCTGTAAACTGATTATACGACCATGGATGATAACTGTATTCGCCGCGGTTCCAGTTCCACCAAGCTCCCTTATCACCCATCACGTATTCCATAGCATCAGGATCGTATACATCATCTCGCGAATCCCACGGATTGAAGAGAATAACGACGGGGGTCGGAAAATCAGCAACTGCAAGCCGGGAATTTGTTGCATCCTCAACCACGGCTCGGAAAGTATACTCACCAATCGCGGCGCTGGGTGGCACAACAATCCGTGTTCTCACGCGCCATCCGCCGCCGCCAGACGCATCGATCCCCAGCAGCAAATGACCCCATTCCCCCGCTGGCACCGTTCCTGCATAACCAGGAATACTAATAATAGTGGGCAGAAAAGGCGGCGCGCCATTAAAAGTGTGCAGCGCTTCGAATGATATTCGATGAGCGGCTGGGTTGAAATGCTGCGTGACCAGTATGTCAAAGTCAGCCGTGCCTTCATTGTATGGCGGCTTGAATCCTCGGCGAAGTATGGTTCTCTCCTGATTTATTGGGACTGTGCTCAGTGCGTATTGGTGCGTGTGATGCCCTCGTTCGTTTTGAGGATCGTTCGTATCAATAGCTTCGATAAGTCTTTCGTATTCCCATCGAAATGCATGCGAAGTTTGATCACCATCAATCGCCGACGTACCCACAGCTACTCCGCCGTTTGCCGAAAGGCCAGACGCGCTGGTTTCAGTGCCGCCTAGAGTGCATAATAGTTGAGTTTCGCCAGATGACTCCCAGCGAAAGCTGCGCAAGTAACCTGCATCGTCGAACGTTTGACCGACGATAATAGATCCATCAAATGAGCAATCCAAGGCCATGGATTGACCAATAAGACCGATATTGTGAATGCCCTCATCGAAGGTCCAGCGGAACGCGCCGTTATCGGCACCAACAATGACCCTACCGTCTCCTGATACAGCGTACGGCGTGGGTTGAATTCCGCCAATATCCTGCATCCCAGCGCGAGCTGTCCACAGAAACCCTCTCGGGTTTTCATTGGCGTCTGCGGATATGCCAATTATGACCGACCCGTCGGCGGAGCAATCAAAAGCTTGCGAGCCAGTTCCGCCAAGTGTTCCAAGACGCTGCATGTTTCCACCCTGCGTCCAACGAAAAGCCTCACTATATCCGTCAACATGAGAAGCCCATCCCACGACAATACTGCCATCCGAGGACACTGCGTATGCCATTGCGAGTTCGGTGCCGGTATCGCTAAAGCTGCCGATATCTTGCATGCCCGTCGATGGAGTCCAGCGAAACGCGCGAAACTGTCCCGTGGAGTTGATTGCCCAACCGACAACCGTGTTTCCATCATTGGAAACATCTAGCGCTATTGAGTCAAAACCGTCCGGGAGTGTCCCGAGAGATTGCATGCCACCTTCGGCCGCCCAACGAAACGCTGATGGACCTAAAGGGCCGAATGCCTGTCCGACCACTACGGAGCCGTCGGATGAAACGGCCATAGCCGAAGACGACAGAAACGCAGGATTATTGATATCCTCGATATTGCACGGCTGGGCGAAAACTTCCGGTACGCAAAACAAGGATAGCGCTAGGAAGCACATAGATTCAAGCGGGCTTCGATACGAACGAAGTGGATGTTTCGATGTGTCATCAGGGAAAGCCAAAAGGGGAGGCGGGGTCGTTCTCATTGCGCTGATCCTAAAGACGGAGTTGTGTTCGACAACGATACCGCCATATTAGCCGGAACGTTTCGAAGTGCGCCAAGAAAAAATAAGGGCAGCTAACACGAAATCGGTTCCGATCGTAGGGTGCCGATCGGTGCGGTCGCTCGGAGTATTAGCCCCGAATCATCGGGAGCGGTTGCGGGGGCGATCAGACTGTTGCGGACGCCGCGCTGATTCTTTGATTACGGCGGAGACTTGGCGATCCGGTCGAAGTTGGATCGGAAGAAGTCCCGCCATTCTTTTCGCATCGCGCGCCGTTCGCGATCGCTGGCCCGTTGTAGACTCTGTGCCGCCTGCTCGACCTGGGCTTCCGCGAGTGGCGGTCGGCTGAATTCAGCAATCATGGATGGCGGTAAGCCGCGCTCCACAATCGTTTTCCATGTGGCGGTGACTTCCGCATGTAAGTCGACGCCTGCGGCGCCGAACAATTCGGCCACGAGGCCTGCCCGGCGGTGATGAAGCGCGTAATCGAACTTGTGCACAATTCCGGCCTCCGTCCGCCTGAACGGGTTGATGTCGCCAAACTCGGCGGAGTAAGCGGTAGGACGAACGGGCAGTCGAAATAACCGGTGCTTTTGGGGGCCGCCGGCGGCGCCGGGAGGCAGAAGCCAGAGTTTTTGTGCCTCGTCGCTGAGAACGAATGCGATGAATTGCTCGGCCAATGCCCGATGGGGTGGATCGCGAAACAGCGAGATCGGATCGGGCGTGACGGTGCTTCCCGGCGGAACAATGAACATCAAGCGGCTGCCGTCCGCTGTCGCCCGCGGCCGTCCCAGCAGATCGATGCAGGGTCCGGCCAGCGAGTCGCCGGAAGCAATTTCGTTTACAAGGCGGAAGCCTGCGTCGGAGATGGTGCGGGCGTTGCCGGCGGTTTGCATCAGTATTCGCCAGCCCTCTTCCCAGCCGTAATGCTGGAGAATCAATTCATAGCAGGTTCGGGTGCTGGAACTGCTGCGCGGATCGGCCAGCACGATCCAGTCGCGCATTTGGGGATCCGCCAGATCATGCCAGGACTGGGGAACAGGCAGGCCGCGCGTTTCAAGGCCGCGGCGATTGGCGAGAATGCCCAGCGTCGCGAGTGCAGCGGCGTGCCAATGGCCGCCGGGATCTCGCAGCGGCACACCGCCGAGTTCGTTCGGAATGCCCGCGAGAGCTTCGGGCGGCAGATCAGCGATTTCGAGCCAGCCGCGGCGGGCGGCCAGTTCATGATCCGCGACGCCTCCCCCGAAATACACATCCATTCCCAGTGAGCCGCCCTTGTCGGCCGCTTGGATCAGCTTGAACAGCGTCCCGCCCGAATTCTCGATCCAGCGGATGTTGACGTCGCGTCGCAGGTGATGCTCAAAGGCGTGCTCCAGTTCCTCATGAACGGGGGTCGGATTCGCGGAGGCGATCACAAGGTCGTATTCATCGGCATGCGCCAAAGACATGACGGCCATGAGAGCGCAGAGTGGGGCGGCAATGGGTTTGCGGTTTGAAGACATGGTTGAACATGTTATAGGGTCCGTATTCAAGCGCTGCGTAGACCTATTCGTGCACGGACTCAAAATTCGGTTGACAATTCAGGTGATCACTCTACTGTCGGCAGCGCCTACGGTCGTTGTTTCGCTCATGGCGCAGGATGTTGAACCTTCTCGGTCGGCGTGGCGGCTCGCGTCCGCATCTGGCAGCATTGCAAGCTGTCGGGTATCACGCCTACGCCGCGTGTTAGCCCAACTGCAAGCCCATGATCTGGCAAACACGGCGGATGGTCTCCCGGTCGGCGGTGGCAAGCGGCGGCTTGCTGACCCGGTTCAGTAACGAATCCAGGCGGGATTGGAGATCGGGATGCAGCTGTGGAATGCGCAAGGGCAGCAGATGCGCAATGCGCATCGTGTGCCAGCCGGTACTCTCCTGATCCAGGTTCTGCAGCGCCTCGATCCATTCGATATCAAGCGCGAGTTCCTCGGACAGGTAACGCTGGTCGGCAATCTGGCAACGAGCGATCAACCCCAGCAACAGCGTGCCGTAGGACTGGAAGTAGTACGGCAATTCCTCGCCGGTAAAGCGCCGCTCGGCGACATCGAAATTCGCTGACAGGAATTGGCGAACGCCCAAGTATTCCTGCTCGATTCCGCGCCAGGCGGAGCGGGCGTCGCGGGTAAGATGGATTTCGCAGCGGGTATTGACGACGGCGATACGGTTGTTTGCGGACGGATCGCGGGCCTGCGCGTCGATGGTGCCGTCGATGGCGCGCTCGATCGATGATTCGCCGCTCCATGCCAGGCGATGCGCGTCGTTGCGGATCGCCGACGCCACGCACCAGTACAAGTCACCCTGCCGGATGCGCTTGATGATCTGTAGCGCAGCACTGTCGAAGATGGCGCCGGCCAAGTGGTGCGCGCCGCCTTCGTTCAGCATGCCCGCCAGCTGACCCAGCGATGCCGCCACATACGGCTGCGGCATGCGGCGCATGGCAGCGCCTTCCAGCGCCGGAATGACGACCCGCCGCAGGATGCTGATGAAGCGCACCGGCGTGCAATAGCGGTAGGCATAATAGAGCAGGCCAGGCAGACAGCGGACGGCCGCGCTCAGGCCTTCGGTACGCCGCGCGCGGGTGAAGGCCGTGAGCGCCACATTCACCGCCGAGCGCGCTTGCGGCGTCGAACCCATGAGGGAAGCGCTGCGCATCAGCCGTGTGACATCGGTCTCCGGCGCGCTTCCTGTGCCCAGTGCCGCAATGACCGCAGGCTCATCCGCGAGAATATCCTGCGCGAAGCGCTGCAATCGCAGTCTGGTCTTCGCCGCCGGCTTGGTCTCGCCATACAGCAGCTTTTCGATGTCCGGGTTTTCAATCTGATAGGCGCGCTTGATCGCGGTGTTGGCGATTAAGCCCCGGCTGTGGTAGGTCTCCCAGAACGTCCGCACGATGGACACGGCGTCGTCGGGGGACAGAGCGTTCACGTCGCCACTCACAATTTGCCAAAAATGCCAAAGCGATGGTCGGGCACGCGATATTGGGGTGCAACGTGAAGTGAATCAAGCGTTCCCTGAACGGAAATGTGCCATGAACCGCGCACGGCGTACCGATTTTGCTTCATTCCTATGGCTCGACCCGCATTCTGCGGTGTTTTTGCGCTTTGCGGACGGATTTGCGAACACCCCTTCAACGGCCGCCGAGCTGTACGGCTGCTTGATCGACCGCATCGCCGCTTTCGCTTGGCGGTCCGGGATTCGGCACTGTCAGCAGCGCGAGGATTTCATTCAGGATGTCATGGTTCGCATCGAACGGCATTCGCTGGCGCAGCGCGCCATGGATCAAGGATGGAGTATCGGCGCTGTGATCGCGATGGCCTGTCGTTACGAGCGGCGCGAATTCTTCCGCAGGTCGTGCTTGAGGCCGGACAGCGCTGCCCTCAACGAAGAAATTGCCGACACGCGCGATTCCCCCTGCGATCAAGCCATTGCGCGCGAGGAGTGGGAGTCCTGGCGCGGCTGGTTTTGGGATCTGCCGCCCGCGGAACAGCGGCGGCTGAGCGCATGTTTCGGCCCGCTGTTTGAGCCATGAGTCAGCCCGCGAGCTGTCCGGGGCTGCGGCACGTCAAGATCGGGATTGTCAATAACGCCGCGTCGACCTGAAGCCTCAACCGCATGTGCGAGCGTGAAGCTCCGGTCATGTTTCTTGTGAATAGGAGTCTTGCAATGCTCTTCAAAATCCTGATCACGCTTCTTGGTGTTGCTTATGTCATAAGCCCGATGGATGTGATCCCCGATTTTTTCCTGCTCATCGGTTGGGTCGACGACGCGGCTGTCGTGACCTACCTGGTACGGATGTGGTCACGTCCCGCCAAGAACACGCCGGCTCATTTGGAAGGTTAATCGATGCGACTGGTGCAGAGCATACAACACATTCAACGCGATGACGTCGATTTCGCGTGGCAGGTGCAGTGGAGGTTCGACGCGAGCGTGCCGAAAGGCCCGGCCGGCGCGGCTCGAGAAACACGCTCATTCACGGTGAAATCATGAAAACCCAGAAGAGTGAGAATGTTGCCTTGGAATCGATTGATTTTCCGCCTCAGGTGCGGCGGAAAATCGACGAAGCGGCATTGGCCGGCCTGGAAGCCAGCATCCGCGCGATCGGCGTGCAGCAGCCGGTGCTGCTGCGGCTAATGGAGAGCGGGCGTTACGTGCCGTTGGATGGCGAGCGGCGCTGCCGGGTGTCACTTCTGGTCGGCTTGGCGACCATTCCGGCATGCGTCATCACCGATCCCCTGGAAGCCGCCGAAATTGTCGAGCGTCAACTGGCGATCAACATGGCCCGCGAGGCGTTGCACCCGCTTGATGTGGCGCGCGGGATCGACGCGCTGCTGAAGGAGCCGCAGCGTACGGCGGCACAGGTGGCCGCTGCCTTAGGCATGTCGCCGGCCACGGTGTCACGCCAACACGCACTGCTGACGCTGGCGCCCGAAATTCTCGAGATGATTGAGCGGGCCGAGATTCCGGTCAGCGTCGGCTATGAGTTGACCTGCGTCAAAGACCCGCAGGAGCGGCTGCGCCTCGCGCAACTTGCCGCGAGCGGCGCCACGACGCGCGACGGCATCAGCCAGGAGCGAAAACGTCAAGATAAACCCGCCGGTTCGCCGGGTCGCAACGGGCCTATCAAATTCACGGCGCAGCTTGGGGCGGGCCGAACGATCGCGATCCGCGGACCGGGCCTGGACGCCGAACGGGCGATCCAATGGCTGGAAGAGCTGATCGCCCGGCTGCGCAAAGTCAGAAGTCAGAACCTGGCGCTTCCGACGTTTGCCAAGATGCTGAAGGATCAATCGCAGCCGGCCAGCGCCAAGCCATCTTCGCAAGGAACCGCGGGATGCTGAGCCGACTCTTTCACCGTGAAAGCCGGACCGGTCCCTTCGATCTTGCAAGACCTTTGTTGCACTGGTCGCCGCGTGATCCCTGGACAATCGGCATGGCCTGCGAAGGCACGCTGATCTGCGGCGCCAGCGGCGCCGGCAAGACCAGCGGCTCGGGCAAAACCATCGCCATGTCCATGCTCCAAAACTTCGGCGGGCTGATCCTGACCGCGAAGGCCGAAGAGATACCGCTGTGGCAACGCTATTGCGAAGCCGCCGGCCGGCTCGACGATCTCGTGCTCTTCGGCCCGGGCCAACCGTACCGCTTTAATTTTCTGAACCATGAACTGCATCGCAGCGGCCCGGGCGCGGGCTATACCGAAAATGTCGTGAACGTGTTTACGACCATCATGGAACTCGCACAACACCGGCCCACGGGCGGCGGACGCGATTCCGAAGCTTACTGGTTGCTCGCGATGCGGCAACTGATTCGCAATGCCGTCGATCTGCTGATCCTGGCCGTCGGCTGGGTGTCGATTCCGGATTTGTACCGGCTCATCGTCAGCGCCCCGCCGTCGCTCGCCGCGGTCGCCTCCGAGGACTGGCGGCGCGGCTCGTTCTGCTACCGCCATCTCATGCTCGCCGAGAAGCGCGACAAGACGCCCGGCCAGCGGCAGGATTTCGAGCTGGCGGCGGATTACTTTTTGCAGGAGTTCCCGGCCTTAAGCGATAAAACCCGCTCGGTCATCGTCTCGACGTTCACGTCGTCCATCGACATGCTCAATCGCGGAGTGCTGCGCGAGCTGTTCTGCACCGACACGAACATCACGCCCGAAGCGGTCCAGGGCGGCCGGCTGATCCTGATGGGCCTGCCGGTGAAGGAATTCGGCGCCATCGGGCTCATCGCGCAAACCATCTGGAAATACATGTTCCAGCGCTCGATCGAGCAGCGGGACGTGAGCGTCAGCCCGCGGCCCGTCTTCCTCTGGGCGGATGAGGCCCAGAATTTCATCACCGCGTACGACGCGCAGTTCCAGACCACCTGTCGCTCGGCGCGCGTGGCCACCGTTTACCTGACGCAGAACATCTCCAATGTGTATGCGGCGCTGGGCGGCGAGTCGAAGGGTAAAGCGGAGGCCGATT
>JAEUIR010000127.1 GCA_016795025.1 Phycisphaerales bacterium
GCATTGTGCTTACAATGCACGCTTCGGATGGCTTTATTCACCCCGACCCAGGTTTAAGGAATTTGGTTCATGGTCACCAAGCGTTTCCGCGTATTCTCACTCAGCGTTGCGGCATTTCTCGCTACGGCCGTGAGCGCGCAGTCACCGTCACAGACGAAGCTCGCTTACCCTCCAACAAACAAGGTCGATGTCGTCGAAGATCTGCACGGCGTGAAGATTGCCGACCCGTATCGTTGGTTGGAGGATCTCGATTCCAAGGAGACGGCCGCCTGGGTCACGGCGCAAAACGAAGTGACGTTCAGTTATTTAGCTGCGATTCCGGCTCGCAATCCGATCAAGAATCGCATGACCAAGCTATGGGATTACGAGAAGTACGGCATGCCCCAGGAAGAGGGCGGCCGGTATTTCTATTCGTATAACACGGGCCTCCAGAATCAGTCCGTTTATTACGTGACCGAAAAACTCGCCGACAAAGGTCGTGTGCTGATCGACCCCAACACGCTCTCCGCGGATGGCACGGTTGCGCTGGGAGGCAGTGACATCACACCCGACGCCAAGCGCATCGCGTACGGCTTTTCAACGGCCGGCTCGGATTGGGTCGAAATCAAAGTCCGCGAGATCGACACGGGCAAGGATCTGGACGATCACATCAAGTGGGTGAAATTCGGCGGCCCGAGCTGGGCGAAGGACGGTAAGGGGTTCTTTTACAGCCGCTTCGACGAGCCAAAAGGCGATGAGAACGCGCTGAGTAAGCAGAATTTCTATCACAAGCTCTTCTATCACAAGCTCGGCACGTCGCAGAAGGACGACATTCTGATTTACCACGCGCCGGATGAGGCTCGCAAGGATTGGAGCTTCAGCGGCGGCGTTACGGACGACGGCAAATATCTGATCATCTATGTGTCGCAGGGCACCGAGCGCAAGAACCGGCTCTACTACATGGACCTCGCGGACGGCGTGAAGCCATACGGCGAAAGCGGCGCTGCCGTCGTAAAACTGCTCGACGAATTCGACGCGCAGTACGGCCTGATCGACAACGACGGCCCCGTGTTTTTCGTGCGAACGGACAACAACGCGCCGCGCGCCCGCGTCATCGCCATCGACACGCGCAAGCCATCCAAAGAAAATTGGAAAGAGCTGATTCCACAAAGCGCCGATCCGCTTCAGGGCGTCAGCCTGCTGAGCGACATGTTTGTCTGCACATACCTGCACGACGCAGCCACACAGGTGAAGATTTTCGATATCACCGGCAAGCCGGTGCGCGATGTCGAGCTGCCGGGCATCGGCAGCGCGGGCGGATTCGCCGGTAAGCGCAAGGACACCGAGACGTTTTATAGCTTTACGAGCTTCAATTATCCGCCGACCATCTTTCGTTATGACATGAAGACAGGCAAGAGCGTCGAGTTCCGCAGGCCGAAGGTGGATTTCGATCCTGCTGCGTATGAAGTGAAACAGGTCTTCTATCCGTCGAAGGACGGCACGAAGATTCCGATGTTCATCACGCACAAGAAGGGCATCAAGCTCGACGGAACGAACCCCACGCATCTATACGGGTACGGCGGCTTCAACATTCCGATGACGCCGAATTTCAGCATTGGAAACGTCGTTTGGATGGAGATGGGGGGGGTGTATGCGGTGCCGAACCTGCGCGGGGGCGGCGAATATGGCGAAGCGTGGCACAAGGCGGGCACCAAGCTGCAGAAGCAGAATGTCTTCGACGATTTCATCGCCGCGGCGGAATGGCTGATCGCCAACAAGTACACGGCTTCGCCGAAGCTCGCGATCAGCGGCGGCAGCAATGGCGGCTTGCTGGTCGGCGCGTGCATGACGCAGCGCCCGGAATTATTCGGTGCGTGCCTGCCCGCGGTCGGCGTGATGGACATGTTGCGCTTCCACAAGTTTACGATCGGGCACGCCTGGAAGAGCGACTATGGCGATCCGGACAAGCCGGACGATTTCAAAGTCGCGCACGCGTACAGCCCGCTGCATAACATCAAGCCAAACACCTGCTATCCCGCGACGATGATCACGACCGGCGATCACGACGATCGCGTCGTCCCGTCGCATAGCTTCAAGTTCGCGGCCGCGATTCAGGCGGCGCAGGCTTGCGATAAGCCGACGCTGATTCGCATCGAAACCCGAGCCGGCCACGGCGCCGGCAAGCCGACGGCAAAAATCATTGAAGAAGCGGCCGATCGCTGGGCGTTCTTGGTTCGCGCGTTGAACGTGGATGCCGGCCCGGCGATGAAGGCGTGGGAAGCGGCCGGAGGAGCGCACTAACGCACCGGCAAGGCTGGCTTCGCGGGTGGGGCGGGCAATTTGTCCGCCCCGACAGCGGCGTTTTACTATTCTCGTTGAAGCGACCGGCGACGACGCGCTTGAAACGCACCGCCGTGAACCTGACCGCATTCGGCTTTATGATGGCGCTGGCGCGGCCGACGATATCGTCATGCGATGCGGTTGCGAGAAGCGCTCGCCGAACGCCGGAGAAATCGACCGATGAAAATTCACGAATATCAAGCTCGCGAGATTTTGCGTAATGCCGGCCTGCCCGTTCCTGGCAGCGAAGTAATCGACCGGTCCGACCAGGCGGCGGCCGCGTTCAGGAAACTCGGCGCGCCAAAAGTCGTTGTCAAAGCGCAGGTTCACGCCGGGGGGCGCGGAAAAGCGGGCTATGTGAAGCTGATCGACAGCCCGGCAGAAGCGGAGAAGCTTGCCGCTTGGATGCTCGCAAACCCGATGGTCAGCAAACAGACCGGCCCGCAGGGCGTGAAAGTGCAAAAGATTTTGCTCGCGCCGGCGGTCGATATCGCGAAAGAGTATTATCTGGGCGTCGTGCTGGATCGCGCGAAGCGTACGCCTGTCTTGATGGCCAGCGCCGAAGGCGGGGTCGAAATCGAAGAAGTCGCCGCGAAGAACCCCGACGCGATCAAAAAGGCGTGGTTCCATCCGCTGCTCGGGTTGCAGCCATTTCAGGCCCGCGAAATCGCCGCGGCCATCGGGCTGACGGGCGATCTGGCCAAGCAGGCGACCGACATCATGTTGCGGCTCGCGCGGCTCTTCATCGAGAAGGATTGCTCGCTGGCCGAGATAAATCCGCTGGTGCTTACGCCGGAGAACAAGCTGCTGGCGATCGACGCGAAGTTCAACTTTGACGATAACGCGACGTTTCGCCACGCCGACGTCGCGGCCCTCTTCGACCCAAGCGAGGAAAACGCCGCGGAACTGAGAGCGAAAGAATTCAACCTCAGCTACATCTCGCTTGAGGGCAACATCGGATGCCTGGTGAACGGCGCAGGCCTTGCGATGGCGACAATGGACATCATCAAGCTGCACGGCGGCCAGCCGGCGAATTTCCTGGATGTCGGTGGCAGCGTGACGGCCGAAGGCGCGGTCGAGGCATTCAGGATCATCCTGTCCGATCCGAGCGTGAAGGCCGTGCTTGTGAATATCTTCGGGGGCATCGCCAAGTGCGACGTGATCGCCGACGCGCTGATCAAGGCGGCACAGCAGATCGGCTTCAAGCTGCCGGTGGTTGTGCGGCTTGAAGGCACAAACGTGGACATCGCGCGCAAGATGCTGAAAGAAGCGAACATTCCGCAGCTTCGCCCGGCGGCGGATTTGACCGACGCGGCCAAGCAGGTTTGCGCGGCGGTGTGACGCCGCGGTTGATCTTCAGCAACGCGCGTGAATTCCCGGCGACAACTCAAATCGCCTCCGGCCGCGCGCTTCCGATCAGAGCCGCGACCGTGAGGGAGCGGTTGCTTCGACCCGCGGTTGATCTTCTGCGACAGTTTCTGCATTCCCCGCTCATTCGCGACAAAATCCGCCCTTTCCACCCAATCTCCGGCTCGCCATTCGCCGTCGCGCCGCCGCCTTCTATCATCCACTCAGGGGAACGCGAGGATGCGCCGGAGTTCTGAACCAAGGCCTCACCCATCGCTTCGCCACTGAACTTCCGAGGAGTCAGGCATATGCGCCATTGGTTTGTTTTTCTTACCTCTGCTATTCGCTTCACGCCCCGTCATTCTCGCATAGCCCCCAATAACCAACATGCTCAAAATGGCGCTACAAAAACTCGAGCGCCTTGAGCGCCTTCAGAATCTGATGTGGGACGGGGCTGTGGTCATTCAGCCGCGTGCTTTCCGTTCGCCACAGCAACCGCTCCCTCACGGTCGCGGCTCTGATCGGAAGCGCGCGGCTCTGATCGGAAGCGCGCGGCTCTGATCGGAAGCCCCGGTATTACGATGGGCCTGCAATTTGCACCGCGCGCGGAAGCCGCGATAATCGGCCGCATGCCCAAGATCCAATCGCCGCCAGGGATGCGCGATTTTTATCCCGACGACATGCGGCAGCAGAACTGGCTTTTCGACGCGTGGCGCGACGTATCGCGGAGCTTCGGTTTCGTCGAATACGAAGGCCCAATTTTTGAATATCTCGACCTGTACAAATTAAAAAGCGGCGACGGCATCGTCAGCGAATTGTTCCACTTTCAGGATCGCGGCGAGCGCGAATTCGCCATTCGGCCGGAAATGACGCCGACGCTCGCACGGATGATCGCGGCGCGGGCGAATGCGCTGCCGCGGCCGATCAAATGGTTCAGCATTCCACGAATGTGCCGCGCCGAAAAGCCGCAAAAAGGGCGGCTGCGCGAATTCTTCCAATGGAACGCGGACATCCTGGGACTGGACGAGATGATCGCCGACGCGGAGGTGATCGCCGTCGTCGTGGCGTTTCTGCGGCGGATCGGCCTCTCGCCGAGTGAGGCAGTGGTGAAGGTCAGTTCGCGCCCACTCGCGGCTCGACTACTCGAATCAATCGGGATCGCTCCCGAACGGCAGGGGGGGGCATTCGATCTGATCGACCGGATGACCAAAACTCCGGCCGCCGAATTCGACAAAAAATGGAATGACGAATTTGGCGGATCCGCGCCGGCCGCCCGATTGCGATCGGTTTTTAGGCAAAGCTCGTTGGCTGATGCGGAGGCCGCGCTAGGGGGAATCGACGGGCCGGCCCGCGAGGCATTCGCCGATCTTTGGAATTTCTTGAAAGCGTTCGATGTCGCGGATTTTTGCCGGTTTGATCCGGGCGTCGTTCGAGGCATCGCGTATTACACGGGCACGGTTTTTGAGGTTCACGCGGCGGATCGCTCGCATCGGGCGTTGGCGGGCGGCGGGCGATACGACAACCTGACAGGCTTACTGGACGGTCCGAATGTACCGGGCGTGGGCTTCGGCATGGGTGACGCGCCGATTCAGTCGCTTTTGGCGGACTTGGGACGAACGCCGAAGCTTGACGAAGCGCTGGATGCATTTCTGATCGATGCTGATGCGCGGTTTTTCCCGCAACTTATGGCCGTCGCGAATCGTCTCCGAGCAAATGGGCTGCGCGCGGATTTTTCATACAAACGCCAAGCCCTTGGCAAACAGTTCAAGCAGGCGTCATCGCGGGCGGCGAGAGTTGCTGTGATCATCGGCGAAGAATTTGAGCAGCGCGGCGAGTTGATCGTCAAGAATTTGGCGACGGGGCAGCAACAGGCCGTGGCGATCGAGGAGTTGGCGACCGAACTGAGTCGCCTATAAGCGGCATGGATCGCCGACTCGGGGGACAAAGCGCGTGCCGCAGATTCAAAACCGAATCAACATTTAGGGTCTGATAATATATATTATGTTGCGTTTATGATATCTGCGCGTGAAGCCGAAGGCAACCCCCGGCTTCTTGCAGGCTTCTCGCAGCGGATGGCGAACGGCCATCCCAGCCCGCTGAAAGCGCGCGATGTCGCCTGCGTGGTGGCTGTTCTCAGAATGCGCTGTTATTTGGGTTCCAGGCAGGCGCCGCGCGTGCTCGTTGACTGTGTCGGCGGGCGGAGCTGTTTCCGCCGCTGATTGTCAACCCCACGCTCCGCCGGTTGTCCAATCTCGGCCGGATACAAAAACAGCCCGCGCTCAGCCGGCGGCTTATCGACTTCGACCTGAATGCGATGTGCGTTTGCGAATGCATCGCAGCGAATTCCGGTGACTTGCCAGCTCACGCGAACATTCGGTCGGCTGGTTCGGATGGTGAATTTGTTGTCGCTCAGTTCGCGAACGATTTTTGCCAGTATGAATTCGTCGGCGTCCGCGACATCGATGACCGTCAGTTGATATCGAAAATCGCGATTGATCTTCTCAAACCAGGCCGGCATCTCAATCCTCGCATAGCCGCGATCGTCGGTTTCGACCACGCCATCATAGATGTTCTTCATATCCGGCGATTCGACGAACGAATGAAACAGGTACTTGTTGTCCGGGTCGAGCGGATGATCGATTTGAAATGAGCCGCCGCCTTTGGTCAGCGTGCCGGTGACGCGAACGTTGCCTTGCAGCCACGCCGCCCAGCCGGCATTTGCAATACCCCAGATCGCCGCCGCCTGTGATCCTGAATCCACTTGGCCGATGACGCCGTTCGCGTTCGCGACCGTCGAAAGCCCGTAAACCGCGCCGCCGTTCGCGTCGCCCGAAAGCTGCGCGGCCGTGACGACGCCCGTTGACGTGCCGTCGCCCAGCACTTCGAGCACGCTTCCCGGATTCGGTGAGCCGATGCCGACCAGGCCGGTTTGCGTGATGACCATTTTGTCGCCGTCGCCGACGAGCACGCGCCAGTCGCCCGTAAAGCCGTCCATGTACGTGAGCGCGAGGCTCGTTCCGTTGTAATAGCCGTAGAACCCGCTCGCATTGCTGCTATCGACGTGCAGCATCATTCCGCCCAGGCCATCCGTGATCGGAGCGCGGACGCCGAAATATTCGCCGATGAACGTCGCCTCCGGGCGATTTACGCCGACGAACTCGCCCGCATCGTTGACGACGAGCTTTCCATTCACGTCGAGCGAGTTGCCGCCGGCGGATGCGCCCACGACGTGCAACCGCGCCTGTGGCGAAGTGACACCGACGCCGATGTCCCCCGCTGCGTAAGAAAGCGAGCCATCCGTGGCTTTCGTCCAAGGGCCGACGGCCATGAGCGCGTACGGAGTCGGCGTAATCGGCTGTCGCGGACCAAGCACGGTGAACAGACCGGTGGAGCAGTTGCCCGAAGTCGCGTCCTCGCGGACGGAGATCTCGATGAAGCGCGCGTCGCCCGTGAATTGCTGACCAAAATCGAGCGGAACGGTAAACAAGCCATCCGCGACCACGACCTGATCCCGACAAACCGTCGGACCAACTTGTGTTCCGCTTGTCGCAGATGAATAAAGCCGAAAGCGCATGTCGAACACGCCATCAGCCGGCAGGCCATTTGAATCGAGCCGGCCCTGATACGAGAGTTGCGTGCCGATCGGCGTTTGCGCGACGGCGACGGCCACGAACGCGTTGACGAACACCACCAACGCCACAATTCGAACGAGATTCATCAGAAACCCCCTGCCGATATCGATTTCCGCGGGATGATACGCCGTGCGCCGCGCGATTTTTTGCGCCCGGGCGACGACGCGGCCCGCAACGCCGCGCGAGCAATCTCGTTTCACCTTTTCGCGGACGATGCGGAATTATCCGGGCGCGCTGCGATGAAAGCCGTCGCATATCGGTCCGCTTGCCGCTCTTGGCCGTGGTCGCTACATTCTGATTCGCGCGGAACTGGATCGGCGCGATCGGTTTGGCGCCGAATCGCGCATCACGAATGAGCGTGTCCGACCGAAACGGGAGAGCCGAATGACCGCACTCGCCGGCGTCCATCTGAAGGCCGCTGAGCTTGGAAAACACGCCGTTCACATGGTCACGCAGGCCGGCTCCGGCCATTCATCCAGTGCGCTCTCGATCGCGCACCTCGTCATTGAGTTGATGTATCGCCGCATGCGGTGGGATCCGTCGAACCCGCGTCACGCGGCCGGTGATCGACTTGTGCTATCTGAAGGCCACGCGGTTCCCATCGTCTATGCGGCGATGGCGGACTTGAAAACGATTGTTGGGGGAGAGCCGGGCGCGCTACTTGCGATGGCCGAACTCAGCAAGCTGCGCGACCGCGACAGCGTTCTCGACGGCCACCCGAATCCGGCAGAAGGCATGCCGTTTTTCGACGCGGCGACGGGCAGTCTTGGGCAGGGTCTCAGCGTCGCGGCCGGGTTGGGGCTTGCCGCGCGATTGGATCGCACGGGGCGGCGCGTGTACTGCATCGTCGGCGACGGCGAATCGCGCGAAGGACAAATCTGGGAAGCGCTGGATTTCATTGTCGATCACCAGCTCATCAATGTCTGTGCGATCTTTAACTGCAACAACGAAGGTCAGGCCGGCTATGTATCGCCGCAGCAATCCGGCGAAACGCTCGCGAAAAAGCTTGCCGCGTTCGGCTGGGATGTCATGTCGATCGATGGTCATGATCCCGGCGCGATTTCGGCGGCGTTCGACGCATTCGAGAAATCCAAGCGACCGTTCGCCATCGTCGCAAAAACCGTGAAAGGCTGGGGCGTCGATGCGCTGCAAAAGGGAAATTGGCACGGAAAGCCGCTTCCCAACGAGCAATTGTCGGCGGCCTACGAAAGTCTGGATCGCTTCGCGAAAGATCTTGCGAGCGGCGCTGCTCCCCTGCCGGCTGTTGTAAAAAACGCTCCACAAGGCGCAGCGCGAATCGATCGTCCTCGACCTGCCGGCGCCGCTTGGCCGTCGATGACGGATGCGCTTTCCGCCGCAGGACTCGAAAGCGCCCTTAAGAGCCGCAAACTCGCATCGCGCCGGGCGTATGGCATGGCGTTAAAGGTGGCGGGTGATCTGCTTCCGCAGGTTTGCGCGGTGGATGGCGACGTTAGTAATTCCACGTTCGCGGAGATTTTCGCCAAGGCGCACCCCGACCGCTTTTTTGAATGCAAAATCGCCGAGCAGAACATGGTGTCGGTGGCTGTCGGCCTCGCGGCGGCGGGCTACATCCCGTTCGCAAATTCGTTCGCGAAGTTCCTCTCGCGGGCGTATGACCAGATCGAGATGGCGAACATCACGCGCGCGAACATCAAGCTGGTCGGGTCGCATTCGGGGATTTCGCTGGCGGCGGATGGTCCCAGCCAAATGGGACTGGTCGATGTCGCATTTTTCCGTGCGTTTGGCACGGTGCGCGGCGATGATCGTCGTTCGCCACTGTGCTGGTCACTTCAGCCGGCCGACGCGTTTGCGGCATTTGGCCTGACACGTGCCATGATCGAAACGCCCGGCATGTGCTACATGCGCACGCACCGCCCGGATGTCGCGTTTCTTTATGACGACAAAACACAATTTGATCTCGGTGGATTTCACGTTTTGCGCGGCGGCGATGATGTGGCGCTAGTCGCATCCGGCTACATGGTGCATGAAGCACTCGCCGCTGCCGAAGAATTGGCGAAGCAGTCAATCCGCGCGGCCGTGATCGATGCGTATTGCCTGCCGATCGACGAGGCCGCGCTTGTGTCGGCGATCGTGCGATGCGGCGGTGTGGCAGTCACGTGCGAGGACAACTACGGCGGCGGACTGTCGTCGGCAGTCGCCGAAGCCGCGGCGCGTGCGGGCGGGTTGCGTGTCGAATCGGTTCACTGCTCGCGCATTCCCAAGTCATGCCGCACGCCCGAAGACGTGTTGGACTATTGTGGCGTTCGCGCGCATCAAATCGCGGATCGGGCGCTATCCTTTTTGCGGCGGCCTTCATAATGGACAATCGAATGAACCTGGTCACAGGTGCGTCGGGATTGCTGGGAAGTCACATCGTCGAGCAGCTTCGCCTGCGTGGCAAACCGGTGCGCGTGCTGGTCCGCAAGAGCAGCGACCGAAGCTGGCTCAACACGCAAGGCGTCGAATTCGCCGAAGGCGACGTGACTGACCGCGCGTCACTCGAACGCGCTTGCCGCGGCTGCGATGTCGTTTATCACTCGGCCGCGCGCGTCGGGGACTGGGGACCGTGGCCGGAATTTGAGGCAATTACGATCGAAGGCACGCGCAACGTAGTTGAGTCGTGCATCGCGACAAAAGTGCGCCGTCTCGTTCACATCAGTTCGGTGAGCACGTATGGCTATCATACGAAGGCGGTGACGGTCGATGAGACTGTGCCGCTGGGGTACAAGCTGTACAAATGGGCGTACTACAGCCGCTCAAAAATCATCGCGGAACAGATCGTCTGGGACGGGTTCAAGACCGGCAAAATCGAAGTCGCGGTGATTCGCCCGGCCTGGCTGTATGGCCCGCGTGACCGCACAACGATCGGGCGACTGGTTGAGATGGTGCGGGCCGGCAAGGCGAAGATTCTTGGCCCCGGGCATAATCGGCTGAACCTCGTGCATGCGGCCAATGTCGCGGAAGCGTGCATTCTGGCCGCTGACGATCCGAAGGCCAACGGCGAGTCGTTCAATTGCAGCAACGACGGCGACATCAAGCAAATTGAGTTTTTCGACAAGCTCGCCAAGGCGGCCGGTGCCCCCCCGGTCAAGGCGCATGCTCCCTATCGTGCCGCGTATTTCGCAGGTTACGTGCTTGAAGTGCTGGGCCACGCATTCAACTGGCAGAAGCCGCCGATGATTACGCGCTATGCGGTGTGGCTGATGGGGCGACTGTCGTACTTTAGCGCGGACAAGGCGCGGCGCGTCCTCGGTTGGCGCTCGACCATCGGCTATGACGAGGGCATTCCTGACGCGGTGCGCTGGTACGACGAATCGAAGCGCGGCGCGGGCGCGAAGGCGTCGCAGCGCGAGCTTGTCGCCAGCGGTCGATAGACACAGCTCCCCTGCCGGTTCGAATCGGACCAAGCTCAATCGAACCAATCTCAGTTTTCTGAAAACCGGGAACCGGCGCGCGCCAGTCGCCGCGCGCATTGTCACCATCCTGCCCGCCATCGGGCTTCGCGTTTGGCGAATTCACTCCATAAAATGCCTATCGCCTGCGAGATATTTCCGCCTTCTTCGGAGTCGAACATGCGCGCTGTTCTCATGGCATTTGCATCGATGCTGTTCGCGACCGCGGCGGCGGCACAGTCTCAATCACCGGCGCAAACCGCGCCCCATTCCGATGATCTTCAGGCAAAACTCCAATCAGCGGATGCGCATTTTCAAAAGGAAGACTGGGCGGGCGCGGTGAAGGAATACGAGGCGATTCTCGTAGCCGTGCCGCATAATCGGTTTGCGCATTTTCGCGTCGGCTACGCGCTGCACATGCTCAAACGGCTCGAAGAAGCATTGCCGCATCACATGGAAGCAGCGCAGATCAACAACCGCGCGCTTCGAATCGACGCTTTGTACAACATTGCATGCGCCAATGCGCTGCTTGGGAGAAAAGACCAGGCGCTGCGGCATCTGCGCCACGCGATCGACACGGGGTTCGGCGACACGGACCAGATTCGTAAGGACACCGATCTCGATTCGTTGCGTTCCGACTCCGAATTCCAGAAGCTCGTCGCATCCATCGGAAAGGAACAGACGCTGCCGCGGCAACTCGATTTTCTCGTCGGAACGTGGACCGCACGCCCCGAGAACTCGACGGCCGATCAAGCGCCCGGGCGCCACGTGTTTGCGCGACCCACCGCTTCGAGCCACGCGATGTCAAGCATTTCCACGGTTGGGAACATCGAGCGCGCCGGCCTGTTGACGCCTAATTTCGCGGATCGCTCATGGCGCTGGGTTCTGGCGGATGGCATGGGCACGACGCGAACGCTCAACGGACGGTTCATCGACGAAGCCACACTTCGATTTGAGGGGCGCGATTCATATGCCACCGGCGACGGGCCGCCGGTTCGCATCACGATTTCGCGCGAATCCGAAAAACGCATCCGAATTCGTGCTGAAATCGAAGAGAAATCCGGAGCATGGACGCCGGCCGGCGAAGAAGCGTACGAACGCGAATAGCCGTCGGCATTACCGCACGCGCGGAGTTTACGAAATTCAACCGGGTTGCTTTGACCAGGTCAGGCCATAACCGAGATGCTCTCGCAGCAGGCGGCTCGGCGGCGCGAAATCGCCCGTTTGCCGCGTGATGTCAAACGTGATGCGCCCCGCTTCCAGCAGCGCCGCCCGATCGATGCCGGTCGCGACGCCCACCCGCTCGAACAACTCGACGAGCTCTTCCGTCGCGAGGTTTCCGGCCATCTGTCGCACGTTGTCGCCGGATTT
>JAEUIR010000128.1 GCA_016795025.1 Phycisphaerales bacterium
CTGGAGCACCTTGGTCTCCAGAGGCGATTCAACCAGCCCATCGCCGTGGCACCTCCGAAGCCCCGCATTCGCACGATAAATGATCGAACCAGAACCGACAGCGGCACGGCCGGCCTCGCCAAAATCCGGAGCCACGTCCGTTGCTCATTCGATCCGCATCGACTGATTCCGCAGACTTCGTCCCCGTCGTATCATGCAACGATTCATCCGGCTCATATAGACTGATGAAGGGAGCACGATGCGGATATTTGTCACCGGCGGCGCGGGCTATGTCGGCAGCCATTGCGTGCGCGATCTAATCAAAGCCGGCCACGAAGTCACGGTCTTTGACAATCTATCCAACGGCCATCGCGCGGCGGTTGATCCGCGCGCCGCGTTCGTCCGCGGCGATCTGGCCGATGGCGAGTTGGTGTCGCGAACGCTGCGATCCGGGTTCGACGCCGTCATGCACTTTGCCGCATCGATTAACGTCGGCGAATCTGTCGAGCAGCCGCTGCTTTACTACCGCAACAACGTCGCGAACGGGCTGATTCTGCTCGAATCCATGCGCGACACAGGCGTCAGGAAAATCGTTTTCAGCAGCACCTGCGCGATCTACGGCGTGCCGCCGGCCCAACCCATCGTTGAGACAATGCCGGCCGACCCAATTAATGCCTATGGCCGCACCAAACTCGCCATCGAATGGATGCTTCGCGATTGCGCGGCGGCGTGGGGGCTGGGCTCCGTTTCCCTGCGGTACTTCAACGCGGCCGGTGCATCTTCCGACGCAGCCATCGGCGAGGATCATCGTCCGGAGTTCCACCTGATCCCGCTGGTTTTGCAGGTGGCGCAGGGCCGTCGCGCGGCGATCAAGGTGTTTGGCACGGATTACGAAACGCATGACGGCTCATGCGTACGAGACTATGTGCATGTCGAGGATCTGGCCGCCGCCCACACGCGCGCCGTCGAATGGCTCCGCCCCGCACAGATCGCGGCCTTCAATGTGGGTACTGGCCGCGGTCGGAGCGTACTTGAGGTGATCGCCGCCGCCCGCACAGTTACCGGACATGTGATACCGACAGAAACGGGCCCGCGCCGCGCGGGTGATCCGCCGGAGCTCTACGCGAACCCCGACCGTCTTATGGCGGCGCTGGGCTGGACCCCGCGGTTCGTGAACCTTGAAGACACAATCCGAACGGCGTGGGACTGGATGCGGCGCATGCCGGATGGATATCGCGACTAAATTTTGTTTTATCTTGTCAAAGACACGTTGTTGCGTTATACTTACTCTTGGCTCATAGGTGGACCGAAATATCATCATCCTGACGTAACGCACTTATTTGCGCCGTCATTCGGTTCTGTCTGCATCTATTTTCTGTCTTCTGCATTCCACCTTTGGACGCCGACAACTTGGCCACGCAGGGCAGAAAAATGCGGTATGCGCATTCTGCCTGATATTGCGCCTCGATTTTGTCGCCGTTCAAATTCGCTGCATCAAACGCTAAATATGCTGTGTCTAATGACCTACGTGCTGGCGCTCCGCGCGCACTCGGCCGATGGACCCTCAATAGCCGCTTTCAAGCGTTGCCTCCGGCAATGGTGCCGGTTCGCAATATGGAGATCTCATACATATGTCTTCTTCTCCGCTACGCAAGGCCCTGTATCCTTCCGCGCCGGTCGCGGGAGATGCGTTCGGCCCGCCACTGACTGATGTCGAGTTGCGCGTCAATCTCAGCGTACTTCAACATCAGCTCAACGGCGAAATGAAGTGCCCGGCCGGCAAAGGACAGGTTTACATTCGTTCACTGCTAACAGGGAGAACCACGACTCGTCCGAGAATCGCGCTGAAATGCTCATTGAAAAAGTCGATCGGGCAGCCGCACGAAGTGTTTTATGAGGAAATCAAAGAGAAATGTTGCGGAAACCCGGATGGCTGCGAGGCTTACAAGAAATTCAAAGATCGGTTCGTGAACACGTGATGCGAAAAACCGCTTCGACGACTAGCGAACTCGATTTACCGATTTGGGGAGCCGTCAGGTTTCGTTGGGGAACCTGACCTCGCGCACGGCGCGGATCCCAAGATCTGCGCCGTGCGGCTCAAACTGTGGCTCCGCTGGGATGGATCGGGCTGACCGGGACCAGTCGGCCATCCGCGCACTTTGACGCAGACAATGGCGCCAGGGTGTGGGGCCATAAGAGGGGCGCGACGACCTGCCTACCGTCGTTGCGTCCCTCGATTTTTTTTGCACGACTACAAATCCCACCTCGACTCGCACGATCAATACAGGAGTGGGCTTGTGAAACGAGCAATCACGACTTCGAAAACACGAAGCGGCGACGGCGAAGCGATCCGCTTTGCTGCTGTATTGCATCGGCCAAAGGCGGACGACACGGCCGACAATCGCGCCGGTGCATCGCGCCCCGAATGGTTTTTCCTGAAGCTGCCCAAGGACGCCAGCGCCAAACTGCCTTCGCGCGGCCAGGTGGCGGTCCGCGGCGTACTCAACGCGGCGCCATTTGAAGCAACGCTGGAGCCGGACGGCGACGGATCGCACTGGCTCAAGATCGACCGCAAGCTGCGCGCGTCAGCCGGCGCCGAACCCGGCGACAACGTCAAGGTCGAAATCTCGCCAGCGACTGAGGAACCCGAGCCGGTCGTGCCCGCTGATTTGAGAAAAGCGCTCGCATCGGCCGCGCCAAAAGCGCGCGAGGCATGGGCTGACATCACTCCTGCTGCACGGCGAGATTTCATCCATTGGATCTCGTCGGGAAAGCGCGCGGAAACGCGCGTGAAGCGGATCGAAACGGCCTGCGACATGCTCGCCAAGGGCAAGCGCCGCCCATGCTGCTTCGACCGATCGGGCATGTACAGCAAGAGCCTAAGTTGTCCCGTTGCGGACGACGAATCGTCGCTTTGATATCACGCTTCGCGCTCGTCCAGTTCTCTGAGCCGTTTTGTAAATTTATCACGGTGTTTGGCCGGACCAATACGCTCAAAAATCTCCACGGCACGCGACCACAGCTTTCTCGCGTCGCCCGCGCGTCCGCGTGCGAGCGCGATTTCACCGAGGTTCGTGAGTTTCGTGGCCATGATATCTTCCGCGCCGATTCTTTCGGCGATCACCAATGCCTGGTTGAGCAGTTGCTCGGCCTGATCAAGATCGCCGCGTGCTTCGGCAACGAGCGATAGGTTCCCCAGGTCGCGCGCGATGCCATAGTCATTCCTGAGGCGCGTATTGATCGCCAAGGCGCGGCGCATCGCCCCTTCGGCTTCGTCGAGCTTTCCTCGATATTGAAGCACGAGACCTAGATTCGTATGCGCGCGCGCGGCGTGCGGCGTTTGAGCATCCTGACCGGCCGCGACGAGACGACGGCGGGCAAATTCTTCGGCCGGCTCCAACTCGCCGATTCGAAAGTGAAATTGAAAGCACAGGAATAACACGCGTACATCGTCGCCGCCCTGCGCAACTGCTTGCTCGAAACCGCGACGTGCTTGGTCGATTTGCCCTTCGCCTGCCGCGATCGCCGACCGTTCGGCCAGCGCGCGAGCTTCGGCCACGCGAGCGCTGGCCGGCGGCGGATCTGGCGGGTCTCCTGGTGGCTGGTGCATTGTCGCTGGATTCTACTCGCGAAAATCGGCGTTCTCGCGGTAAAATTGTCGCCGCTCCTGTTCGAATCGCAACGCCCGGCTACGATTGGGCCTGACAACCACAGCCCGGAGACACACCGCATGGCCGACACGTTGCGCTGGACCGACGCCGAAGACATTGGCATTCTGCTGCATGAGAAGTTCCCGGATCATGATCCGCTGCAAGTGCGTTTCACGGATCTGCATCGCTGGGTTTGTGAGTTGCCGGGCTTTGCCGATGACCCGAAGGCAAGCAGCGAGGGCAAGCTTGAAGCGATTCAGATGGCCTGGCTTGACGAATGGCAGGACGCACGCGAATAGAACGTTTGTGTTGATTTTCCGGATCTGAGCGGGCGGGAATGCTCTTGCAGAGCGGCTACGCCGCTGCCGACGTTGCAGAACTTGCCTCCGCGGCCGCGGAATACGAATTCAACGCTGCATAGTCGCCGCTGAAAAACTTCCGCATGAACAGCGGATTACTCTCCGCTTTCAATTCGTCATGCAGCGCCATCGCGTGTCGATACGCGATCCGCGACGCCTCGCAATTCGTGTAATCTTGATAGTAAATGCTGCCGGTGTTGACGAGATTCGCGGCCGCACAGCCGCCGGCGCAGATCGTGTGCACCGGGCATTCCGCGCATCCGGGCTTGTAAGCCGCCCAGCGGTCCTTGTCGAGAAACGCGAGATGCATGAGATGGTTGAACCCGTCTTCATACATATTGCCAAAACGCCACGCGCCGCCGCTGTTGCTGTCGAAATCAGCGCCGTCGAATCGATGGCACGGCCAGACGTCGCCATGTTCGTCGATCAGCGCCATTCCGCGGCCGACGCCGCATTGTTGCACCTGCTGTTCACCAGACAATATTCCACGTATCAAGTGATCAAATGCTCCAAACTCTCGATCGACGCCCTTTCGATACCAGTTGTCGCGGACATGCTCGCGAATCAAAGTTAGCTGGTGGTCATATTCGCGCAGATTATCATCGGTCCAGTCGTTTTCGTCCGCGATGGCAAACCCCATGCTGTTGAAACCTTGCTGCTCAAAATACAGCACACTCTTGTACATCGATCCAACCAGCGCGGGCGTCAGCGTGGCGCGGGCCATCGCGCCCGGCCGATCCTTCAACACGTGTTGAATGCCTCGTTCCGCACGCTCGCTGCTCGGCGCGCCGCCGACGCCCGGCCGCTGCTTGTCCTGCACCTCCGGCGGGCCATCGATCGAACAATGCCAGCCCATGCCCCATTGGCGGAAAAACTCAGCGATCTCGTCATTGATGAGCGTCAGATTCGTCGTGCAGCCGAATTGAATCGACTTGCCTTGCGCCGCCGCCCGCCGCTTGGCATACGGAACAAGCTGCTTAATGAGCGGGAATTGCAGTAACGGTTCTCCGCCGAACAGGTTCACCCACAGCTCATTCGCGCCATAGCTGGCCGCGATCAGCCAGTCGATGGCGGTCATGGCCGTGTCGAGGTTCATGCGGCTGGCGCCGGGGAAGACGGTCTCGCTCTTGAAGCAATAGCCGCAGCGGAGATTGCAGTTTTTGGTGGTGTCGAGGTCCAGCACCGTGATGGCCATGTGCTGTGGCAACGAACCGGGGTGATACGTGCGGCGCTGTGACCAGTGACTGATCTTATGGTCATCGGGCGAAGGTGCTTTTCGCTCGCGGCCGCGCGCATCAGGGGAGTGCGGGCTTCCCGAAGGGGAGTGCGGGCTTCCAGCCCGCGCGCCCGGCGGCGGCGTTGACGAAAGGACGGGCAACATGAGTCCGCGCGGCGGGACCGAGCCGCGACCCTGGTCAGCGCCGCCCGCGTCAGGAAGCGGATTGGCGCTTCGATCAGAGCCGCGCCCATTAGGAAGCGGAGTCGCGCTCCGCTCTGAGCCGCGCCCGTCAGGAAGCGGATTCGGGCTTCGATCCGAGCCGCGCCCGTCAGGAAGCGGTTGCTGCACTGTTTGTTGAGCTTCCGTCTGTTCCAAGCTGCGCGATGTCGAGGTGCTTGCGGGTTCCATCGGCGTTTTCTCCTCGGCGCGGACGATGATCGGCGATGACGGAATCCTTCCAGATGACAGGCTTGCCGTCGCGGGCGGCGATACGCATTCGATCTTCCGGTTGTCGCAGCAATTCGCGCTGCATGAGCGCCGTGTTTGCAAGCTCCTCAAACACGAGTGGCATCACGACCCGCACGGTTGGGCAAAAGAACCGCCGCCATAGGGTCACTGTATCCGCACACATGCTCGCGGCCGACACACCGCAACGTGCAACCAGCGCAGCGCAGAACGGTCGCCAATCGCACTCACGGCAATCATGAGCTTCACGACACTCGGGATTAGCACGAGCGCATCGGCCGACAGAACCATCCTGAGCAATGGAGGTCACCGAACTCGAACCGCAGCTCCAGGATGGTCTCTTCCCAGAAATCAAGACTTCTCCGAGAGTTGCAAATGGCTCACATTGCCAGACATCGGCGGTTCGAGTTACAAAGAGATTCTTTAAAAAATCGGCCCCACTCAGTGAACACTCCAACATCTGCTCGGTCGAAATGTTTGACATAATTCCTGCGGGCGGTCGCGCAATGTCTACGCCTGCTCCACGACACACCCTGCGCCACATTTCCGCTCGATCGGCCCAGTTGTGGACCCCGTCCGGACTCAAATGCATGCGTATGCGAACCGTCGCCCCTTCATTGGCGAGCCATGCAAGTTCGTCCTCAGCACTGTCAGAGGGCGGTTCGTCTTCGTATTTCTCCTAATATCGGCCTGGTGAAGCCAGGAGATGAGCGCGCAAGTGCGATAAGGCACTTGCTGCACGCTCATACGCTACAAACTGGACTCGCACGATGCAGGATGATTTGGCTCGTCGGAGCGTAGTAGTAATGAACTCGACTTGCGGCATCGCTTCTTCAATCGAGCGTTCACTGGTGCAAATCAACCTGAGAAAGAGCACGCCGCCAGCGTAACCACCGGAGAGCTTCAAGATCATTCTCGCCCAGTCCGTGCATGCTCCGGAGACAACCATTAGATTAGGTGGCTCTTCGACGTTCACTTCAGCAGGCGGATCACGCGCTGGGGCGGTCGCGAGCGCTTCCCGAACCATGTCGGGCGAATTCGCCACAATGACGCGGGGGCGACGCTGAGCGGACCACCAAACGCAAACGCTATCGCCCAGGAATGTCAGGGAATCGCTACCGGCGTCGCGCTGGATCACGATCGCGACCTCACAGTCACTGGAATAGTTGTCCAAACGGCACTTCGTAAAATTGATCCCGGCCCCCAGCCGCGGGCTCCTGGGGAACATTCACCAATAAAGCCCGCCGAGCGGGGCAATAATCGATTGGTATCCAAAACTCGTCGCCGAGGGATCGACGTTCATTGCTTCGCGTATCTACTATAACTACGGCCCGCTCACTCGGATCGAGCGTAATTATATAGTTGCCACTATCAGCCACCACTAGGCTCAGCGGGCTGTAAGGGACACTAGGCACGGTTCGGATCGCTTGTGCCGCAAAGTCATAGAGAATCATATCCGCTGGATCACCGGCGAGATTTCCCATCAAATTTCGCACAGCGAGCGCAAATCCTGCGGGGACGCTCCATCCTGTAGCAAACGAGCACCCGTCCGGGGCGATTGCGACGGTCTCGGAGCGACCTGAACCGGGGTCAATCTGAACCACGCGACTACCATTGATTGTTTCGAATCGAGTTTCGCCCGCGACTTGTAGCCACACACTCTCGTCTGCCGTGTACTCGTCACACTCCGCAATTGCGTTGCTGTTCAAGTTGACCGTTCGCGTCGACCAGCGAATGGCAAAGGGGCCACCACCTTCCTCAAATCGGTTCCGATCCGCATCCGTCATCCACGCTTCATAAACCAGCAGGGCACTTTCAGTGAGCCAGGCGCACCCGTTGATGGTGTGGCCCGGATCGCTTCCAATCACGTTTCGAATGTCTGTTAACAAGTCCCCATCCAGACCACATATATATATGTTGCCATCATCCACGGTCGTCACGGCGAGACGATTACCATCTGGGGAATACCTTGGCATCCCCCGCAAACGAAAACCGGTGATTTCACTTGGCAACCTCACTGCGCGACCGATCGTCGTCACGAAAGCCCTTGCGCGGTTACCGTTTTTTGCACCGGCCGGCGCTCCACGCGTTCCAAGCGTCGACGGGAAATCACAACCCACAAAAACCACTGCTCCCAACGGCAGCGTCGCCAAGAGCGCGATGCTTCGAGTGACTAACATCATTGGCTCCTTTACTAGATTGCGACATCCGCCGCACCTAATGCGCCGGCTGGAGGCACGCATACATTTCCACCGCTGACACACACGTTAGCCTTGCCGCCTTGACCACACACGTTGGTACCCGCCCCTGAGCATGCGTTTCCGGGCACCCCACCCGATCCTGTACACGTATTTGCTTTGTTTCCGGCCTTGCAGACGTTCGCTCCACTGGCGCAGGAGTTCGTCGCCCCCGCGCCTCCCAGGTTCGTGCAATCGTTGCTGACGCCTCCTGCGCCATTGCCTACACATGTATTGGAGCCACTGGCGCCGGAACAGTCATTCGTTGGTGAAGACGTCCCTGTACAAGTATTGGCTGTGGTCAAGCCAACGGTCGTGCATGTATTCGCTGATGCGGTACAGTCGTTATACGATGTACAGGTATTGGTTGGCGCCGATGAGCATGCGGCCATTGCGAAGGCGACGCAAGGATGAAACAACGCATCCGCAATGACGGCCGCACCGGCGGCGGTAGAAAATACTCTCCAAGACGCGATGCCAAAGAACTCGCGCCGCCCTATGACGACGTCCTTTAATGGCCGATTCACTTCGTTCTTCGGAACAAAGCGAAAATCTGTTGCCATCGTGGGTCTCCTAAGGATAAGTCATCGCGCAACGTCTTCGATCTCTTCGAATCGTCGCCATGTCAGTTGCGCGTGTTGGATGGTCTTGTTATCTACATTGTATGTATTTAGGGCTTTCGCCCACGAAACGCAGTTGTATTCTTCGCATAGTTGCGGCCTTTCAGGCTTTCCGTACAGCGAGCAAGCAAAACGTTCGCCTAACCCATCTTGCTCCGTGACCAAATGCCGGCATGGGCCCATATCGAGCGTAACTTCGTGCGCCGCATCGCAACAGTCACCATTGCCTTGGGGCACAACGGCGGGCAGCTTGGAGAAACCCGCTTCACGCAAAAACCGCCTGTACCGGGAATCCGTATTGGCGATTTTGATTTCAACTCGACAACACCTGGCGCAGCGCTGACAAAGCTCGGGTGTAATGTCGCGCTCATGTATTGTCAGTACCGTAAGCTCTGCCATTGCTACGATATCCGCATTTACGCCAACATCAGCGTCACACGAAGCAACATGAGAATGTACAGATGGAAACTGTGCATCGCGCACCGCAAGGGCACATCACAATAGACGAGACGACGGCAGCGCGGCGCGACATTTCAGGGGCTGTTCCAAGAACCAACACGCGCAAGCGGCTCTGTCAACCTGGTGCTGTGTCTTGAACAACGCAACGGGTCGATCAACACCGGCACTCTGCATGCCACCCGACCCGCCGATTCACACGTGAACGTTCAAGCCCTTACGCGTAGTCGGTAACGTGAATGAAAAACCTTCGCAGCGAATTTGAACCGTGAAGTGAGGATGAGTCGCACACGGCCAACTCCCCAGTTGAACCCTCTTCGACGGCCGCCGCTTTTCAGCAGGAATGGACCGTCTAATAAAGTATCGCCGCGCTTTCGCGCCAAAAGCAAGAAAAAAGGCACACAAACGAAAAAAAAAAAAAACGATGTAACTCGTTGTTATTTCGATAGTTATAGCCTAGCAACGGTGAATACCTGCTCTAAAATCTTGATCATTTTCGTATCGTGGATAGCGATCCCGCTCCTTTTCGCTCTCCGCCGGGCAGTGGGTCCGTTTGGGTAGCATCGGCGTCTCGCCGGTGCGAAATCGTTAGTACGCACCGCCTGGAAGGCGATGCTCCCCTACCTCAAACCCAAACGGACCCACTACCCTCCGCCGAACAGGTTTACCCACAGTTCGTTCGCACCATAGCTGGCCGCGATCAGCCAGTCGATGGCCGTCATGGCCGTGTCGAGGTTCATGCGGCTGCGCGGGCGGCGCGGCAAGGCGCTGCACCGGCGGCGCGGACAGTTTGTCGAACGGAGCTTTGAGCACGTGCTCGACGACGGCGGGATGCGGCGGGTGTGGCTCAAGGGCCGCGAGAAGATCGCGAAACGCTACCTGATTCACACCGCCGGCTTCAATCTCGGATTGATCATGCGCAAGCTGACCGGCTTCGGCACGCCGCGCGGCTGGGCTGACGCCCTGCGCGCGTTTTTGGCGCGCCAGGCGCGCTCTGTGCGCCAGGTGGGCCGCGTAATCCTGCGCTTCACGCTGCATCAGCTATTCCGGAATTCAAACGCCCCGCGCGGACAAGCGGCATGAAGAATCGCCGCTGAACGGGTTCTGCTTCGGACTGTTAAGGCTCGCTCTGGCCGCGCCGGGGAATTTCGACCGGGAACGACGCGCGAGGGATGCGCTGTTTCACTTCGCCGGTCTGCGGATCGCGAATGATTTCGTAGAAAATGTGTCCGTTTTCGGTGTTATTGGGGAACTTGCGCTGCAAATCGAGCATGCGCTCATCCACGATCCTGCTTTGAACGCCCTTGACGTTTGTGCCGGTCGTGGGATCGACGCCCAAATCCTTCTCGATTGACTGAAGCGCCTCGCGCGGAAACGCGCCGATCGTCACCGAGCTGTTGGCGATGCCGTGGTGGTAATACGCTTCGTAACCCTGCTCGCGAAGCAGCTTGCAATACTCTAGCGCGGCATGCTTGCGCGAATTCATTTGCTCGCTGTTGTAGAACACTGCGACCTGAAGCGACCACACGCCCTTCGCGCCGCGCAGATCCCATTCGGGCTTCTCAGCGCCGCCCACGGGCAACGCTTCCATGCTCGCCAGCTTGAACGGCCACACCGAGCTATCCGAAAACGCCAGCGTCTGGATCATATGCAGATCGCGCTGATGATCCGGCTGATAGGTGGCCTTGCCTGTGGATGGATTCCAGTTTCGCTTGTAGCGGCCGTAATAGACGGTGCTGGCCGATTCATCGTGAAGCACCTGCACGAGCGCGGGGTCGAGTTCCTTCACCTGCTTGAGCAGTTCCTCGTAGCGTTTTGCGTATCGGAATCGATCCGCGCCGCGCAGCGTGATGCAGCGAACCGCCCACGGCTCTTCGATCGGTGCGGGGCCAAATAGCGAAGGCATCGATGCGGATGAGCCACCGCCCGAAGCTGAAGGCGTTTCGCAGCCTGTGGCGAGACAGAACATCGATAGCAGCGCCGCCTTTGCAAGCGCCATGCTGACCGGCACGTAGACACGATTACGATGATTGTCAGCGTGCATTTTTGAGTGCTCCTGCGCCGGTGTGTCGGTCATCATTAAAAAGCATAGCGGCGAGTTCGTCGCCTGGGCAGCTCTGACCCTTCATCATTCTACAACGGTTTCGCGATGCGAGGCGGGGCGCGTCAGAACAGGAATTCGAGCATCCGCTGCACTGTTTTTTCCGTCGCGCCGCGTCGCTCCAGAATGGTGGCCCGCGCTGCGCGGCTCATCCGCGCGCGCTCGGCGGCATCGCCCAGCAACTTCGCAACGCCCGCCGCCAATTCACTCGCGTCGCGCACAACGACGATCGCGTTGGCAGCCGTCAGCAGCGCCGCGACTTCCGCGAAATTCTCAGTATGTGGACCGCTCAGGATCGCCTTGGCCAGTCCGGCCGCCTCCATCAGGTCGCTCCCGCCCATCGGCACCAGCGATCGACCGACAAACACAATGGCAGCCAGCGAATAGAACGCGCGCAACTCGCCCACGGTGTCACCCAGCCACGCCGGTCGCGGCTCGACCGCGTTCTCGGGCAACTGCGGCGCGCCGGTGCTGCGACGCAGGCAGGCATAGCCGCGGCTGACGATCAATCGCGCGACTTCATCAAACCGCTCGGGCTTTCGCGGGACGATCGCAATTTGAAGCTCGGGAAAATCCCGGATCAGGCGCGCATAGGCATCGAGAATGACCGCTTCCTCACCCGGCCCGGTGCTTCCGCACACCCAAAGCGGGCGCGAAGCGTCAATGCCCATGGCGTCACGGAGCGCCTCCTGGCCCTCGATGGTGTCCGCGATGTCCGCGCTGTCGTACTTAACCGATCCTGTCACAACAACGCGATCCGCCGCGACGCCCAGACGGCGGAAGCGCTCCGCATGAACTTCGTCTTGCGCGCCAACCCAACTGACCTGACTGAACATGCGCCGCGCGACGCCTCGGACGATCGGCCACTCGAACCGTCGAACGGATTTCTCGTCCGTCGCCCGGCCATTGACGATCATCGCCGGAATTTCGCGCCGACTCGCGATTTC
>JAEUIR010000129.1 GCA_016795025.1 Phycisphaerales bacterium
GGGTGATCGCCCGCAAATTGTCTGGGGCGCGAGCTCGGCCTATTTCCCCAACACCACCCGCTGGGACTACATCCGCTTCGGCACGATCCCGCCGGGCGAGACCGGCGACGTGAACTGCGACGGCCGAGTCAACAACTTCGACATCGATCCGTTCGTGCTCGCGCTCTCCGACGCCAACGAATATACAGCGGCATATCCTGTCTGCGACATCAGCACAGCCGATATCGACGGCGACGGCGCGGTAAATAACTTCGACATCGACGGGTTTGTGGCGTGCCTGACGGCGGGAAGTTGTCCGTGAGTCAGCAATGACAGCACCTCTGTTGGTGAGCGGCACCACGAGGCGCCGCCGGCTTGTGCGCGCGCGGAGGCCGTGTAGGATGCGCGGCGGAGTGATTCGCTGGGCTGCGCCGCGTGGCGCGCGGCTTACTGATCGATGATTCAGTGCGTTTGGATTGAGAGCACCCCCATGAAGATTCCGTTGATTACTGCAAGCTTATTCATGCTCACTGCTGTCGCGCTGGCAAATGGCCCGGCGCTGCAGGATAAGCCCGCCGCCGCGAAAAAAGCCTACAAAATCGGCGTGATCGCCAAGAGCGAGAGCAATCCTGTTTTTCAGGCGGCTCGCGTCGGCGCGCAGGACGCGGCCAAGGAAATCGGCGCGAAGCTCGGGATTGAGATTCAAATCCTGTGGCGCACGCCGCCGGATGAGGACGCCCAAAAGCAGGCCGCGTTTCTGGATCAGCTCGTGGCGGCCGGCGTGGACGGCATCGCGATCAGTTGCAGCGACGCGACAAAAGTGACGGCGGCGATTGATAAGGCGGTGGATTCGGGCGTTGAAGTCGCGTGTTTCGATTCCGACGCGCCAAAAAGCAAACGCTTCGTGTGCCACGGCGTGGACGATGTGGAGTGCGGCAAGCAGGTGATGGTCGAGCTGGCGAAAGCCATCGGGGAGAACGGGGGCAAGATCGCGATTCTGGCGGGCAATCAGACCGCGCCGAATCTTCAACTGCGCGTCAAGGGCGTAAAGGACGAGCTCGCGAAGCACCCGAATATCAAGCTGGTCGACGTGTTTTATCACAAGGAAACGCCGCAGGATGCCGCCGCGAAAGTGCAAGAAGTGCAGACGGCAAATCCTGACATCGTCGGTTGGGCCATGATCGGCGGCTGGCCGCTGTTCAGCGACGCGCTGATGACGTGGAAGCCGGGCGAGGTGAAGATCGTCGCGGTGGATGCGCTGCCGGCGCAGCTGAAGTATGCCGAAAAGGGCATCGTGCAGGTGCTGCTCGCCCAGCGTGTGCATGACTGGGGCCATCGCAGCGTGGAGCTTCTGATCGACAAGATTCACAATAAGAAATCACCGCCGTCGCCAAAGGACGTCGCGCAGCTCGACCGCGTCACCGCGGAAAACGTGAAAGGGTACGCGAAGAATTGGGATACGTGGCTGCCGAAGTAGACGACGGCTGGCGATGGCGAAGCGAGCGCGAAGCGACAAATCGACGAACCGCGCGGCGAAGCATACATCCATATCGCTCGCCGAGTTTATTCGGCATGTGACGCGCGAACCGCTGACGAGGCGAGATCAATCGCGGCTCGGCAGGGTGTTTGCTCTGGCCGAGACGCTGCCGAGCGTGACCACGACTCCCTTCGGCGAGCGGCACATCAGCTTTGGCGTGGGCAAAAAGACGTTTGCGTATTACCTGAACAACCACCACGGCGATGGAGTCATCGCGCTATGCTGCAAAGCTTCGCCCGCCCGCCAGCAGGAACTCGTGACGCGCGAGCCGCAGCGCTATCGTGTCCCGGCGTACCTCGGCCGCGCGGGTTGGGTTTCAATTCGACTGGATATGCCGGATGCGGATTGGGCGGTCCTGCTCGAGCAATTCATCGCGGCCTATCGCGCCCAAGCACCGAAGCGTCTGCTGGCGTTGATCGATTGACGGGGAGACGACCCGAGCCGTCAACCGGCACGCGGTAGAAGCCGGCCGGCTAAATCCGGTCCCACTTTTCCCGCGCCGCTGAATCGCCTACGGTTGATGCGCGGCACGCGGCGGAAATCCCTCGGGCATCCAATCCGGCAGATCGGCGATTGCAGTTCGGGCCGCGTCGCTCGTCGGAACACCCCAGGCGGTGAAAAACGGACCTAGGTCACGCCCCACGGTACGCGACATGCGGACAAGCCATTGATCGCGTTTTTCCTGCTCCGACTTCGGGCGCTGCTCGGAGCTTAAGCCGCGGTATTCAGCGAACACGCGCTTGTAGGCGTCCCAGCCGAACGCTTCGCGCATCTGCCAGTACATGTAGAACGCGAGAAACGGATCGCTATGCCAGCGATCAAACGACGCCGGCTTGGCAAAGTACGCGGCCATGCGTTTGTCGCGCTCTCCCAGCGCGCTGTGAGCGGCGGCGGGCGTTTGCTTGCACAGCTCTTCGGAAAGATAGAGAGAAAAGAGATTGACGGTGACTTCGCCGGTTCCCTCGAAGGTCCAGTCCGGCGATTGATGATTATGCCCAAGTTCGTGGAACAGCCCCCAGCGGCTCTTGCGGAGATTCGCCACGCTCACCATGTCGGGTGCGGCGTCTAGGTGCGTCATGATTGGGTAACCCGCGTGCATGTAGCCCGCGCTGATCTGTACATCCGCGACGTAGCGTTCGGGGCGGGCGCGTTCGCGCGGCATGGCGCAAAGGTCAGCCGCCGCGTCGGCGATTTCATCCCAAAAGCGCATCAGCTCGGACGGATTTTCGAGACTTCGGATTTCGGTCGCGGGGACGCTGACAATGATGTTGCGGCCGGCCAATTCGGCCCACGGCGCGGGAGCGGCTCGCAGAGTCTTCCATTCCTCGTCGGTGGTGCGACCCAGTTGGAACCACGCAACCTCGACGGCGTTGTCGATCGTGATTTCCAATTCAACCGGCTTATTGATTGCGTTGGGCACCACGACGTATATCAGGCCGCCGAAAGCGTTGGCGACTTCAAGCTCGCGTTCGCGGATCTGAACGACGCGCGTGATTTCTGGCACGCGCCTCAACGCGCTGTGATGCCACAGCGCATCGCTGTGCGCGCCGATGCGAATTTCGAGTTTATTGTCAATCGCGGCTTGCGCAGCGCGGATGCGAATGACCTCACCGGGCGCCGCGTATAGTCCGGTGCTGTGCCACGCGGCGACGGAAGGCGTCAACTTGATCGATCGCCTGATGCGCGGCGCGTCGGCGGTTGGCGCGCCGGGAAATATCGCGGCGGCCGGATGCGCTTTGCACTCGCGCGGCGCGGCGTTTCGGATTTCGTGAACCTGGGCTGACAGCAGGACACGCTCCAGCAGTTGCTTTTCGTCAAGCGGTTTCTTTTCTTCCGGAACGAGCGCGTTGCCGCGCGTAGCGAGTAACTCGCGCAGGCGCGGACGGATCACGCGGTCATCGGTCGGCAACGTGACCGCGGCAAGTTCGACCATACGCGCGGCGATCCGGTGCGCGGTTTTGGTTTTGTCATCGGCCTTTTCAGCGTTCGAAGGCGACAATTCGGCGGCGGTCAATAGATCCAAGGCAAGCGCTGCGTGATGCTCGGTCGCGGATGGCGTCAGGACGAAACCCGCGTCGTGATTGCGTTCGAGTGTACCGTCGGCCCAGGCGATTCCGGTTTCATGCAAAAGCCGGTTCGCGGGATGCTCGCTGATCGCGCGGCCTGGATTGAGCTGTAACCAACCCCAACCGAGGTGGGCGACGAGCAGTCCGCCGCCGTTGGCCGCGAATTCACGGAGAGCCCGAATTTCTTCGTCGGACATGCGCGATGGCCGGCATAGGACGACATCGTAATGCGACGCGTCTTTGGTGAGTGTTGCGGGCGAAATGTCCTGTGCGTGATAGCCGCGGTTGGTCAGGAATTGCAGCAAATCGCCATCGATGATCCCGATTCGCGGCTTGGGGTCTTCGCCTTGGCGATCGGCGGCGACCCACCTGATTGCATTTTCGATCAGACGAGCCGTGTCGCCGGTCGCCATTGCCGCGGCGTCCAAGTAGCCGGTATGCCCGAATGCGACTACGCGCCCCTTGCCGAGCGTCGCCGCGGCAATAACCGGGGCAGTGATGCCGCGCTCAAGCGCGGCAACGGCGACGGGGTTTGCGTCAGGGCCAAACACGACGAGCGGGCCGGGCACGCCTGGCGCGGCAAATGTGGTGACGCCTTCGCAAATGACCCCGGCGGGCAAGTCGCGAGGATTCACCAGCCTGCGCGAGGATGTGCCAATTGGCTCGTTTTGAGTTTCATCTTTTTGCTGCGCCGCGGCCGTCAAAGGATTTGCAATAACGGCGAGAGTCAGAGCGAGCAGGGCGGCGTGATTCGCGCGTTGTGGTCGCATCGGCGGCTCCGAAAGTTTCGACTACGAAAAGGTGCAAAACCAGGGACGGGACATTTTAGCGAATCAGCATGCCATCGCGATTCGCTCGAGTTCAACACGACGGCGCGCCATTTGCTCCAGAAGTGCGAGTTGGGTTCGAGCGCGATGCAGATTGTGATCGGTCCGTGTGACGGTGTAGTAGCGATCGCCGTTCAAATAATCCGACAGAAAGCGCAGTGCCTGCTCGAACGTGATCACCAATCCGGCTGTGACGAGATGCGCACGCTCGATCGGCAGCAGGAACGAGCCGGCCATGCTGAGATAGCCGCGAATGATTGCTTCGAACAATTCAACTTCCAGGTTCACGCGGCTGACGTCCGGCTCGTCTTCCGCGGCGAGCGTCGCCGACGATCGCAGCATGTCGCCAAAATCAAACAGCGACAAACCCGGCATGACGATATCGAGATCGACGACGCAAAGCCGTGCGCCGTTGTTCGCGTCGAACAGCACGTTGCTGATCTTCGCGTCATTGTGAACGATGCGGATCGGCGCAGCACCGCTCGCCGCGAGTTCCATAAGCAGAGGGGAGAGACGACGATGGCGATCGATGGCGCGAAGCTCCGGCGCGGCAGCGGCTGCTCGGCCGGCGCAATCGGCGCGCACGGCCTCATCGAAACCGCGCAAGCGCGCGGGCGTGTCGTGAAAGCCCGACAAAACCTCGATCAGCGGCGGCCCTGAATAATCTGCGAGAAGCGCCTGAAATTCGCCAAAGGCCGCGCCCACTTCGTAGGCGTCGCGCGCGTCACACACCGCGCCGCGGGTGGCCGCGCCCTCGATGTAATCAAACACTCGCCAGATGCGCCCGTCGGAAGACTCGCACGCCCATTCGCCATTAAGGGTGCGGAGCGGATTCAGCACGCCCCGCGCCAAGTCGATGGCGCCTTTAGCCGCGAGCCGACGACGAATATGAGCCGTGACCGCGACGATGTTGGCGCTAACAATCGCGGGGCGCTCGAAGATGAACGTGTTGATTTGCTGAGCGAAGTAGCGGCGATCGCCGTGGGCTGTCACCATTCGAAGCACGAATGAGCGGTGAATGTGGCCGCCGCCATGCGGTGTGAAGCCGATCGCGCTGCCCGGCAGTCCAAAGGCGCGCGCGATTTCGCTTGCCGTGTTATCCGTCTGAGCGTGCATATCGATGGCGCGCGGCCGATCGGGGCGCGCGCACGTTGGGGCGGCGGGCGCTACGCGGCCGGCTGCGGCTTGGACATTACTGTGCCGCATTTCTTGCAAGTGCGCATGCCGACATTGTCGTCGCTCCAGAACATCTCCATGATTTGCTTGAGCTGCGCGACGATGTCCTTCAGGTCGAATTCCGGTTCGTAGACGACTTCGCCACACTTGTCGCAATAGAACCGGAGATGATCGTGATCGCCGCCGGGGCGCTGGCGTTCGACAACCATGCCGACCGTGTTGGCTGGTCGCTGCGGCGAATGCGGGATGTTCGGCGGCAGAAGAAACAACTCGCCCTGTCGAATCGGAATATCGCGTTTCACGCCGTTTTCGATGATCTTGACGACAATGTCACCCTCGATCTGATAGAACAGCTCCTCGGTCGGGTTGACGTGATAGTCCTTGCGCGCGTTCGGCCCACCGACGATCATGACGATGAAATCGCGGTCGCGCCAGATCATCTTGTTGCCGACGGGCGGTTTCAGGGCGCCGCGGTTTTCGTTGATCCATGCCAGGAGATTAATCGGGCTTAGGACGGACATTCGAGAGCCTCCATATTTCCGAATCGACTGCGAATGCTTGCGGTTTAGCGGCCAGCGAGTGTTCCGTCAATTCAGCCGTTTCCGGAACCGCGCACGGCACATGCGGCGAAAGTCCATTGCAGCGGGACGGTCGTTTTCACGGAAATCGATCGCAATCGGGCATCGCAAAACTGCTTGTTTGTGACCGGTCGACAGACGGCGCGCCGCCCCTTATAGTTCCGCCCCGTATTTTCCGGGACGCGTCTTGATTTTTTTCTGGGAATTTGCATGCCGGATGTCTGTAATATCGCCTTAATCGGCCAGAAATTCATGGGGCGCGTTCATTGCAACGCCTATTGGCAGGCCCCGAAGTTCTTTAATCTGGCCGTCAAACCGGTAGCGCACACCGTCGTGGGCAAGGATTTGATCAGCCTCGCGCCATTCGCGGATCGCTGGGGTTTTCGCAAATACAACCTGAACTGGAAGGACGTTGTCAAAGACCCCGAAGTGCATCTGGTCGATATCAGCTCTCCGTCGTACATGCACGCAGAGCAGGCGTTGGCGGCGATTGCGGCGGGCAAACATGTGGCGTGCGAGCGACCGCTATCGAGCAATTTGAAGGATGCCCGCTCGATGCGCAACGCTGCGGCTCGATCCAGCCGCAGCAAGACGTTTGTGTGGTTCAACTATCGCCGCACGCCGGCGATCGCGTTCGCGCGGCAGCTTGTCAAAGAGGGCAGGCTCGGGCGCATCTACCACTTGCGGGCACAGTTTCTGCAAAGCTGGGGCGGCCCGAGCGCGCCGCTGACCTGGCGCTTTCAGAAAAAATATGCGGGCTACGGTGCTCACGGCGATTTGAATTCGCACATGATCGACCTGGCGCGGTTTGTGACGGGGCAGGAATTCACGGAAATCACCGGCGCGCTTGCGGAGACCGTCGTTGTCGAGCGCGTTTTGGCGGAGCAGCCCAAGGCTGTTACCGCCCGCAGCGCCGCGAATAAAGCCAAGGGCAAGAGTGATGTAGACGATGCGACGATGTTTCTCGCGCGAATGAGCGGCGGAACATTTGCGACGTTTGAGGCAAGCCGGATCGCCGCCGGCCATCATAACAACAACATGCTCGAACTAAACGGCGAGCATGGCGCCGTGCGTTTTTCGTTCGAGGACATGGGTTATTTGTGGTACTACGACAATCGTGAAGATCGGCGCACAGCCGGGTGGCGGCGGATTCAGTGTACGTCCGCCGGTAACCATCCATACGCGGGCGCCTGGTGGCCGGACGGTCATCCGATCGGCTATGAGCATACATTCGTCAACTTGCTGGCAGACATGATGGCGTTTCTAGGCGGTCAGGATCCGACGGTTCCGTTGTCGGATTTCCACGACGCGTATGAATCGCAGCGAGTTCTTGAGGCCGTACTGTTGGCTGCGAAGCATCGCGCGGCGGTGAAGATGGCCGAAATCAAATAGTTCGGGAGTGCGGACATCTTGCCCGCACAAAGCGGGCTGGAAAGCCCGCACTCCCCTCCGCACAAAACAAGAAACTGCTTTAATCAGCCCAGGACGATCCAGCCGCTTCCGAATTGACGCTCGACATTTGGCGAGTGAGCGCCCACCGGTTGAAATTGACCAAGCCATGCAAGCGTCGCGTAGCGGGCGGCGCGACGGTCGCTCCAATAGCCGCGATCCGCGGCGATGAGCGGCCCAAACCGCCGTCGCAATTCACAAACACCCGCAGGACTCAAGCGGTCGAATTGAAGCACTCTGCGGCAGGTGCATGAGCCGACGATTTCCGCGCCAGATATTTTGAAATAAATGCGATCACCGCGACGGATGCGGCCAAACGGCGCGCGGCGCGTCAACGCGAGGCGCGACTCGATGCGTTTACGGCCGTCGATAACCGCAGCGGCGATGCGCCGCGAAACGATGGCCACGTGCATCCTTGCACGCGTTCGGAAGGTAGCAGCGGAGTTGTTCATACGGTTCTCATCGGCGCGCGCTCGATATGGGGGAATACCGGAATTCGGCTCACAAATTCAAATTTTCGGACCGAAACGAGCGGTTGTCGCATTTCGTTTCATCTATTACCATCAACCCCACTCGCATGCATTTCCTGTCGGCGCTTTTGCCTGCCACCTGGCGTCTGCGGTCGATATGGGCTGTCCTTTGAAAAATCACGCAACGGTGAATCATGACTATTCATGTCGCGCACGATCGCGGTCAGAGCGGCGGGTGTTCCAAAAGCGTACGATTCGTTGTGTGGACCATGTCGCTGCTTGCTGCCGCTTCTCCTGCATCAGGGCAGTCCGACGAACCGCAAGTTCTATTTTTCGCCCGATGGAGTTGCTTCTACGACAACGCATTCAACCGGTATACGGAGGACGGCGCGGATTGCGGGAATGCGCCATCGTCGCAGGGCTGGAATGGCTCGTGTTTTCGGCAGGACACGCCATTGGCGTTCCGTCGGATGGAAGCTGCGTTTTCTTCTGCGGCGGAGTCAGCCTCATTCATGTTGAATAGTCTCGTTGAAGCGCAAGTCATTCCACGAGAAGGCATCTTTCATGGGGGCGGCCAAACGATCACGATCGATGTATTTGTTCGTGGGCCGCAGGGCACCCCCTATTTTGTGCGCAGCTCGATCGCGGGTTTGTTGGAAACCTACCGCTCCAATGGCACAGGGGGTGTTTCGGCGTTTTTTGAGCCGGGCGGCTACGTGTTGGATGGCGTGGGCTCTCGTGCAATTGAAGTTATCAACGGTTATTCCTGCGGAGTTTCGGGTGCGCAACATCCGCCGGATGGAAATCCCGAATACACGCTGGCAACGTCGTTCACGGCGAGTTTTCTCGGGCGCATGACGTTCATTTTCAACCCCTTCGGCGGTACAACGCCCTTTCAATGCCAGTCGATGTGCAGCGCGACGGGAGAACTCGTCGCTGGCGTCGGGCATTGCGCGGGCGATTTCGAGACAATCGTCAACGGGCCGGTCGGAGAATCGCTTCCAAATGGCGGCACACATGCCTATTACCACATCGAAAACCGAATACGTTCGCTTGGCTTGTCTGGCTGCGATTGTTCCTGTTGCGAGTTTCGGCAATTGGCCCGATCATGCGTATTCCTTGGTACAGATCCAAATCACATGTATTCGGTGCCTCAGCGGAACGCGGATAATCAGGAATTTCGTTGTCTGGAGGGCGAGTTCCACGAGGACTCCACATGCATTCGGTTTGACGACGGCAACTGTGCGCCTACTACAATCACCCGATATGGTCATCGCAGCGATCCCGATAACATGCCGGGTCGGGATGGCTATTTACGTCCGGATGGAACTCGCGATCGTGCGGCTGGTTGCGAGTATTACGCGATCGACACCCCCGGCTATCCGGCGAACCCTGATGTCCACTATTGCCTGCTGTTTGAATTTCGACAGGTATTGATCGATCACTGCCTGGTTCCCCCACAAGTCATTCGAGATCAGACAATCACAAGGTGCTTATCCGGCGTCGGCGGATCCCAGCCGTCCGAAAGCTGCGATTGCTCGGTCGCGGCCAATACGCCGCGCGCAGGCGGCACGACTATCGTGAACGGGCGCCGCGTCAATTATAACGCGGGGTATCGTGGCGCGGATGTCGTCTATGTAGCGTTAACGGTATCGCGCACAGCCGAGGACGCGCCGCCGGCCCCCGGCGACTTTGATGTGGAATTGGGATTGGCGCGGCTGCCGCAATTCGATCTGCCGGTCGGCCAAATCGTTCTCCCCTCGGACGAGTCCGTGGCGTACCAGTCGTTTTCCTTCCAGCGACCTGATCAGCCGCTTGGCCTGGTCGAAACACCCATCCGAATTCTCGGCGTGACGGAAATCATTCCAATTCAATTCGGCGGGTTGGAACAGTTGCGAGCGGATATGAACTGCGACGGGCGCGTCAACAACTTCGATATTGATGGATTTGTGCTAGCTCTCTCTGACCCCGCCAGTTATTCGGCAAACTATCCGGATTGTAATGTATTAAACGCCGATGCGAACGGGGATGATGTCGTCAATAATTTTGACATCGATTCGTTCGTCGCGTGCGTGGCGAACGGCGGTTGCCCGTAGCGAGTGTGGTATGGCAGGTTCAGGGTAGCGAGAAGCGAGTTAACGCGTTGCACTCGCATGAGGACAGTATTAGAGCGGTAAGCTCGGTGAAATTGCATTCTCCTTCGGCCAAGCGGCGCAGCACTCCGCGTCGAGCCGGATGGGCTGGCGCGTGGAACAGGCGGTCGATGTCAGGCGTCGAATGCGAACCCCATATGGTCTAATATTAGGCGGAAGCGCAAATTGTCAACCATTTGGTTGAATCGAATTCGATCGATATTTTGAGCAAACGCAG
Source organism: Phycisphaerales bacterium (assembly GCA_016795025.1). GTDB lineage: Bacteria > Planctomycetota > Phycisphaerae > UBA1845 > Fen-1342 > JAEUIR01. Next base: position 10,453 of record JAEUIR010000129.1, read on the forward strand.
CGACCGCAAGCGCGGCGACGGGGTTTACGTGTGTGGTTGGAGCGCCGCCAGCGCGGCGTCGGTGGTCGGAAACACATCGATCAGCCGGTCGATGTGAATTAACGTGAGCAATCGCTGAATCGCGGGGGATGGATTGACCATGACAATGCGGCCACTGAGTTTTTTGGTGCGGTGATGAGCCGCAACCAGCGCGCCGATTCCAACAGAGGTGATGTAAGTCAGTCCGCTTAGATCCAATACGAGATTCGGAGCGGAATCGGATACGAGTTGATTGAGCGTGATGCGAAGTTCTTCGGATTCCTCGATGCTCGCTGAGCCGGACAGCCGCACCAAATGGGCCCGGCCTTCGGACGAAATGTCCACCTGCAACGGCGATTGAAGCGGATCAGATGTCATACGTGGGGTCCGGGTCGCTCTTTCATCATCCACACCTCTGTGCCGTTTTTGTCGTAACGGACTTCGGTCATGTACGATCGTATCAGCATCAGTCCGCGGCCGCAGGGACGTTCGAGGTTTTCGGCCAGCGTGGGATCGGGCACGGCTTCGGGCATGAAGCCCTGGCCCTGATCCTGTATGGCGAGAATGACGCGGTTTCGATCGACGAAATAGCGGATGATGACTTTTTTGCTTCGGTCGTTCTTGTTGCCGTGCTTCACGGCATTCGTGATGGCTTCTTCGAAGGCGAGCTTGATGGCGAAGACGGTGTCAGGGTCGTATCCACAGCGCTGCACCTCGCCGAGGATCTGCTCCTCCGGCTCCTTCGCGCTGCGAAGATCGTTGCTGACGACGATTTCGTTGTAGGACACGTTGTTCAAGCGGAATTCCGTCGCCGCGAATCGTTCCGTGCGGTGCGGCGCGCCGCGCCGGCTTCCATCGCTCAGTTAGCGCAAATCCTCGATGGCCTGATCGGCGGTGTCGTGTATCTGAAACACGCGGTTCAATTGCGTGATCTTGAACACTTCGAGAATCTGCCGATTGATTTCGGCGAGCTTCAGCCGGCCGTTGCGGGCGTTCACCTTCTTGTTGATGTTGATCAACATGCCGAGCGCGGCGCTGGAAAGGTGCTCGACACTTCGAAAATTGAGCAGCAGCCGGATGCCGGCCTCGGACTCCGCCAGCCGCTCCAGTTCGTCGCCGATTTCCTGAATCGCAAGCTCGTCAAGAATCTTGCGATCGACGAACTCCGCGACGACGACGCCATCGACCTGCTTGATGCGCAGATGCGACGAGGGTTGATCCATCGCCGAAGCCACCTTTCTGTCGGACAGCCGCGAGCGGCCAGCCGTGCTCAAACCTGTTTCCACGATATCCAGATCGGCAGTTTCCGCAGCCGTTCTGAATCGTTCATTCCGCGCGAATCGAAACGCGCCGGTGAATTATCTGATTCTCTGTCGGGGTGGGGGGGATGTCAATGAGAGGC
>JAEUIR010000012.1 GCA_016795025.1 Phycisphaerales bacterium
GCCCGCTTCACCTCGCGCGCCCCGCTCGTGAAATGCCCGTGCCAGAAGAGCGTCATTTTCTCTTCGAATGGGCGCGGCGAACCGGCGATGCGCTCGATCCAATACAACCTAACCTCTTCGAGCGAGCGGCGCTCGGCCATCTGGCGCTTCTGCTGGTATTCGCGGCGCTCCTCGTCGCTGAGGAGGCGCTGCTCCGCGACTCGCTGCGATTCAAGCACCATTGGATCCAGCCTGGGCGGCGAAACGTCGTAGCCGATTTTGTGATAATCGACGAGCGAATCGACGGCGGCATCGAGCCCCATGTCCAGGTAGCGATCGATTTCGTCTGGAGATCCACCAAACGCGGCGCGGCGGAGCAGATGGGCGGCCTTTTCGCGTTCCCACTGTTTCGCTGAAAGTGGTTGCATGGATGTCGCGTCGTCCGCATCGGCCCGGAACGAGGCGATCGACACGACCAGAACGGCGGCGAGTGAACGGCGAACAAGTTTCATGGCTCGCTCCGGGGAATTCGGATTTTGAGCGGATGAACGCATCATACTCTGTCAAACGCTATCGAATCGCCGCTATTGCGAAACGCTGGTCGGACCGCCGGCCCGTCAGATATTGTAATCGGCTGTCGCACCCAATCGCCTGTTGTCATCCAAGTCGCAGCGGCCGCGCGGGTTCTTTGACCGCGATATCGAGGCGCTTAGAATTATCGGGATACCCGCACCATACCGCGGGGAGCAAGGAGAAGAACGAATGGCCGGGCAGAATACGCTGCATTTCGCAGACGACACGTTCGATTCGCAGGTGCTTCAGTCGCCTGAGCTGGTAGTGGTCGACTTTTGGGCGGAGTGGTGCGGACCGTGCATGATGCTTGGCCCGGTGATCGACGAGTTGGCCAGCGAGTACGCCGGCAAGGTGCGTATTGGCAAGGTGGACATCGATAAGGCCCCGCAGGTCGCACGAAAGTACGACGTCACGAACATCCCGACCGTGATGTTCTTCAAAAACGGCAACGTCGTGCAGCGCGTACTGGGCACTCGGCCGAAGAAGGACTACAAGGCGATGATCGATACCGCGCTAGCGGGGTAAGCCGGGAATGCGGAATTCAAATCGCCCCAAAAAGAAGGTCGCATTGCGCCGAGCGATTGTCGCGCCCCGCAGGAATCGCGGGGCCCGGCAATTTGATTCTTGAATTCTGCGCCGTGGGCTAAGGTGCTCCGCGTTTAGCGTAATGATTTTTTGAGTTTTGAATTCTGTTTTCCGGGAATCCGCATGGCCTTAACCCTCCCTCAGCGTCTTCAAGCCCTGCCGCCGTATCTGTTCGTTGAAATCGACCGCAAAAAACGCGCCGCGCGCGAGGCCGGCAAGGACGTCATCGACTTCGGCATCGGCGACCCCGACCAGCCCACGCCGCAGTTCATCATCGAACGCATGAACACCGCCATGCGCGTGCCGGCGAACCACCGCTACCCACGCGGTGACGGCTCCAACGAATTCCGCGGCGCGATGGCCGCTTTCTGTCACAAACGCTATGGCGTCTCGCTCGATCCCGATCGTGAGCTTGCCGCCGTCATCGGCACAAAGGAAGGCATCGGCCACCTTCCGCTCGCCGTGCTGAATCCCGGGGACACCGCGCTGATCCCCGACCCGGCTTATCCGGTTTACTTCGCGGGCACGCTTTTCGCCGGGGGAACGCCACACATCATGCCGCTGCACGAATCGAATGACTGGCTGCCGGATTTGTCCGCGATTCCCGCGGACACCGCGAATCGCGCGAAGCTCATGTTCATTAATTATCCGAATAACCCGACGGGGGCGGTCGCGCCGCGCGCGTTTTTCGAGCATGTCGTCGCGTTCGCGCGCAAGCACGACATCATCGTGGCATCCGATGCGGCATATAACGAAATGTACTTTGAGAAGCCGGCGCCGAGCATCCTGGAAATCGAGGGCGCGCGCGAAGTCGCCATCGAGTTTCATTCTCTCTCCAAGACATTCAACATGACCGGCTGGCGGCTTGGCTTTGTCGCCGGCAATGCGGAGGTTGTCGCGGCGCTCGCGCGCATCAAGTCCAACCTCGATAGCGGGCCGTTCACCGCGATCCAGGAAGCGGGTATCGAAGCGTATCACGGTATCGAGCGACCGGAAATCGCGGCACTTCGCGGCATGTATCGCGAGCGCGCCGCGGCCTTGAGCGACGGGCTAGCGCAATTCGGCTTCCGCGTGCGCCCGCTCCAAGCGACCTTTTATTTGTGGGTCGGCGTTCCGCGCGGCTATACGTCAATGTCGCTGGCAACCAAGCTGCTGGACGAGGCGGCCGTCGTGTGCATTCCGGGCACTGGCTTCGGCGCCTACGGCGAAGGCTACGTGCGTTTCGCGCTGACAGTCGACGCGGATCGCACGTGCGCGGCGCTGGAGCGTCTGAGCGGGCTGCGCTGGTGAATCACACAGCCGCGAGCGACGGCATGGACCACTTTTCCAATCAGAGCAAATCTGCGGCGTTGCCCGGTGCCGCGACGCCGCGTCTGGCCGACTGGCGCGCGAATGCGGCGGATGGGCTGGTGTTCATCGCGCTGGGTTCAAACCTCGGCGATCGCGCGGCCAACATTCGCGGAGCGCTTCACGAATTGGAACGAGCAGGCGTCGCACGACTCATTCAGTGCTCGCGGCTGGTTGAAACGGACGCAGTCGGCGGGCCCGCGGATCAACCGCGATATCTCAACGGCGTGGCGCGCCTGGCGACCTCGCTCGACCCGCACGAATTGCTGATCGCTCTGCTGCGCGTCGAGCAGCTTTTCGGGCGGGTTCGCGATGAACGTAACGCCCCGCGCACGCTTGATCTCGATCTGCTGCTATATGGATCGCTTCGACTCACCTCGACCCGGTTGACGTTGCCGCATCCGCGCATGTGGGATCGCGACTTTGTGATGACGCCGCTGGCGGAGGTTTGCGACGCCGCATGGCTCGAAACGGTGCGCACGGCCGCGCCGGCGCGCGAGCAAAAGGAACCAGTGGATGTTCGTTGATGTGCGCGACGGCGCTATGAATTGGCGCGATCTGTACCACCTGTGCATCAGCTTTATCGTTCCGCGGCCGATCGCGCTGGTCGGCACGATTTCGCCGGGCGGCCGGCACAATCTGGCCCCGTTCAGCTTTTACAACATGGTATGCGCGAATCCGCCGGTGGTGATGATCTCAAACGGGCTGCATCGCGATGGCTCGCTCAAGCACACCTGCCGAAACATCGAAGCCACACGCGAGTTCTCCATCGCGACGGTAACGGCCGACATCGGCCCGCACATGGTGCGCAGCGCCGCTGAACTACCGTATGGCGAGAGCGAATTTCCCTTTTCGGGATTAACGCCCGCCCCGGCGCGATTCATTCGCGCGCCGCTGGTGGCTGAGGCACGAATCAATCTCGAATGTTCTCTGCGGCAGGTGATCGTTCTGGGTGAGGGACCGGGCAGTTCGCACGTGATGTTAGGCGATATTGTCGCGATGCATATCGCGGATGAGGTGCTCGACGCGAGTGGCGCCTGCGCCCCGCACAAGCTGACGGCCGTGGGGCGCCTGGGCGGGAAGTGGTACACGAACACGACCAGCCCCTACGAGATGAGCATACCGCCGGCGTCGTGACCATCGCGAGTATCAGCTACTTCGCGAATTCGGTGACTACGCAACGTGCGTCGCCGATCGATTCCACGCTTTCAGCGAATCGCCGCGCCCCGCGATCGTCATCAAACAGGCGAAACAGCGCCGAACCCGATCCGCTCATGCGCACCGCCAGCCCTGTGCGTTCCTGGATCTCCACCGCCAGTTCCCGCAACGCGGGACAAGTCGCAAACGCGGCCGGTTCAAGATCATTATGCAGCGCTTCCATCCATTGCTTCGCGCTCATGCCGCCTTTCGAAGCCAACGGTGGAACCGCCGGACGCGCCGGCGGGGGCGGTAGTTCATCGAATCGCCGGTAAACCTCCGCTGTCGAGCACTGAAGCGCGGACAGAACCAACACGAGATGCAGCGGCAACTCAAGCCGCATGGGCTCGATCCGTTCGCCGCGGCCGCGCATCACGCAAGCCTGCCCCCCGAAAAACAACGCCACATCCGACCCCACGCTCGCGCCGAGTTCCATCAGGCGCGCCCGCTCGAACGGCCATTCAGCCAGATGGTTCAACACGCGCAGCGCTGCCGCCGCGTTCGAGCTGCCGCCGCCGAGTCCGCTGCCGGGAGGAATGCGCTTCTTCAAGTCGAAATCCGCGCCGATGGCCCGTGGGGCGGCTGCTTGAAACGCCCGGGCCGCGCGCTTCACCAGATTCGACTCGTCGATCGGCACTGTTTGGTCGTCGCAGCGCAGGGTGATGTTCGAATCCGCACGGCGTACGACCGAAAGTTCATCGCCGAACTCAAGTTGCGCGACCAGCGATTCGAGATCGTGAAATCCGTCGGCTCGGCGCGGATGGACGCGGAGCGTCAAGTTAATCTTGGCCGGGCATAGCGCGGTCGTGGTGTCGAAGCGGATCACCGGTCGACGCGGCGATTGGAGTTTCGCGAGCCGCGCGAATCGCCGCGCGAGGCCGGCGCGGCGTCTGGGTTTTCGCCCTGCCATTCGCCGGTGTCGGCGTTCATCCATTCTTTTCCGCGGACACGGCCATCGCCGTCGAAGAATACGCGCGCGTGCTGCGACTGCTCGTCATCCACGTAGTACCATTCGCCTGTCGCGTCAGTGCGGGGCTTGCCAAGCAGCTTTTCGACGGATTCGCGATCGTCGAATCCAACCTCGATCATGTCGAAATGCTGGCGCGTGAATTTCTGCGCGCATCCCGTCCCGATCATCAGCAGCCCCATTCCGATCAGTATATGGCGACGAATATTCATGGCGACCTCGTTTTCCAGCGATTTCGACGGATCAGCGCCCGGCGCTCCGAAACTCGCGGCGGTGCGGCGTAAGATAACCGATCTGACGCAGTTGATTTGGACAGTCGCCCGGCGGCTGAGGTTAGCGACGGTGCCACCGCTATAATTCCCGAACGGCCCGGCGGTGCGTCGGGGCGGCAGCCAGGAGTGAAGCCGAGATGATCATCACGATCGACGGGCCGGCAGGATCAGGCAAAAGCACGGCCGCGCGAAAACTGGCCGCGCGAATGGGCATCCCATATCTGGACACAGGCGCGATGTACCGGGCGGTGACGCTCGCGGCGATCGAGGCGAATGCCGATCTGCGAGACGATGCGGCGCTGGCGAACATCGCGCGGCAGGGCGACTATCATCTCGACCTCGGTCCCACGCATATCCGCGTGACGCTAGGCGATCGCGACGTGACGGAGGAGATTCGCTCAATGCGCGTCAGCGAGCGCACGCGCTTTATCGCGGCGTCGCCAGGTGTGCGGCGCGAGTTAATCGAGCGGCAGCGGCGCATCGGCCGGCAACTCGGCGCGATGGTGACAGAAGGGCGAGATCAGGGGACGGCCGCGTTCCCGGACGCGGACATCAAGTTCTTTCTGGATGCGTCGATCGAGCGCCGCGCGGAACGGCGATATCACGAATTGCTGGCGGACGGCGAGGATGTGACGCTGGATCAGGTGCTGCAAAACCTGCGCGAGCGCGACACAACGGATTCGCAGCGGGCCGTTGCGCCGCTGGCCGTGCCGCCCGACGCAACCCGCATCGACACGACGCACATGACGATTCCCGAAGTGGTCGAATTGCTATACGACACTATTCGCTCACGCGGGCTGAACATGGTGCCTGCGAGCCATCGCGACACGCATGTCATCATCTAACCGAATTCGCGGCGGCGGCGTTTCGCTGAGCGTATTGTCCAACGCGCGCGGCGGCGCGGCCCCATCGTGCGACACGCCGCGGCCGGCCTCGACGGCAGCGATGAACGCGCCGGTTCGAAATCCCGGCCGATGGCGCGAGGTGCGCATGCACGCGCCAGTGCGAATGTGGTATCGCTTGTGCCGCGTATTGTGCCGTGTCTGGTTTGCGATTTTCTTTCGTGGGCGCGTATTCGGGCGCGAGAATGTTCCGCCATTCGGCGGGGCGCTCATCGTCGCGAATCATCAGAGTTTTCTCGATCCGGTGCTCGCGACGCTGGCGCTGGATCGCGAATGCCATTTCATGGCCCGTGACTCGCTGTTTCGAAACCCGCTGTTTCGCCGGCTGATCGAGTCGCTGAACGCGTTTCCGGTGAAACGCGGCGCGGCCGACATCAGCGCGATCAAGGAAACGCTGCGGCGGCTGAAGCAGAAACAGGTGGTCGTCGCGTTTCCAGAGGGCACGCGCACGATAGACGGCTCGATCGGGCCGATGCTGTCGGGCGTGGTTGTGGTGGCTCGGAAGGCCGGCGTGCCGATTGTGCCGGCTGTGATTCTGGGCGCATTCGAAGCGTGGCCGCGACACGCGCCGCTGCCGGGGCCATCACCGGTGATGGTTGCGTACGGTGAGCCGATAGAAGCGGCCGAGCTAAACTCGCTCGGCGACGAGATTGCGACCGAATTGGTTCGAGGGCGCGTCATAGAGCTCGCGCGTCGATTCGACCGACGAGAAGTGACGCAGGACCGCTCATCACCGCCATCAGGTTCGGATGCGCCTCCAACCACCGTGCAGGAATCTCGCTAGTCCAAGCAGGAACTTCGCGAGGTTGTCCGCCCACATTCCGCACCATGCGCCGATCAATCCGCCTTGTAACACCACGCCGCCGAGATAGGCGATTGGAATGCGCAGCCCGATGCCGCCGATCAATGCGAAGATCATCGTCATGCGCGTGTCGCCCGCGCCGCGCAACGCCTGAATGTAAACAATCGCCGTGCAGAGGAACGGCTGCGCGAACGCCATCAGCCGAAATGCCGGTATGCCGACGTGACGCACGGCGGGGTCGCTTGTGAACATCGCATAAATCTGCTCCGCGAACGCGAGAAACACCGCGCCGCTGAAGAGGCCCAGCGCCGCGCCCTGCATCGCCGCAAGATGCCCGGCACGCGTCGCCTCCACCGGCCGCCCTGCCCCGAGATATTGACCGACGAGCGTCGCCGCAGCCGTGCCCCACGCGAGCGCTGGCATGTAACTCAAGCCTTCGACCTCGACAGCGACGACGTGCGCCGCAAAATTCGCCGTGCCGACATCACCCGTGCCGGTCATTGCGATGATCTTCACGAACGTAAGCTGCGCGATCGACATCAGCATTGTGTCGCCTGCCGCCGGGATACCGATGCGCAGCACGCGCTTCATCATTTCCCAGTCCACGCGCAACCCCGATGGTCGAATGCGCAGCCCACGCACGCCGTTGAACAGCACAACGGCCATCAGAATCCCGCCGATGCTACGGGCTGTTACGAAGCCGATCCCGATGCCCGTCACGCCCAGCTGTGGCGTAAGCCCGCCGAACACCAGCGCGGCGGAAACGGCTGCATTCACCACATTCACCACGGCCATGATGCGCAGTGGCGTGACCGTGTCGCCTGCGGCGCGCAGCATGGCGCTGCCGACCATGTTGAAACTCGCGAGGAGATAGCCGGGCGCGATGATGCGAATAAACTGCGCGCAGAGCTGCCGGGCGCTCGGCGTGTTCGTCAGAAAGCCGGCCAGGCTATCGGCCGCGAAGTATGAGGCGATGCACGCGACAAACCCGAGCAGCGCGCCAAGGATCGCACCCTGATGCAGTGCGCGATGGGTCGTGGCTTCATCGCGCGCGCCGACTGACCGACTGATGATTGCCGCCGCCCCAACGCCGACCAGCGCGAACGTCAGATTGATCATCCAGCCGAGATAGCTACCCGTGCCAACCGCGGCGATCGCCTCCTTGCTGATGTGCCCTGCCAGGAGCGTATCGACAAGACCGACCATGTAGCTCAGCAACTGCTCACCGAGCATGGGCAGCGCGAGCACGACAACCTGTCGGTTGACGGAGCCGGGCGGAAGTGTGCCGATCGTGGGTTGCATATCGAGCCGCAAGTGTATTTGGTTCTCCGGCGGAGGGCGATGACTCTGCACAGCCGGTCGCCGCCGTCGCGCGGTCGCGTGAATTTCACACATTTCCGGACAACTGGCGCGCCCGACTTGCCGCTCGGGTCCGCTGTGCTTGTTGGCGGTGGTTGAACACTGGCGGAAAACAAGCGAATCGCGTTTCGGCGAAAGCAACTCCGAATGATCTCTGAGCGACGCGCAAGAAATCCGCCATCGCGAGTGACCGCAACGGTTGCGGTCTGTTCATAGTCCGGCTCGGCGTGTCCCGGTGGTCGAGCTTGGTCCCAAACCCGGGACAATCGCGAGGACGCCACATGAACGCTATCCGCACGAACCCATCAAAATTGAACCTGCGGTTATTGAGCGCCATGCTGACCGCACTGACGCTGACATCATCCTCGGTGTATGCAGACATTGACACCGACGAATTCGAACGCCGCAAGGCTGCCGCCTTGCGTGAGTCCGAGGAATACTTTGAGACGATCCGCGACCCGATTCGCAGGCGGCAGCGTCAACAGGAGGAGCGCGATGCGATCGATGCACTCTGGCGCAGGCATATCGAAAAATCACCTGACGACCCGGACGAAGCCGCGCTGATGGGCGCGCCGAAATTCAACGGCGAAGCAGTCGTCGGAACCGGCGAATTCGGCGAAGCGGGCAGACTCTCATTCGAGTGGATCAATCCACGAACGCGCGAATCGACCTCCGGACCGAATGTGGCGAGTGTCATGTACTACATCGCCGGTTCGCCGAATTACGACACATGGACTCCGTTTGCAGTGGGTACCAACGCGGCGGAGGGATGGAGCATCGGCTTTCGACCGGAGGACGCCAATCCGTCAGGCTTCCCTGAGGTCAATGTGCGCGCGGAACCGCGGGACGCACAGGGCAACGTCATTCAGTTGCTCGACGAATCAGGATTCAATCGTGCCCAGGGCACGCTCGCGGCAATCCACTTTGTGCCCGAGCCGGCGACGGTGGCGCTCATCGCGATCGGCTTGATGTTTGCTCGGCGACGAACTTAGCAGCCGCGGGCCCCCGTACGACCTGCAAACGAAATTGGCGTCGAACGAGTGAACTCGCTCGACGCCAATTTCGTCGGTTCAGCTTCGAACGCGGAAGGACTACTCCTTGCCCGCGTAAATGCTCATGATGCGCTTCAGCATCGCCACGGCGTCCTTGCGCGGACGCTGAAACGCGTTACGGCCGATGATCGAACCGAATCCCCCGCCGTCGCGGATGCCGCGAATTTCGTCAAAAACGGCCGCCTCGTCCTTGGTCGCGCCGCCGGAGAAAATGACGATGCGGCGCCCGTCGAACGCGCTCTGCACACAGTGGCGAATGCGATCCGCGAGCGTCTTGATCGGGATTTGCTGCTTTTCGAAGACTTTCTTCGCCTCCGCCTGCTCGATGAAATCCGTGGGCGGCTTGACCTTGATGATGTGCGCACCAAGCTGCGCGGCGATTTGCGCGGCGTACGCGCATACGTCGATGGCGGTTTCGCCATCCTTGCTCAACCCTTCGCCGCGCGGATAGCTCCACACCACCACGACCAAACCGGCCGACTTGGCTTCTTCGGCGAGACTATTGAGCTGCTCATATTGCTGCTGAGCATGCGCCGAACCAGGATAGATCGTGAATCCGATCGCGGCGCAGCCGAGCCGCAAGGCGTGATCGATCGACGCGGTGATCGCCTGGCACGGATTCTTAGAGCCATAAAGCGACTCATTATTATTGAGCTTGAGAATCAGCGGCAGTTCGCCCGCGAAATGCCGCGCGCCGGCTTCGATGAATCCGAGGGGCGCAGCGTATGCGTTGCAGCCGGCCTCGAGCGCCAGCTCAAAGTGATAATGCGGGTTGTACCCCACCGGATTCGGAGCAAAACTGCGAGCCGGGCCATGCTCGAAGCCCTGATCGACCGGGAGGATGACGAACTTTCCGGTGTCGGCGAGCGTGCCGGTTCCCAGCATGCGCCGCAGGTTCGCCAGCGTGCCGGGGTTGTCGCTTTCGTACCAACTGAGAATCTGTCGAACGCGATCGGACATCATGATGAATCTCCTTGACCGCGCGCCGGGGGGGGCTCCGCCGGCCGGTCGAAATGCGCAAACGCGCCGGCAATTATGATTGGAATCGAGCCGGGCTGCAACGAAACGCGGCGCGCGCCGCGATCGTTGCGCTGCGCCTGATTCAAATCTCGCCGTCGGTCCGCCGCTCAATATCCGCACCCACGGCCCGCAGCTTTTCTTCCATATTCTGATAGCCGCGCTCGATGTGATAGATGCGGTTCACTTCTGTTACGCCTTGCGCTGCAAGACCGGCCAGCACCAGCGCGGCCGATGCGCGCAGGTCAGACGCCATCACCGGCGCGCCCACGAGCTGTTTCACGCCCTGCACGATCACGGTTGGGCCTTCTTTGCGCAAGTTCGCGCCCATGCGGTTCAATTCGGCTACGTGCAGAAATCGATCAGGAAAGATCTTTTCCGTGACAATGCTATTCCCATCGGCCATGCACAGCAGCGCCATGAGCTGCGCCTGCAGGTCCGTCGCAAAACCCGGAAACACTTGTGTGGTCACGTCCGTCGGAAGCAGCCGCCGCGCGGACGAAACAAACACGCCCTGCTCGGTGCGCTCGGTTTGGACGCCCACCGCGCTCAGCCGGTCCACGAATGCCAACAGATGATCCATCCGGCAGTTCTTGATCGTCAACTCGCCGTTCGTGATCGCCGCGGCGATCATGAATGTGCCGGCTTCGATGCGATCCGGAATGATGCGATATTCGCAGCCCATCAATCGTTGCACGCCTTGAATGTGGATGCGCGGTGTACCCTGCCCCGTGATCTTCGCGCCGCACTTGATCAGAAAATTCGCCAGATCGACCACTTCCGGCTCGCAGGCGGCCATCTCGATGATCGTCTCGCCTTCGGCCAGCGTGGCGGCCATCATGGCGTTGGCGGTTCCCAGCACCGTCGAGCCAAAAGGCCCGCCGAGAAACATTTCGCAGCCGCGCAGTCTGCGCGTCGTCGAAAAAATGTCGCCGCTGCGAAGCTCGACATCCGCACCGAGCTTCTGCATTGCAAGAATGTGGAGATCCACCGGGCGAAAGCCGAACGCGCACCCGCCGGGCATGGATACCTGCGCTTTGCCGCGCTTCGCCAGCAACGGGCCAAGCACGCAAATCGATGCACGCATCTTTCGCACGATGTCATACGGCGCGTGCGAGTTGGCTTCGCTCCGAACGTGCAGACGCATGGACCCATCGGGGCGCCGTTCCGCTTCGCAGCCGAGCGTGCGGAGCAACTCCGCCAGCGAATCGACATCATCCACATTCGGAATGTCGTGGAGAACCACTTCGCCTTCGCACAGCAGCGCGGCGGCCATGATGGGCAACGCTGCGTTTTTCGCGCCGCTGATGGAAACGGTCCCCCGCAGACGATTGCCGCCGCGAATTCGATAATATGCGAGACCCATGACTTAGCTTCCTCCTTGAGCGGCGTCATGCGTATGGGCTTGCACCACGCGCAGATGGCCGGCGGTGTCGCGATGCAGAGCCACGCTTTTCCATACTGCGTCGCTGAAAAGCTCGCGAACGGCGGCGGCCTGATTGTACGCTATTTCCATCAGAAACAAGCCGCCCGGCGCGATGCGCCTGGGAGCTTCGGCGACGAGCGGGCGAATGATCGACAGGCCGTCGTCCCCCGCGAACAAGGCTGTTCGCGGCTCGAATTCGCGCACCGACCTTGCCACCGTGTCCGCGCCGCGCTCAGCGATGTATGGCGGATTGCTGACCACCACGTTGAAGGCCGGCGGCGCGCCATCCCCGGTCCACGGCCCGAACAAGCTTCCGCAACGGAACTCGACTCGGCCGGCCACGCCGTGTTTGTTTGCGTTGCGCCGCGCAACCGCCAGCGCCGTCTCGCTCATGTCCGAAGCAAACAGTCGCGCCGCCGGAAGATGTTTGGCCAGCGCCACCGCGATGCAGCCGCTGCCCGTGCCGATGTCAACGATGGCCGCATCGACCTGACCACTCCTCCGCACCCAGTCGATCGCTCTCTCGACGATCATCTCGGTTTCCGGCCGGGGAATCAGCACATCCGGCGTGACGTCAAAAGAAAGCGAGAAGAATTCCTTTGCGCCTGTGAGGTATGCAATCGGCTTGCCGCCGCCCGCTTCGCGAACCGCGTCGCGAAACACAGTCATGGCGCCCGCGTCGGGAACGAACTCGAATCGCGCGTAGAGTTGAATGCGCGGGCATCCCAATGCGTGGGCAAGCAGGATTTCGGCGCAGAGCCGCGGCGACTCGATCCCCTGACGCTGGAAATGCTGCCGCGTCCAGTCGAGCAGTCGGGCGACCGTCCATGGCGCCGCGTTTGAACTCGCGTCCTGCATTTTTGCTTTATAACCTCGTGCGACTCGACCTGCGAGACGCGGCGTGAATCTCGCGCTTCGCCGTTTCGCACTGATCCCGGCGAGGCCAAATGGATTGCATCGACTCACAGCGATTGACATCAGCTCCATTTTGTACCATAAGATACAATATATTGTATAATGTACGTATTGTCGCTCGATCATTTACATCGCGCATGAACCTCGTTTGGCGACGATCGGCAACAACCGATAGGAACGACGACAGCACGCACGGACCTTGACCATTCGTCATTCGTCGCGCGGTCACAAGGAGAATATCGCCCATGAGGAGCACCTGAGGCATTCTATTGCTCAGCGCGGCAGGAGCCTTCGCTGGCGACGCTACCACGCAGCCCGGCAGCGCGCCGATCGAAACTCCGGCTTCGCGGTCCTCACCGGACGATTCCGACGTGTTTGCCCGAGATCGGCTGCTCGGCAGCTGGTGGGGCACACGGTCGTTTTTGGAAGACAACGGCCTGACTTTTAATCTCACGCTCACCACGGTCTATCAGCACAACGCGCACGGTGGCTTGCAGACAAAGAACGCACACAAGATCACCGGCAGCTACGGGCTTGAGCTGACGCTCGATCTGGGCGCGATGAAGCTGATCGACGGCGGCACGGTGTATGCGCTAGCCGAAGGCGGCTGGAGCGACGGTGTCGATGAATACGTGGGCAGCCTGTTCGGGGTCAATGGCGAAGCGTTCGGCGATGAAGAGGTCGTGCTGAGCGAGTTGTGGTATGAGCAGAAAATTCTGGGCGAAGCGCTGCGCGTTCGCGGCGGAAAGATCGACCTCACGGTTGACTTCGATACGAACGCATACGCGAATGACTCCGTGACGCAGTTCTTGAATAACGGTCTGGCGAACACCGCGAACATCCCGTTTCCAGAGCCAGGCCATGGCGTGCAACTGGTTGCGACGCCGTGCCCGTGGTTCTATTTCGCCGCCGGCGGCGCCGACGCGGACGCGGAGAACGTGCGCGCCGGGTTCGACACGGCCTATCACGGGCCGGACAACTTCTTCTCCATCTATGAATTCGGCGTAACTCCTACGCTGGAAACCGCATGGGGCAAGCTGCCGGGGGCGTATCGCGTCGGCATGTGGCACGACCCCCGAGCGAAAGAGAAATTCTTCAACGACCGCTTCGGGTATCGCCTGTCAGTGCCCCTGAAGCGCGACGACGTGGGCTTCTACGCCGGCTTTGATCAAGCCGTGTTTCGAGAAAACCCGGCTGACAGCAGCGACGAACAGGGACTCGGGGTTTTCGCGCGGTACGGCTACGCGCATTCCGACGTGAATGAGATCGAGAACTTCTGGAGCGTCGGCTGGCAATACCTGGGCCTGATCCCGACGCGTGACGAAGACACGCTGGGATTCGGCGTGGCATCGGGAATTCTGTCTGACAAGCTGACGCGCATCGGCCGCGACCCGCACCATGAGACAGTCCTGGAGACCTATTACCGAATGCAGATCCTTCCGTGGCTTTCGGTGTCGCCGGACTTTCAATGGATTTTACGCCCGGATGGCGAGAACGGCCGGGATGCGTTTGTCGCGGGTTTTCGCGTGCAGATGTCATTCTAATCTGACGTCACCATCAAGGCGCGCCGCTCGAATGCCGATCTGCAAGTAAATCGGATCATCGAAGTCCGTGAGCAAAGCCACCCTAAAAGGAGCGCAAATGTTCAATCGTAAGCTGCAAGTGTTGGCGGTGACTCTCTCGAGCGCGACGTTTGCGTTCACCACTTGCTCGACCAACATGCGTGACGCGCTCATCGGCGGCGCGCTGGATTGGGTGTCCGGGTCCACGTCGGACGTGCTTTCGGCAGTTTTCCCGCTGCTCTTGTCGGGCGCGACTGACGACGTGAGTTCGGCGTCCGACGCCCGATAGTCGCAAACTCCCTGAAAATACCAACGTTGACCTCGATCCAATGCGGCGCTAAGGTCGATTGGGGGGCGGCGAGGCGATGTCAGCCTGCGCGAATGGACTGATCCTTGGGAGGTCGGCATGAAATGCATGTTGGGTGCGGCGATCGTGGCGGCGGCGCTATTGACGGGATGTGCACAGCGAAATACCGGCGCGGCTCAAGGTACCGAGCAGCGCGTCGCGGAAATTGCGCGTGTATATGAGAAGGAATTCGCGGGCAATCCCAATCGGCAGGTCCGCAAACCGCGCGTCGACGCCCGAAATCGCGCCATGCGCGAATTGGCCGAACTGGCCGCCGTCGAGCTGGCATCCGCGCCGCAGACCCAAGGCGACGCGAAGCTCGCTTCCGACGCGGCTTCGCCCAGCACCCCCGCGGCTGAGTTTCACGCGGCTCTCGCAGCGCTTCAGGCGGCTGCGGAGCATCGCGAGGAATCTGCGGTTCGCCGCGAATATGCCCGCGTGATTGAAGCGCATGCCAAGCTGGCTGAAGCGGAAACTCACTAAGCTCGGGCGCTATTGAACGTCGATTTTGAGCTCGGCCACCAGCGTTTCATCAACGCTGAGGCCGAGCCCATGGCCTGCGCGCGGCTTGATGCGCCCGCCGCGACCAAAGCGGATTGGCCGCCGAGTAACATCCGCTCGCAGCAACAAACGTCCGAATGCCCCTTCCACGAAGCGCGCACTCGGGCAACATTCCAAAAACGCGATGCCGGCCGCCGAGAGGATGCTCGTTTCGCCGACAAGGCAGCCGAGTTGCACGTCAATGCCGCTCTGAAGCGCGAGCTTTGCGAGCCGCAGCGCCGGCATTAATCCGCCGTTCTTGGCCAGCCGGATGTTCAACACCTGCACCGCGCCATCGCCCACCAGCCGCCGGGCGTCCTCCATCGTGACCATCGATTCGTCCGCAATCAGATCAATCGGCGCGACCTGACGAAGTCTGGGGAGCAAGTGGTCGTGTTGATCGGATAGCGGCTGCTCCAGCGCGCTGACGCCGTATAGACGAAGCGTCGGGATGTGCTCCACCGCCTCGTCGAACGTCCAGGCGCCGTTCGCGTCGGCACGGAGCGTCGCGCGTCCGCTTTCGAGCGCGGGGCGCAGCACGCGGTACGCCCATTCGAGCCGCTGCTCCCACCCGGGCGTCGCCACTTTGATCTTGAAATCACGCAGCCCATACCAGCGCTGCGCACGAAGCAACCATTGGAGCTTGGTCTTCGATCGCCCCACCACGACTCCGGAATACCTGGCCGCTCGAATGCACCCCGGCGCACCGAAGCCCCCTAACCCCATCCAACCCACCACGTCCGTCAGCCGCCGTTGAAATACCCGCCCACAGAGATCAAGCAGCGCGAGTTCGATCGCCGCGCGCGCGGCCGTGACAATGCGCTCACCGTCCATCATCGGCAGCGCGTCGATGAACTCAAGCGCTTCCGCCCAGTTACCCGGCTGAAAATCCGCCAGACGCGGAACGAACAACTCGCGAATGTCGCGCAGCACCGTCGCGGGCGTTTCGCCGCTGACGTATGGCCGGGCGAGCGTCTCGCCCCAGCCCGCGAAGTGGGCGAACGGTGTCGCCGCAATCGCCTGAACAACGACGGGATCAGCCACTGAGCGCGACGCCGCGGCGTGCTCGAATTTCAGACGCATCGGAACGGCCAGCGCGAGGACGTTTAGCTGTCGAATGCGGAGCGGTGTAACCATGTGATCTCGTAGACGGCGTTCAACGATCTGTTTTTGAATCTTCGGCGTGCCGCCGCGGCGGTAACGGATCGGCCCCGTGCAAAACTACTGGCTTCTTGCCGCCTGAAATGATGATTCCGCTCCAGCGCAGGCGATCGAAATCCCATGTTCGCGTCACTTGAGCCAGGCATAATTCAACATCGGGCGCCACGCCATCGTCGAACACAACCTTGCCCATGTGGTTGATTTTCACTGGCGCCGCCCAGTCCACCAGATCGTCGCCTAACCAAATAACCACGTCATCGACGTTCTTGCGGCGTAGCGTAATGGTCTGGCCATCCACCGACGCCTCGATGCGACCGAGTCGCTTGCGAATCTCGCGGGCGAGCGCGTCGCGCGGGTCTTCATCCTTGCGCAACGTGCCTTTGAATTCGGCGTTGTCACCCCAGGACGGGCCGCGCCACGAGCGCGGCTCAACCCAATAGCTGGGGGCCTGTGCGAGGTTGCGAAACGTATGATGCAATTCTCGCGGCGCGTGCTGCCGGCGCGCCGCCAGCGCCTGGTCAAGCATCTCTGGCGGCGGCGCAATGCCGCCGTGTCCCTTGTCGGCGTACTCATGCGAAAGTAGCCGGAGGTTGAGCTTGGCGCACTCGGTCGCGAGCCTGCGATTGATGCCCGCGATTCCGCCCTGCGGGCTTTGATTCGCAAAAGTGACGTCGGTGGTGTCCTTCGCACCCCAGACTGCCGCGACGAGCGTGTGCCGTGCATTGGGCAGAAAATCGGGAAAGTACCTCTCGGTGTCGGGCAGAACGAGCGAACCCGCCAGCGGGATACACGCCGCGAACTGATCGGGGTGAATGAGCGCGAGCGTCCACACGGTGTGCCCGCCGAGTGAATAGCCGGTCGCATACACGCGGTCGTTGTCGATATGGCATAGTTTTCGCAGGGCGATGAGAACTTCGACGTGCTCAGTCGAGGGCGGCCCGCCTTGGTTGATGACGCGCTGGCCATAGTCCGTCGGCGCGGCGATTACGAACTCATCCGCCCGCGCGCCGAGCATGCGCGATACGAACTCAATGAACTCAGCGCCGTCGCCGCCTGTGCCGTGATAGCCGACGATCAGCGGCCACGGCCGCTTCGGATCATATGCTTGGGGAACGCGAACATGCACTGTGCGACTCTCGCCGTTTTCCAGCGCGACACTCAGCATCCGCGTTCCGGCGTCGAGCGGGTCATGCGCGCCGCACGTGTGCAACCAGGTCGGCATTTTCTTCATGTCCAGCGCCGCGTCGGCGGCGATGCGCCTGGCGATTGCGGCGCGCTCCGCGTCCCCGCCGGCGCGCAAATATTCGCGCAGCAATGAGGCGATCGTTGACTCGTCAGCCATGCTCCCGGAGACGACCAGAAGCGTGAACGTCGCGACAAGAATGCGCATGCCGGTATTTTACGGCCGCTCTCGAATTTCGCGCTGGGCAGGGAGGTGAAAATGAAACTGTTAGTGCCCGCCTGAATGACCTTCGTCGGCCTTGCCGGCGCCGGATGGGCTTTCGCTCCCGCGCGGAGCGTTTGATTCGCTAGAGGGGGAGCGGTCGGTGACGATCACTTCCACACGCTGATTCACACGATGCGCGGACAAGTCATAGGCGATCGCGTTAATCCGATCGGTGTCCGCCGCGGAGATCAACTGCAATTGGCTCCAGGAAACCCCGCATTCAGACAGCGCCGACGCCACGATCCAGGCCCGCTCGTAGGAAAGATGCATGCCGCGATCATCGCGGCCATACGCCTCGGCCGTGCTGACATGGCCATGCACTTCGACGATTGATTGCCGGCCGCGAAGTCGATTGCAAAGCTGGCGAATGTCATTCTGAGCGTCCGCATCAAGTTCCGTCGCGCCATCGGCAAACATGATCTTTCCGCCCATGCCCAGATAATCACTGGGCCGGATCGACTTCGTTTCTTTCTCCTTGCCGACAGTCGAATTTTCGTCGGCCGGACCAGCGCCTTGCGAGAGCTTTTCGCGCAAACGATGCACCAGCGGTTGCTCGTTCGGATCGTCTGATTGCGGATCGACGGGGTTATTAAACGCTTCGCGAATGGATAAGAAACCGTCGAGAAGCGCGGGCGGCAACCCGCCTTGTTCAGGCTGATTCGGCGAACCAGCGCCGCCGCTTGCCGGCTTCATGTTCAGCGCCAGCAAAATGACGAAAAAGCCCATTTGCAACATGACGTTGTCGGCAAATGAAATCAGCCATTCCGGCGCCCCTTCGTGCTCGCCTTCGGCGTGGCCGCCACCGTGACCGCCGCCGCCGTGACCGCCGCCGCCATGGCCTTTGCCGCCATGCTCGTCATGATCCTTGTGTTCGTCAGCCATCGCGTCACGCCGCCTTCAGCTTGGTGCGCGCCACGGAGGGAACAAACGCGAGCATCTTGTCCAGCGTCACGCGCGGGTTGTCGCCCGATTGAATCGACATGATGCCGGTCAATATCATCTCGCGATTCACGATCTCCTCGCCGGACCGCAGCGCCAGCTTGTCGCCGATCGGGCCGGCCACCGCGTTCGCGAGAACCGTACCATACATGGTGGCGACGACGGCCACTGCGAGCATGTGCCCCATCGTTTCGATGTCGCCGCCGAGTTGGCCGAACATGCCGATCTGGCCAATCAGCGTCGCCACCAGCCCGTAGCCCGGCGAATAGAGCTTGATCAGGTCAAAGAACTTCTTGCCGGCCTTGTGGCGATCCTGCATGGCCAGCACCTCCATGCGCAGCGTCATTTCGATGCTCGCGGGGTCGATGCCGTCCACAACCATTCGCATCCCGGCCTGAAGGAACGGGTCTTTGATGCCCTGCACTTCGCTCTCCAGCGCGAGCACGCCGTCGCGGCGGGCCTTTTCGGCAAGATCGTTCATAGTCTTGATGACGTCTCCCGCGCCAACTCCCTTATGAAACATGAAGCTCTTGAAATAGCCGCCGACGCACTTGATTTTCTCCATCGGCATCGCCATAAAAATGACGCTGATCGTGCCGCCGAAGACCATGACCAGGCCCTTCTCGGAATAGAACATTTCCCAGTGGCCGTGCGACGCGCGATACGCGACATACACGCATGCGACGACGCCGAGCAGCGATCCGATGAGACTGGCCTTATCCATGTTGACGCACCGCCTCCGCGCTGTGCCGCTGCTCGCGCAAGAACGACACGCGCGCTGCTGCAACACACGATCGGTTCATCGGCTCGATGCGGAGACAACTGCACTGCATCACGTCGATACCGCGGAACAGGTCGCGATCACCTGTTTATGGGGCGGCCGCGGCGGTTTCCGGCAGTCACTTTTCGGCGTCGATCACGGTGATGAATCTCCGCTCCGCCACGAAAGATTTGGTGAGAACCGCCCTGATATCGTCGGCCGACAGCTTGCGAAGGCGGCCGGCGACGCCATCCACGTCGTGATCGAATAACATCTCGCGCATCGTCATTTGCAGCGCGGCGTTGCCGATGATCATGTTCACAGCGTTGCCTGGCGGAGATTGCGCTGCGTTGCGCGGCAGCGCCTTGGCCATCCGGTCGATCGTGGCTTTTGTCAACGGCTGTTCCAACACCATCTGCTCAAGCATCATGCGAATCTGCGGCGCGGCCACGGGCACCAGTTCCGCAATCGATGTGTCGATCCCGGCCTCTAGCGCGTTTCGCGCTTCGGCGAGCTGCGCCTGGGCGGACGGTGCGCCGTATATGAAAAACGGCAAGCGTCCGACGGGCCACGATTGATTGGAGACAAATATCGCCGATCCCCACTCCTTGCTCAGCGAACCCTGCGCGAGCTTTCCGTAAAGCAGATTGCCGAAGAGCGTCAGTACCACGCGCGAATCCGCGTCGTCGGGCGGTTCATAAGCGACGCATATGGCGCGCGGCCGCGCGTCCCATGTAATCGTCGTCTCGCGCGCAGCCCTGCTCCAAACAGTTTTCGCGGACTGCGGCGCAGCAAGCTTGATGTCGCCCAGCACCTCGCGTGCCGCCGCCAAGGCGCCATCTGAGTTGACGCCCCCGACGATCACCAACGTCAGTTGCGCCGGCGTAAAGTTGGCCGAGATGTAAGCGTGCATTTGTTCAGACGTGAAATTCTCCAATCCGCCCCGCACCAATCCGCGCCGCCGGCCATGCTGCCACGCCTGGTTCAGCACCATAAAAGCATGCTTGACCATGCCGCCCATCGGGTTCCGCTCCACCGCATCGGTTTCGGCGTAACAGCGCGGCGCTTCTTGCAGGATCAGCTCGCGCGGCGGCGCTGTCATTCGCAGCCGAGCCGCTTCGACGCGGAGCGCTTCGCCAAGCTGATCCGCCGGACCAGTGAAATCGAAATAGGTGAACGTCGGCAGCGTTTCGGCGTTCGCGCGGCCAATTGAATTCAGTTTCTCAAACGATCCCGGCTCGCCCCCGAAGCAGCGCAAATGCTCGGCGAGATGCGCGGCCTGCGTCATGTCGGCCGGCTCATCGACGAACCCGGTCGAATACGCGGCGATGACCGCGACCTGATCGATTCCGTCCACAGGCCGCACAATCACTGTCGCTCCGTTCGCGAGGCGTTCTCTGCGACTCTGACTTTCGCCGCCCTGCGCGACGCTGACCAGAGCCAAAAGCGCCAGCGCGCAACAGCTCCCAATACGCTTCAAGCGAGTCATCGTTTTTCTCCAACCTGGTGTTATGAGGATCCGACAGCCGTGCGGCTATGAGTTTCGAAGAGCGGCCGCATCGAGTTTTCTCGCTTCAGCCTGCATATACGCGCGATGCGCTAGAATGACAAATACCGTCGAGAGCACAGTCGTAATAAGCCCGCACAGCGCCGGCGCGAACCAGATACCGAAGGGCTGCTGCCGGGCCAATGCAAAGCCCGCCAATGCCAGTTGTGAGACGCCGACAACAATCAGCACGAACCACAGGCTCATGACTGCGCCGCGCGCCTTGCCGCGCTGCGCCGCCAGCATGCACAGCGGCGCGATGAGCCCCAGCAGCGATCCGCCACCGCCACCGCCGATCGCGCCGTACATTGCGCCGAACCAGTTCGGATCGAACCAAGGCGTAACCGCGAGCATCGTCAGCTCCCACGTCGGAAGTCAACTGCGAGCATTCACGCCCGAGCGAGCGTTATTGCGAATCCCGGTGTTCGCGCCAGGCGCGTTGCACTTGCTTGGCCGCGCCGGACGAAATCTCGCCGCGCTCCAGCAGCCGCGCGAGCAACTCGCTCATCGGATCCGGTTTTCGTCCGGCGACGATCGCCCGCAAACGCTCGATAATCTGGTCCAGACGCGCGCGGATCGTCGGATAGCTCACCGAATATTCGGCTGCCACGTCTTTAAGCGATCCGGAAGCCAGCACAAAGCGCGTGATGAATTCCAGGTCGGACTCATCCAATGCGAATAGCGGGCTGCGTGAATGTTCAGGCTTGGTCACCGGCGCATCCGCCACGTCGCGACTGCGGAATCAACCACCAGTCAAGAGCTCCTGTCTGATCAAAGTCCTGTCTGATCAGAGTCCTGTCTGATCAGAGCCCTGTCTGATCAGAGCCGCGACCGTAAGGGAGCGGTTGCTCGATAGCCTTGGTGTCGCGTTTCGCCAGGCACTCTCAGTACAGTATAGCACCGGTTCAATAAAATGAAAGTGTATTTTAATTTTATTTATCGCAAAATTGTCGCCGCCCTTGTCGGGCCGGCGGGCCGCTGTCGCTGCCTTCGCGTCCGGAATCACCAGCTATGGGCACTCTCCGAGCAGGCAATCCACGAACGGATCAACATCGAAATTATTGAGTCGACCGTCGAAGTTCATGTCCGCCCGCATGCGGCCGCATCCGGGCCAGCAGGCCGCATACATCTCGGCGTCTTCCATCGCGACGATGAACGGCTCGATGTCGATGCCGTCTTTCGCGCCGTCGCAGTTCATGTCGCCGGCGTTTTCGCAAATGTCCAACCGGCCGTTGCGATTGTCGTCCGCGCGCAAACCACGAAAGATGTCGCGCAGATCGGATTCGTTATTCCGGTCGCAATCGGACGCCGGAATCGTGCATACAGCCTCAAAACCGTCGAAGTCCGAATCCTCCACCATCGAATCGCCATTGAAGTCCATCATCTCGCAACCAGCGCTGATCCCGCCGGGATTGCAACCGGTCCAACAATCCACCAGCGCATTGAAATCGACCAGATCAACTACGCCGTCCGCGTTGGTGTCGCCCAACGCCGCCGGCGGATAGAGCGTCCACTTTCGATTGGCGGGATAATTCGTCAGCGTCCGCATCGCCCCGCCCGGCCACTTCACGCGAATCTCATCCATGATTTCCGAGTCGTTCAGGCCGAAATGGGCAATCAGGTCATCCTGGGATTTGTAAGCGCTGCCGGCGATGACCTCTCGAACCTGCCAAGCCTGTCCGGTGCGCACGTCGATGTTTGTTCCGACGCCCCAGCGATTATGCCCTTCTCCGACGACTCGAAATTTCGCCCATGATCGCGTTTCGCCTTCGTGGTTGATGTACAGGCGAACGCGGGAGCTGGTCGGCGCGACTGCGAAATCGATGTCGCCATCGCCGTCGATGTCCGCGCCGGCAACACAAAACGAGTTGGCTCGCAGCCCGACGCCCATTGCGGCCGCCACATCCGTCGCCGGCCACCCGCCGTTATTGTCGAACAGAAAGTTCGGCGTATTCACAGAGCAAACGTACAAGTCCTGCCAACCGTCATGATCGTAATCGAACATCAGCGCGCCCCAACCAACGTGATAGCCGGCCACGCCTGCTTCGGCGGCGCGATCCACAAACGTCCCGTCGCCCTGATTCAGATACAGATAATTTCCGACCGGCAAATTCGTGACGTAAATGTCCTGAAAGCCGTTATTGTCGTAATCTCCCATTGTGGTGCTCATCGCGTCGATGCACCCGTCTGTTCCGGATTGCTGTGAGATATCGACATAGTCTCCATCTACGTTCTCGAACATCATGTTGCGCCAGGCACAATTAGCGCTCGCGCCTTTATCATTGGAAATGTAAAGGTCAGCATCGGCATCACGATCAAAGTCGAAAAAACCGGGTTGCCAGGTCGGTGCGTCGCCGGCATCGACATGCTGCGCTTCGGCCAAATCGACGAACGTGCCGTCCCCGCGGTTACGGTAGAGCTTGTTCATCACCGGCGAGCCTTCGCCGTTGGGCATTGTCGAGCCAGTTCGGTTGCCCACATACAAATCAAGCCAGCCGTCGCCGTCAAAGTCCGCCCAGCAAGACCCCATCCCCGCCCCGTCGTCATTTACTCCGGCCGCCGCGCTTACATCAGTGAACGTGAAATTGCCGTTGTTGCGAAGCAGATGATGCCCCGCCATATAAGTAGTGATGTAAATATCCAAATCGCCGTCGCCGTCATAGTCGCCGCACGAGACGCCGGAAGCCTGCGGAAGTGAAGCGATGCCTGATGTCGTGCGACGGTCGATAAACGAACCCAAACCGTTGTTCTGAAAAATGCCGATGGTCGGGGCGGAGCCGGTCCGGCCCAGCGTGATCAAATCCGGTGTACCGTCGTTGTTCAGATCGGCAAATGCCAGGCCGCAGCCAAACGCGTTCGGGTATTGAACGGTGTAATTGACACCGCGAGCAACCGCTTCCTCGGTGAATGGTTGTTGTGCAAGCGCAACGATGCTCGCGGACCCCGCGATGCCCGAAACCTGGGCCAATACGCGGATTGAGCCGCGCCGACTCTGTACGAACATGCCGACACCTCCTGCAGCCTCTGCTTTTACGATATGTGGCTTGCCAAGCCGTCGAGACGACGGAGTCAAGCCATACCCGAACAGCAGCATGATAACCGGTCACATTGCCCGCATCCAAAGCAATTTCTTCAGGCGATATCCGCCGGCCGGATGCGGCTGAAGTTCTCGGCCGCATGCCCCTTTCCCACTCACCACCCGTACATTTCAAAAATCCTCCCCCAACCACGCTAGCATACGCCCATGGAAACTCCCGACCTTGCCAGCGTCATCGCCAATCTCGACGCCGATCAGGCCGGGCGCTTGCGCGCATTCGTCGCTGCGCTGCTCGCCGAAAATGAGCGTGTCAATCTCACTGCCGTCCGCGACGCCGATACCGCGTGGCGCGTGCATGTCGAGGATAGCTTGGCGCTGCTCACCCTTTTGAACGACCGGCCGATTCGCTCGCTCCTCGATCTCGGCAGCGGCGGCGGCGTGCCGGGTTTGCCGCTCGCATGCGTCCTGCCCAACACGCGCATCACGCTTCTGGACGCCACCGCGAAAAAAATTGCCGCGTGCGATCGCATCGCCGGTTCGCTCGCCCTGACGAATGTGAGCTGCATCGCGGGCCGAGCCGAGGATCTCGCGCATGAAGCCGCGCATCGCGAGAAATTCGACGCGGTAACCGCGCGGGCGGTCGCAAAGCTCCCTTTGCTCATCGAATGGGCCGCCGGGTTTCTGATCAACGGAGGGTCCGCTTTTTTCTTCAAGACGCCCGCTGCCGAACACGAAATCGCCGATGCGCGTCGCGCTGCCGAGATTTGCCGCATGGGCTACGTTGTCGATTACCGCTATCGATTGACCGGTGAAACCGACGATCGCGTAATTTTCCATTACGAAAAACTCGCGCCATTGCCCATCCGCCTGCCGCGATCGTCCCAGGCCGCACAGCAAAAACCGCTGTAAACCCGGGAGACGCCGGGCTTTTCGCGCGACGTAGCCCGTTGCCGGCGACTGGCCGCTGCGGATATTCCCGCGCGGCGCGCCGATTGCTACGATTCGCGATTATGGAATCACCTCTCAACGCGACACTCGTGGAACGGATCGACCAGAACCCCGAGCTGGCCGTCTTCAGGATTCGACCCGACTCAGGCGAAATCCGTCCGTTTGAACCGGGGCAGTACGCCATGCTGGCGCTCATTAACGATGAGCCGCTGCCGGCCAACCTCCCGCCTGCCGCGGCTGCGCGGACGAAAGTGCGCCTGATCAAGCGCGCTTACTCCATCGCGTCCGCGCCCAAGGCGCGCGATCACATGGAGTTTTTGATCGTGCTGGTCAAGGAAGGCCGCCTCACGCCGAAGCTCTGGCAGCTCAAGGTGGGCGATCGCATTTTGCTGGAGGATCAGGCCAAGGGCGAATTCACGCTGAACCATGTGCCGCGGGGCAAGAACATTGTCATGGTCTCCACCGGCACCGGCCTTGCACCGTTCATGTCGATGTTGCGGCAATATCACGGTCAGGGGTTGTGGAACAAGCTGGTCATCATCAACGGCTGCCGCTATGTGGCCGACTTCGGCTATCCCGATGAATTGAAAGACTACGTGCGGCGCGACCCGAATCTGACCTACCTGCCGCTGGCAACGCGCGAGCCGGTCGATTCCGGCTGGAACGGCGTGCGCAGCCGCGTGAACCCGATTCTCGAAGCGGATGAGTTCAAGAAGCACGTTGGATTCCCGCTCGACCCGGAGAACTGCGTGGTCATGCTCTGCGGCAATCCCGACATGATCGACGGCGTTCAGAAATCGCTCGAAGGCCGCGGCTTCGTCACGAACACGAAAGAAACCAAGGGCAACATCTACTTCGAAAGATATTGGTGACAGAGGCGATACTCAACACTCAGACTGCAAGATGTCAAAACTCAAACCGCGAGTCCTTTCCGGCAGAATCGGCGAGTTGATGCATGCGGTCTGACTGCGGGGCGGGCGCGATCGAGTTTCGAGTCGTATTTTTTGGCGCGGCGGCGCGTTTGAATTGTGGATTCTGGATGGAATTCAGCGAACGGCGGAACTGCGGGCTCCCACTCGCAGTCCCACCGTCGCACCGCGTGACCGTCGAAATAGCCGGCCGCCGCGATGGATCATTCGGCCTCGGCTCGGGGCTCCCACTCCGAAGCGTGCCGACTGAACCGATTTCGCTCGCAATTACATACACACGAAGCAGACCGCGTTCCCGCAAAATTCCCTACCGCTTTTCCGCCTGACAATTCTCGACGATGCCGCATTATGCGGCGGGTTGATCGCAAGTGATGCCATAAAAGCGATTTAGAGCCGAATGGATCCGAGCAAAGGTCCGTTATCGCCCCATCGCGCCCTCGAAAAAAATTGGCCCGTGCCGCGTCCGGGATCGCCGCAACCCCGGAGGCGCGGCGCGACGATCCCACGAGATCGCGTAAAATTGCGCATCTGTCGTGCTAACTTCCACAATTGATATCGATGCGAACCCGAATCTGTTCGAAGGCCTGGCTGAACCGTGGGCCTGTCGCGATGTCGCCAGCGATGCGGGCCAGGAGGTTCGATTGAGGCTGTGGGCTTCCAGCCGCTGGTGCGTGAATCCTTTCTCGCACCAGCTTCCGCGGGAATCCCTTCCCGCGTCTTCACGCGAGATGGGTATCACGCACGACCAGCGATAAGCTCCACGAATGCCCCGCTATGTCGCGAACGAGAATCTGCCGTACTTCTGCACCATTACCGTTCTGGATTGGCTGCCCGTGCTGATCGAGTCGCGGTACGTCGATCCGATCCTCGACAGCCTGCGTTTCTGCCGCCAGAGCAAGGCGCTGAGGCTCTACGCCTTCGTCGTCATGCCGAATCACATGCATTTCATCTGCTCAGCGGGCGACCAACTTCACGATGTGATGCGCGACTTTAAGCGCTTCACGTCGCGACAGATTCACGACCGCATGAAGAAGGACGGCCGTACGACGATGTTGCAATGGCTGCAATGCACGACGCAGCGCGCCCGTCGCGGCCGCGACGAGCTGGGGCTCTGGCAGGACGGTTTTCATCCGCAGGCGATCTGGTCGTCAGAGGTGTTTCAACAAAAGCTCGACTACCTGCACGCGAATCCGTGTCGGAAGGGTCTTGTCCAGCGGCCCGAGCAGTGGTGGTTCAGTTCGGCGGCGTGCTATTCAGGGGAGAAGGCGTGCTGCATGGAGGTGGATCGGTTGGAACTCTGAGGATTCGCGGAAAGGAATTCCCGCTCGCGCGTGATTCCGTCTCGCATCGCTCGTGCGTGATTCCTATCTCGCACGCACTCCGACGGGATTCCCAGCCCGCGTCCGCATTCGCGGGAACGGATTCCCGCAGACGGGATGCGAGAACGAGTTCTCGCACCAGCCTTATGAGCCAGCTATTGGTCCGGGTTCGACACTGACTATCAGGCGCCGGTCACGGCTGAGTAGAGGATCTGAACCTCTGCACGGTGAAACATGCTCGGCACACATAGCGGAACGGCCCGCTGACTTGCGCCAGACAGGCCGTCCGCCGTCCTTCCCGGGATTCGCTATCGGCCGGGACGCTTGGAAGCAAGCGTCACGACCGCCATGCCGCTGCCAATCGGTCAGCTATTGCAGTTGTAATTCGAGCAGTCGAGCGTCAGCGTGCCGCTGATGCTGGTGCCAACGGTGACCACATCGCCCGTATGAACTGCCGGGAAATTGGCCGGGAAATTACCGTCGGAGGTGTCATAGCGAAGCTCGCCGCGGCCGCGCGAATCGGTGAACAGCGTGCCCACGGCCACACCCTGAATTCGGACAGTCAGGGCTGAGTTGGCCGGGCCGCTATCGGTCCGAACGCGGAATCGCTTGCAGGCGCCGCCAGCGACTTCGCGGTACTCAGCCGAGCCGCTGCCGCCGCCGCTCAGCGATGCGCTAAGTTGCGTCGAACCGTCGGGGCATGTGCCGCCACCACCGCCATTGTCATTGCCATTGGTCGTACCATTGTCATTGCCATTGGTCGTACCATTGTCATTGCCGTTGGTCGTGCCGTTGTCATTGCCGTTGGTCGTTCCATTGTCCTTGCCGTTGGTCGTGCCGTTGTCATTGCCGTTGGTCGTGCCATTGTCGTTGCCGTTGGCGTTGTCGCACGGCGTTCCGCCGCCATTCGCCAGCAGCGCGACAAAGGGATTAATGTCGAAGTTGTTAAACAACCCATCGCAATTGACATCGCCGGCCATGATATTACAGCCCGGCCACAGCGCGGCATACACGGCCGCATCGCCCAGTGCCACGCCAAATGGATCGATATCAAAGTTATTGACGAGTCCATCGCAGTTCATATCGCCGCGTCGGAACCCGCCGCTACCGTTATCGTTCCCGTTCGTCGCGCCGTTGTCGTTGCCGTTCGTGGTCCCGTTGTCATTGCCATTAGTGGTGCCGTTGTCGTTCCCGTTCGTGCCACCATTGGTATTGTCGTTTGTCCCACCGTTGGTGTTGTCGTTCGTGCCACCATTGGTGTTGTCGTTTGTGCCACCATTGGTATTGTCATTCGTGCCGTTATCGTTGCCGTTGCCGGCCACGCCGCCGCCAGGCACTTCGCCGGACTCCTGTCCTTCCGGCGGTGTCAGCGGCTTGGCCCGCGCGGCCGATTCGGCCACGTCGCCCGTAAGTGCGTTCAGCAGCGAGTCGGATGTCTCCGAAACGCACCCGACGACAATCGCGCCGGCCACTGTCAGCACCGCACAGGCTTTCCATTTAAGCCATCTCATGCAGTTCTCCATCGATTCGTCCAGGACGATCCGACTGGCGAATCCGCACACACGCGTGTGTCTCCCGGTTCACCGATCACGTTGCGTCCATCCCTCTCGTGATCTGCCTGAGCCGCTCGCCGACCAAAACCGCAGCGGCAAATAAGCGAAGGACGATTGCGCGGACTGTTCGAATCGCGCCCAGGCTGTCAGCGATAAAGAGAACCCGCCCCGCGCCTTTGATACGAGGACTCAGTTTAGCGACTGCAACAACGCTAACTATTTTTTTATAGGACTATTGACGCCGTCCCGCATGCCTCCGTCGCGCGGATCGCGCGCAACCATACAGGGTCATTCGGGATCGCGTTGCCAGGCGCGCGCGTTCCCGAGCACTGGCGGAATGCTTAAACCGTTTTGATTTCCATTACAATCCGCTGATCCACCCATAGGATATGGCAGATGTTTTCACATGTCGCATCGCGTGGCCACGCCTTTGCACTGGTCGCCGTGTTGACGCTTGTGGCTTCGATCTCCGAGGCTCAGACAGTCATCTACGTCCGCCAGGGCGCGCCGCCGGGCGGGGACGGCGCGACATGGGAGACGGCATTCAATCGGCTGGATGACGCGATCGAATTGGGAGAATATGACGGGCCGGTCGAGTTTTGGGTGGCGCTGGGCACATACACGCCCGCACCGCCGGGTGGCAACCGCAATGAGTATTTCCAGGCGGCCAGCGGGATGCGGTTTCTGGGTGGGTTCGCCGGATTTGAGACGTCGGCTGATCAGCGCCGGCCCGACGTGTATGTCACCGTCTTGAGCGGCGACTTGAACGGCGACGATCTTCTCGGATTCGTAAATCGATCCGACAACTCTCATTCGATCATGTACGCCTTTCTAGCGGATTCTGACGAAACAACGCTGGAGGTAGACGGCTTCGTGTTTACTGGCAGCGCCGGCGCTGCTGACGACGGCGCGAATTGCGCGCTGGTGGCTTTTTTCACGTATGACGGGCTCGATCTACGAAACTGCACGTTCATCGAAAACGAGGGTGGCAGCGGCGGAGCGGTGTTTGCCGGAGCGCAATTCGGCGGGTTCGCCAACTTCGAGAACTGCCTTTTCGCTCAAAACCGCGGCGTGGTCGGTGGCGCGGTGTACACGGTGCGCGGCGCCTACTGCACGTTGCGCGGCTGCACGTTTGAAGGAAACAAAGCCAGTGCGGCGGGAGGCGGTTTCGTCGCCGATCACACGAACGGCGTATTCATGGAGAATTGCCGTTTCGAGCGTAACCAGGCGCCGATCGGCGGGGCGGCGTATGTCGTGACCCACGCATCATCGGACATTGTGATTCTGTCGCGCTGTGAGTTCGTTTTGAACACCGCGAGCGACCGCGGTGGCGCGCTTGCGAATCTCGGCTCAACCGTGAACATCTTCAATAGCCGGTTTTTCAATAACCATGCCACAGCGGCCGGCGGCGCGCTGTTTGCGAATACTTACGAGCGGCTGCCGGGGCGATATCGAGATGCGCTTGCGCGCGTCGCCAATTCGCTATTCACCGGGAATTCCGCGGAATTCAATGGCGCTGCGATGTACCTCACCGACACCGGCCCCGGTGCGACAACGAATGTGCGCGTGGCCAGCAGCACGGTCGCGCACAACCAATGCGCAGGGCGCGGCGGCGGTGTGCGGGCCGACAATACGGCGCAGCTTGCGTTGGCGAATTCCGTTCTCTGGGGCAACGGCGATTCCGGAGGAATGGATGAAAGCGCTCAACTGGACGCTGAGGGCGCGAGCCTGTCGATCGGGTATAGCGATGTGCAGGGCTGGACCGGAGCGCTCGGCGGTCCCGGAAATTTTGGCGCTGACCCCCGATTCGTCCAACCTGCCGGGCCGGACGGCTCGCCGGGTACGCCGGATGACGATTTGCGCGTTCGCTTCGGCTCGCCCTTGATCGACGCCGGCAGCAATGCCGAAATGCCCGCGGACATCGCCGACCTCGACGGGGACGGCGACATCGCAGAGGCGTTGCCGCGCGATCTTGCGGAATTCGCGCGTTTTCGCGACGAGCCGTCCGCTTCGGATTCAGGGTCAGGTTCGCCGCCGCTGGTTGACATGGGGGCGTTCGAGTTTCGACCGATCGGCGATATGAATTGCGACAGTGTCGTAAACGCCTTCGACATCGATCCATTCGTGCTCGCATTGGTGACGCCGGAGGCGTACGAAAACGAGTTTCCGCTATGCGCCATCGCGAACGGCGATATTGATGGCGATGGCGCGGTGACCAATTTCGACATCGATCCATTCGTTGATCTGCTGATCGGCGGATAGGCGCGGCCAAATGCGGTGGCGCGGAGATTCCGCTCGCAATCAAAATCAACCAGCCGGCGATTCCGGCGGGCAGAAAGCCCGCGACACCAACTTTTGGGGCAGGGCAATCGCATCTTCATCTCCCTGGGTGAGCACCTTGAGCAGATAGTCGTGGTCCCAGCCGCGGTTCAGCCGTTTGCCGGGTGCCCTGCCGACGGCTGTTCGCGTCGCCAGGCAGGCGGCATGAACTTACTCACAAACTTAATGCCGCCCCTTTTTTTTCGCGATTTCTTGCTTTTGGCCGGAAGAGCTTTTGCATTGAACTTCCCGCCGCGAATCCGGTATTCTCGCGCGGGGAGAAGGTGTTCGAATGAATGACCGATCAAACGCCACAAACTCACGCCGCGGATTCACGCTGATCGAGCTATTAGTGGTCGTCGCGATCATCGCCCTGTTGATTTCGATTCTGCTGCCGGCGCTGTCCGCGGCCCGAGATGCCGCCCGCGGCGCAAAATGCCTGGCGCAATTCCACGGCCTGGCGCACGGTTTGACGATTTACACCACCGAGCACGCGGACGTTCTCGTGCCCGGCCGGTTGCCGCAGATCAGCGGCGACAATTGCAATTGGCAGGCGACGTTGTTTGGGCGCGCCAAATATCGCCCGACGTTCCTCGCGATGATGAGCATCGGCGTCGGAACACCGCCATTCGCCGATCCTCAGGCGTGCCGCGACACCACCGATCGGCTGGGCGAGGCCGGCGATCGGCAAGACTACGCCAGCCCTAGTTTTGTGTGCCCGCAAACGCCCGAATGGACCGACGAACGCAACGGCAGCTATGGGTACAACTATCAGTTTCTCGGAAACTCGCGGCTGAGCGACACGACAAACCCAAACTCATTCAAGCACTGGCCGGTTCGCATCGAGCGCATTCGCGCGCCCGGCCAAACCGTGGCCGTCGCCGATTGCAACAACGACCGCGTGTTCAGCTATAATGATGTCGATCCTTTTGTTGATTTGATTCTCGCGTCTCCGGGATGTTCCGTAGGCTACGGGACGCCGCCGCTCGACGAGTGTAACCAGCCGGGCGATTCGAGTGCGCCGGCCGGCGGCACGGGCGATTCGGACGAGAATCCCGAGGGTTGAAACGACCCGGCGAGTGGGGAACATTCTGGGCAATCGTCGAAGAGCTGCGCGCGACGCGCGACGGAGGCGGACAATGATTTTTCGATGCCGTGCCGGAAGTTCCGTGGCCACTTTTCTGCTGTTGGTTTACACCGCCTTGCAATCCGCCGCCGATCCAATCTACGATCGGGCGTGCATCAATGATCATTGTTTCGTGCGCTCCACATTTCTGCCCAGCACGTTTGCCTGGGTGATCGACAGTTTCGTGGCCGCGGACTCCGGCATTGGCGTCGTCGCGTTTGAATACGGCGAATCCAAGGGCGCGACATATGGCTATTTCACGCATTTCGACGCCTGGGGAAACATGCTCCATCAGCCCGTGCTGATCGATGAAGAGCATGGATTTCGGCTGAACCATCTATATGCCGCGCGCTTGCAGGACGTGACTGTGCTGTTATGGCAAGCGCCGTTCACGAATGGCTCACATTACTTACGATTCTTTGACACCAGTGGTAACGCGCTGACGGATGCTATTTATGTACTTACTTCGAATGCCACGCCGGGGCAATGGTGGGTCAGCGCTGGGCCGGACCGTGCGACAGCTACGGTGCTCGCAAATCGCGGATCGGGCCAAGTGGTGCATGTACGGTCCTTCAATTGTGCCGGCGACCCGATTGAACCGAATGCGCAGCTTGATGCGATGTATGGTGACGCAGATTTTCCACGCACCGCCGTGGCGACGAACGGTGATTTACTGTTGACATACAAGTCCGGTCCTGACTATCCGACACAGTACGCAGTGTTTGAGCGGTTTTCTGGCGCTGATGGGACGCGGTTAGTCCAGACCGCGATCGCTAGAGCCACATCATCTTGGATGATTTGGGAAATGCAGGATGCCTCAATCGCGATAGGTTATGGAAGCTCTGTCGAAGGGCAGCACCATATCTTCGTTCAACGTTTAGACACGGACGGCGTGCCAACCGAGGGCCGTCTGGACCTTGGAACCGACGGCGCGTACATCGGCACGGGCCTGCGCGATGGTCGTTTCGCCTACGTCTTTGACGCTTCCCGCGTGGTCTGGGTACATCTGTTCGACGAGGACTGGAATAGTCTGGGGCCGGCCTTGGAAGTGCAAACGCCACTGCTCGACTCGTCGGAACAAACTGGTCTCTTTGTTCGAAACGAGCTGGCGTACGAAGAGAACGGCACCGTCTGGCTCACCTGGTACACCTGGGGCGGTCCGGACGCGAACATCTGGACCGCGACGTTGCAACCCTTCCTCCCCGGCGACATGAACCGTGACGGCCTGCTCAACAACTTCGACATCGATCCGTTCGTCTTCGCGCTCAGCAACCTACCGGCCTACGCGGCGACATTCAACATCCCCGAAGACGCGGCCGTGATTATTGGCGATATCAATGAGGACGGCTTTCTCAACAACTTCGACATCGACCCGTTCGTGGAGTGCCTGACCGGCGGCGGATGTCAGTAACCCGGTCGCATTCGGACCTGCATGCGATTGCAAAAGCGGGCGGTCGAGGTTGGAAAAGCCGCGATCGCCCGCGGTGTTTCCTGTGGGACAGGCAAACGGGCGCGGCGTCAACCAAGGGCGTTGCCCTGGGCTATATGGCTAAGGTGCCTCGTTGGGGCAGAATCACACGCTGCGGGACTTATTCATTGCGATTCATGCCGCAGGATTGGTTATTTCAATTCGACGTTCCAATACGCATAGTCGAGGAAGTGCTTCCAACTCGCGTACTTGGTGTCGCTCAGCTTGATCGTCAGAATCGGGCTGCGCCGCGGACGGGCAGCCGCGCGGATCAGCTTCATGCCCGCTTGAACCGGGGTGCGCCCGCCCTTTTTCACATTGCAGCGCAAACAAGCGCAGACCACGTTTTCCCATGTTGTCTGGCCGCCCTGGGAGCGCGGAATGATGTGATCGACGCTCAGTTCGGTGGTGGCGAAGCGTTTGCCGCAATATTGGCACTTGTTCTGATCGCGGGCGTAAAGATTCCGGCGATTCAGCTTCACCGATGCCTGGGGCAGCCGGTCATAGCCGAAGAGGCGGATGATCTTCGGGACGGCAATCTGATAGCGCACGGTCCGGACCCAGTCGTGGGTATCCGGCTCGAACAGGTCGCGGGCCTGGCTGACTTCCACCCAGCTTTCAAAGTCGTACGACTGAAAGCGTCCGTCATCGACATGCACCACTTCAACCATGCGGCGATAGAGCATGCTGAGCGCGCGGCGCGCACTGACCACGCGAACCGCGAAATAAAGGCGGTTGAGGACGAGCACGCTGGTGGATAGAGAGCCGGCATCTGCAAACATACTAGATATAGTGTCTCCGGACCGCGTTCAGGTCATCTTAGCGCGTTGCGAATTTGCGATCAAGACAATTGTAGCGTACTCGCGCGATTCGTGCTTGCGGTCGGGAGCGCCAGACGCGATAACCACCGAGAATATGACCGACGCAACGTCCATCACGCTCGCTGAGCGACACAATCGCCCGACGCGCCTGTATCTGCTACTCGGACTCGCGCTCGTGGCCGCGGTTTGGATCAGCGGCAGCCGGATGCTCGATGCCCCTTGGCAGAACGGTGACGAGTTCATGTTCATCGTCCGAAATCCGGATGTCACCGGCGACGGCGATGTCGCGCCGATGCCGGGCCGGCTGGTCGAGCTTTTCACGCGGACACATGAAGACCTGTATCAACCGGTTCCCATTGCGTTTTACGCGCTGCTGTGGACGATCTTCGGCGATTCGCCGTGGCAATTTCGGGCTGCCGATCTCGGGCTTCATGCGGTCAATGCAGTGTTGGTATGGTGGACGTTGATCGCTCTGCTTCGGCGACGACAACAAGTCGCACCCGTTTTGTCAGCCGCATCGCGCGACGATGCGCTCCCAATCATGGCCTGGGGATTGGCCGTGCTCTGGGCGTTGCACCCGGCGCTCATCAACGCTTACTCCGGCGACCTCGGCACGCCGCACATGCTTGCTGGTTTGTTTTGCCTGCTTTCGCTCCATGCGTTTTTGCGAGCCGACGGGGCCGCAACCCCGATTGCGGCGGCGGCGTGGCTAATCGGATCGCTGGTTCTGCTGGCGTTTGCGAACGCATCCAAGCCCACCCCCGGCTGGCTGCTGCTCATCGCCGCTTTGCTCATGACGCGGTTCGTGCGTGTTCGGCCGATGCAGATTGCGTATTTTGCCGGCGTCGCGATTGTGTCATTGACATTCGCATACGTAACGATCAAAGCCGGGCAGGAGAGCAAGCTGCTCGAAGAGGCCGGTCGCGGCCTATTCGGCGACCCGGTTTCGCGGAGTTTGCTGGCGGCTTGGTATTACGTGAGAAATCTGTTCGTGCCGGCCTGGCTGTCGGCGTGGTACCTGCCCGACCCGGACACCGGCTGGACGCACCCACTCGTGCTGGTCGGTGGTTTGATTCTGGTTTCGACAGTGGCAACCGCGCTCTGGGCGCTGCGCAGCCGCGAGACAGCGCTCGTGACGATTGGCCTGGCGTGGTATTGGGGCTTGCTGGGACCGGTACTCGGTTTCGTTGGGGCACGCGAGGCGATTGCGTTTGACCGCTATCTTTATCAACCGCTTCTGGCGGTGCTGCTGATCGCGGGAAGCCTGGTCATTTCCGCGGGGCGTCGGCACCAAGTCAAAGTCGCCGCCCTGATCCAATACCGCACGGGCGTGGCCGCGATGCTCATCGGCGCGGCTTGCCTGGCGTGGAACCGGGTTCCAGCTTCACCCGATGACAGCCTTGTAGCCGTCGCGCGCAGCCCGATCCGCAAAGCGCAGCGCGTCGTTCGGATGAATCCGGGCGACCCGAGAGCGATGGAAATGCTGGCGGCTCAATATGACTTTTCGCGAAATCATGCGCTCCACGCGATCGACCGGCCCACCTCACCGATGCCCGCCGGCCTGTCGCCGCGGCAGTTTCAGTGGGAGTATTTCAACCAACAGCTACTCCTGACGCTGAAATCAGCCATCGCAACGTCCGATTTACCGCGATACTTCGCGACGACCGAAGATCGCGGTCAATTCCACCGCCGAATGGCCAAATCATTCATGACCGCCGGCCTGCCCGACGAAACGCTCGCTCAAGCGCGCGAGGCGTACAAACTGGAACCGGAGGTTTACGGCTCCTGGCTCTGGATGGCGCGAGCGCTCACGGCGCTCGGCCGTTTCGATGAAGCCCGAGCGGCATACATCGGCGCGGAAGAGCGCGTGCCGAATGATCCGAAAACCCGTGCGGTCCTCTACACTGAGACGGGAATTCTGTATTTAAGGCATCTTGACGACGCCGCGCAAGCTCTGCCGCGGCTTCGCGAAGCGCTGGCGACCGGGCAGGCAACATCCGTTGCGGCCTTGAACCTGGCTCGGGCCGAGATCCGGGCCGGCAGCGGCGCGGAGGGGGCGAATCTGCTCATGCGCGTGCTGGAGGCCGAGCCGCACAATCTTGAGGCCGCGCTTTCGCTGGGGGAATATCACCTGCGCAGTCACCATTGGGATGAGGCAAAGCGGCTTTTCTTAGTGTTACTGGAGCAGGCACCGACCAGCTTCGAGGCGTTGCTGGGCCTACAGGAGTGGGCGGCGCAGACGGGCAACTGGCAGCCTGCGCTCGAAGCATGGGAAACGGCCGCTCATCAGACGGGAAACAACCGGGCCTATCGCGCGTTTCTGGTTTGGGCGCTGGCCTGTGCGAACGACCGCTCAGCGCTGGAGCGGGCGGACGAGTTGCTGGCGGTCGATCCGGAAAACGACGTAGCGCAGATGGCGAGGCTGTTGATGTTGGTGCGCGCCGAACAGTTTGAATCGGCGGCGGATTTCGCTCGGTCGCGTGCGCGCGGGGCCGGGGTACCCGGCAGCCGGATTGTCGAACGGTGTCGCTCGGTGCTGCGTGTGATGCGCGAGCGGGGCGAGCTCTTATCGGCGTCGCAAATTATCGAGGCGTTGCTATGGTGGGAAACGGGCAGTCCGGCTCGCGCGGCGGCGCTACTGGATGAGTATCTCCAGTCCGGACCGGAGGCGTCGCTGAAGGCGCTGGCGGAGAGGGTGCGTGAGGAGTTTTCGACAGGCGACGGTCGATGACTTGCGCTGGCTTGAAGAATTTTCTCAAAATTTACACAAAACCCTGTTGAATCAATAGAAAGCGTCGATATACTCATTCTGGAGCAACAGACAGAAATTTGAAAAAATTTCGGTCGTGTTCGTAAGCTCCTGATCCTTAACAAGTTGCTTCCACTCGCTGCGGCACCCTCAGACCGCGCCAATACCCCAAGGGTGCCGCACGCCTTTTTTATACCCCTGCGAAAAATCGCGCATGTTCGCAAAATGTTCGCTCGTTCCGATCCGATTTTCGGCGGCGGAGTTGACAGGCGGTTCGCGGATTGTGGATGACTTGTCGTTGAACGCCGTGCGGTCTCGGGCGCGTCCATTTTTCATGCCGCGTCGTCGCTAACTGATCGCAAGCCAATCACTTAGAATTACTAGAATGGCGAGGGGCCGCGACCCGATTCGCGCCGCGCAAATGGCTGCGGAAACCACGAGCGCCGGGGTGAAATTACGCTTGGCAGCCGCCTGATGTGGCATGCGGCTTGCCCGCCATCGTCAGGCCGAACGCCCCACAATTGGAGCCGATCGATGCGCACGATCATCGAACCGTTTCGCGTCAAAGTCGTCGAGCCGATCCGCATGACCACGCGCGAGCAGCGCGAGCAGATCATTCGCGACGCCGAGTTCAATCTATTTCGCATACACGCCGACGATGTGCTGATCGACCTGCTCACCGACAGCGGAACCGGCGCGATGAGCAGCTTGCAATGGGCCGGCGTCATGCGCGGCGATGAATCGTATGCCGGCGCGCGGAGCTGGTTCGCGCTGGAGGCGGCCGTCCGCAAGCTTAGTGGCTTTCCGCACATTCTGCCGACCCATCAGGGCCGGGCAAGCGAGCGGATTCTGTTTGAACTCATCGGCGGGCCGAACAGAGTCGTACCCAATAACAGCCACTTCGACACGACACGGGCAAACGTGGAACACTCCGGGGCGGCGGCGATCGACTTGCTGATTCCCGAGGGACGCGATCCGAGGTCGCGTCATCCGTTCAAGGGCAATATGGACGTGGCTGCGCTTGAGCGCCTGATCACGGATGTGGGGGGCGAGCGTATTCCGGCCGTTTTCGTCACGATCACGAACAACAGCGGCGGCGGCCAACCGGTGAGCCTCGAAAACCTGCGGGCTGTCCGGCGCGTATGCGACAAGCATGGCTTGCCAATGTTTCTGGACGCCTGCCGCTTCGCGGAGAATGCGTATTTCATCCAACAGCGCGAGCCAGGCCAGCGGGAGCGCAGCGTGCGCGAGATCGCCCGCGAGATATTCGACATGGCCGACGGCGCGACAATCAGCGCCAAGAAAGATGGGTTGGTGAATATCGGGGGGTTGCTGTTATTGCGCAGCGACGCTCTTGCGCAGCGCGCGGATGAACTGCTCATTCTGACCGAGGGGTTTTTGACGTATGGCGGCTTGGCGGGCCGCGATCTGGAGGCGATGGCGCAGGGATTCGAGGAAGTGGTTGATGAGGATTATCTGAGATATCGAGTTCGCAGCGTCGAGTACGTGGGCGAGCGGCTGCTGGCGGCGGGCGTGCAGATCGTCGAACCGCCGGGCGGTCACGCGGTGTATATCGATGCGGCGGCGTTTTGCCCGCACATTCCGCCGGAGCAGTATCCGGGTCAGGCGCTCGTCGTCGGTCTATATCGCCAAGCGGGCATCCGCGCGTGCGAAATCGGCAGCGTCATGTTTGGCGGCGCGGGCAAGCGGCCGCCGATGGAGCTGGTGCGGCTGGCGATCCCGCGACGCGTGTATACGCAGAGCCATATGGATTATGTGGTTGAGGCGGTGACGGAGTTGTTCGCCATGCGGGGCGAGTTGCGGGGGCTGGAGATTGTGTCGGAACCGGCGGCGCTGCGGCATTTCACCGCGCGGTTTCGAGAGGTCTGAGCGGCGGTCGGTCTGATCGGGGTGCGATCGAAGCCGCCGGCGGATGGGGCGCTAGCGGCGGCAAAACGGGGTCGACGTATATTCCAAGCGAAAATAAGATTGCGCTATGATTACCCGGCTGTATGTAAATAACTATCGTTGCCTTGTGGCCTTCGAAGCGAAGTTCGACTCGTTTGGCGTGCTGTGCGGGCCAAACGGGGCTGGCAAGAGTTCGGTGTTCGATGCCATCCGCCTTTTACGAAATCTCGGCACTGGTGACGGATTGCTTGGCGGAAGTGGCGAGCAAGACGTGCCGCAACTGGAGTTCACGAAGTGGCTCGCCAGCACGATACAGGAGTTCGAACTTAGCCTCAGCGTAGACGCGCATTCATTTGACTACGTGCTCCACATCGAACAGAAAGCGGACTTTGAGAAGCCGAGGGTATTTCGTGAGAAAGCCGTCTGTGATGGGCAAACACTATTTGAAC
Source organism: Phycisphaerales bacterium (assembly GCA_016795025.1). Classification (GTDB taxonomy): domain Bacteria; phylum Planctomycetota; class Phycisphaerae; order UBA1845; family Fen-1342; genus JAEUIR01. The sequence goes on from JAEUIR010000012.1 coordinate 39,321, forward strand.
GCGAATTGGAAGGCGGCGTGCGGTTTGCCAAGGCGGATGGAAATCAGGCGAGTTTCCCGCTGGATTGGCGACAGGCGGCACTGGCCGCGATACAGCCACGTGGAAGAACCATAGAGAAGCTGGCGCTACTTCAAGACGCAATAGCCAAGTTGCTGATTCTTCGCCCGAATCCGCGCACCATGGAATCCGAGAGCAAGGCTGAGGCCAAGCACCCGGACTTGTCAATCGGCAACCTCACGTCGTGGTACCGCGCGTTGGCTCAAGAGCAGGATTGGACCGACGTGCTGCGAGACGCATTGCATGAGGTTTGGCCGGATTTCCGGTCGTTCAAGCTCGTGGACGCCGGGTTGAACACAAAAGCGCTTCAGTTGCGATTTGAAGGCGAGGGCGGCAAACCCGTATTGCTGTATTTCGACCAACTTTCCGACGGGGAACGGGCGTTGATCGGACTTTACATGGTCAGGGCAGCTCTCGATACAGGTGCGGCACGAACGGTGTTGATCGACGAACCGGATAATTTTGTTGGATTGCCCGAGCTTCAGCCATGGGTGCTGTCGATGCGCGAGTTGCTGGATGAAAACCATCAGCTCATCATGATCTCACATCATCCCGAGATTCTTTCGAATTCGGGAGAAGCAAACGGACGCTATTTGTGGCGCGACAATCACTCCGCTCCCACGCGAATCGGGCCACTGAGCATACCGGATGGGCTGACTGCGGGGGAAGCGATCGCGCGCGGGTGGGCCCGTGGCAAGTAGAACTCAGATCGTGTGCCTGTGCGAAGGTATGAAAGGCCGCAGCATCGATGGACCATTCATCAACCGGCTCATCAAGTCTTTGAAACCGGGATGGTTGCGCAACTCGGGCAGCAATGCCGTACGCATTGTGGCCTGCGGCGGAAGGAAGGAACTAATCGAAAGGATGCCCGGGGAATTGCGAAGCTGCCTCAACGCCGGAGCGAATACAACGCTTATGGTGTGGGGCGACTGCGACGATGATTGCGCAGATGGCAACGCGCTCAAGACCAAGTTCTGGGAAGCGGCTCAACAGAACGGAGTTACGGAGGAGCAATTTTCCCGCGTCGTGTTCGCTTTCGCGAAAGATCGCCTGGAGAACTGGATCGAATTTCTCAACACCGGAACAACGGACGAATCCAAGGAGGGCGCGCGAGCGAAAAAGGACCGCCTCGTAGCCGATGCCGCAAAAAAACTAGCAGAGCTGTGCAAAAAAGGAGCCGACGTACAAGACATGCCCAAGTCATTGCAATGGTCCTGCAAGAATTGGAGAGCGCTTGCCGACCGCATGAAATCCTGAGCCCATCATCAACCTGAGCCGGACCGCGTCACGTTCGACGGCATGCGGCGCGAGCTGCGCGGGCTGGAGATTGTGTCGGAACCGGCGGCGCTGCGCCATTTCACGGCGCGGTTTCGAGAGGTCTGAGCGGCGGTCGGTGAGTGTGACTATTCTTCGTGGACACCGAATTTCCAGCGATGATCCCACTCGTCGCTGTCCTGTAACGCCGTCAGCCCCAACACCGCTTGCGTGCCCGCAGGATCCCAGCGC
>JAEUIR010000130.1 GCA_016795025.1 Phycisphaerales bacterium
TTGCCCCAGCGCAACGACGCGGCCCTTTCGCCGACCGACCATGATCGAGCGCTCGTCGTCAAACAGCCAAATGTCGTCGCCGAAGTCGTCAAGGCTGATCAACCCTTCTGCCAGCATCGGCTGAATCTGAACAAATGCTCCGTAGCTGGTCACGCTGGTGATGATGCCGTCGAACGTTTCGCCGATGCGTTCGCGAAGCAGTTCGATAAGCAAGCCCTGAATGACGTCGCGGCTCGCGGATTGAGCTCGGCGCTCCATCGCGCTGCAATGACGCGCGAGCGCGACCAGATCCTCGTGAACCTCTTCAGCATGAGGCTTCTTTCGCCGGCCGCGCGCGGCTGCGCCGCGGCGCAGCAAATCGTCCATCTGGCGATGAATTGTCAGATCGGGATAGCGGCGAATCGGCGATGTAAAGTGGCAATAATGCTCGCTGGCCAGCGCGAAATGCTCCTGCACGGTCGGGCTGTACACGGCCTGAGCCAGCGCCCGCAACAAGATGAAGCTCGCGGCGTGCTCCTCCGGCTTGCCGGCCACACTCTGAAGCACTCCGAGCACGTATTCGCGGTTCAGCGCCCGCGGCGGCCGCGAGCCGAGCAATGTGGTCAATTGCCGCAATGAAATGGCGGGGTCGGTGACTGGCAGCGGATGCACGCGGCGAAGATGCGGAAGCCCATGCGCGTGAAGAAACGCACTGACCGCCTCATTCGCCTCGACCATGAACATTTCGATAATCGTGTGCGGAAAACTGGCGTCTGCGGGGCCGGCGTCGCACGGCCGGCCGCGATCGTCCAGTCGAATTTCGACTTCGGGCAGATTGAGCGTGATCATGCCATTTCGAATGCGGCGTTGGCGGATGCGCCGCGCCAGGTCATCCGCCGCGCGCAGTGAGTGCATGACGGCGGGTTCGAGCGTTGGCTGGCGGCTGTGAAGTTCGGCGTCGGCCTGTTGATACGTCAGCCGGGTGGTTGAGCGAATGACGCTATTTGAAAAGCGCGTGTGCGTGATTCCGGCTTGCCGGTCGTAGGTGATGAACACGCTCCGCGTCAGGCGCGGCTCGCCGGGTTGCAGGCTGCACACGCCGTTTGAGAGCACCTCCGGCAGCATCGGCACGACGAATCCGGGGAAATAAACGCTGGTGGCGCGCTTGCGCGCCTCCAGGTCCAGCGCCTCTCCTTCGCGCACGAAGTGGGCCACATCCGCGACGTGAACCCCCAGGCGTATGCTTCCGCCGGGTAGTTCTTCGAGTGAAATTGCGTCGTCGAAGTCGCGCGCGTCCGGCGGGTCGATGGTGAATGTCAGAAGATCGGTCAAAACTTCGCGATTATCGTCGGCCTGCGGATCGAAAGTTCTCGCTGCGGCGCGCGCGGCTTCAATGACTTCACTCGGAAAACCCTCTTCGATGTCATATTGGCGCAACACGGCGCGAATCAGCGATTCCGTTTGTGTGGCCGGGCCGAGGCGTTCGGTGATGACGCCGCGCGGCCGAGTTGGATCGAAGCGATTTTCGACGGGTTCGACCACAACCATGTCGCCGGCGCGCGCGGCTTTGGCAGTCGGGTCGAGAATTTCAACGAAGTCCGGCGTGGTCTTTCCGCGCGGCCTCACCCTCCAGCGCTCGCCGGCGCGTTCCAGAACGCCGATCCATCGCAGCGGCGCGCGTTCGATGACGCGGACGACCTGCGCGACGGATTCGCCCGGACGGCGCTCCGAGCGGCGCACGCGGACAAGCACGGTGTCGCCGTCGCGTGCGTCGCCGACGTCGCCCGGAGGAATGAACAAATCAGGCGGTTGGCCGAGTTCTAGAAAGGCGTAGCCCTGGCGCGTAGCGCGGAATTTTCCTGTGAGCGTGGCGGCGGCGGCGGAGATGACGAGTCGTCGGCCGCGCCCGAGCGCGAGCGTGCCGCTGTCGAGCATTTCCCGTATGGCGGCGCGAAAGGCCGGATATTCGCCGGGTTCGATGTCGAAGGCCCGGGCGATGTCGCGCGGTTTGGTTGGCTGGTCCGGATTGGCAGCGATATACTCTTTTATGGCGCTCTGCCATGACGAGTGATCCGCATTGGGCGACCTTTTTCGCATGGCCAATTTTAACCCACGATTTTTCAATCGCGCGACCGCACGGACGAGCGGCATGCCGATCGTAGGGCAATCATACGGCCTCGCGTATGCGAGCCGGCGCGGCGCGGGTTGCCGCGCGATGGGATTTTTCGGGAGATGTTTCAATGAACAATCACGACGGGCTTTCGAGCCATACGCAATTGTCGGTTTTCCTGGTGAATAAGCCGGGCGTGCTGTCGCAGATTTGTCAGCGGCTGGCGGACGACAAGATCAATATCATCGGCATGACCGTGCAGGATTCCACCGAACATGGCGTTTTGCGGCTGGTCTGCGAAGAGGGGAAGAAAGCAAAATCCTCGCTGGCGCGGCTGAATCTGCCATTGAGCGAAACGGATGTGCTGCTGGCGGTGCTGCCTAATCGGCCGGGGTCGCTTGCGGACGTCGTTGAGCGGCTCGCGGGACATCACATCAACGTGAACTACGCGTATTGCACGACCGGTTCCGCAGGCGGAAAAACGTACGGTGTGTTCAAGGTGTCCGACATGAATCGAGCGCTGCAAGTTCTGAGTGAGCGGAAGCCGAAGCGGAAGCAGGATACGTCGTCGCTGCGTAACGCCGCCCGCGTCGGCCGGCGAAGCTAAATGAACGACGTAGTACCGCCCGAAAGTAGCCCTCCGACTGCGCATCCGCTTGGAGGTGTGCGGTTGATCGGGTCGCAAGCCGGGGAATCTGCGCGTCGCAACGTGCGATTGGCGGCGGCGGCGTTATTCGTGTTCGGCGCTGGTGTGCTTGGCGTGGCGGCGTGGCTACGGCCGGACCCGCGCGGCATGGGAACCCATCAGCAACTCGGGGCGGGGCCGTGCGGGATGTTGGTATCGACCGGTTATCCGTGCCCGACGTGCGGCATGACGACGGCCTTTTCGTACCTCCTGCACGGTCGGCTTTTTAGATCGCTTGCGGCGCAGCCTGCCGGTTTTGTTCTGGCGTGCGCGACGATATTCGTGACGGGGTTGTCGGCCGTCGCACTCGTGCGCGGCGCGATGCCGATGGGGCGCTGGCTGACCCGCGTTTCACCGTTCTGGCTCTATTTTTCATTGCTGATGCTGATATTGGGCGGATGGGCGTACAAAATCATTGTGGGCTTGGCGGACGGGTCGCTCCCGATGGCGGCCGTCAGATTGTAAGAGTTGGTCGGACGCGGGGAACCGGTTTTCGCGGCGTCCGTCCAAGCACATCGCGTTAGCCGGGAGTTCCACGGAGTGGGCGTTGGGAAGAACGGGGGAGTTCGCACCGGCTGGAAGCCGATGTTCCCCAAACGGCGGTGGATATCGGCGGTGCGAGGCTTCAATCGGGCAGCCGAATCGGTTACAACACTTCAGCTTGAACCGCGGCATGCATTTACGGCCGCGCGACGAGCGACACAGCAAGGGCGATGAATACCGTGTTTGGCCGCAAGGACAAAGATAAAGACGCCAAAGCGCCTGAGAGCGCGCCGGGACTGAAGCCGCCCAGCGACGCGGACAAGTCTGCCGGGCGCCAGTGGTTCAAGAAGGGGAACGACTGTCGGCAGAAGCGCGAGTACGACTATGCGATTGAGTGCTACCTCAGCGGGTTAAACTACTGGCCTGACGCCGTCGAGGAAGGCTTGATGCCGCTGCGATCACTGGCGCTCCAGCGTGCGCAGGCGGGGGGAAAAAAGCCAAGCATGATGGACAGCATGAAGCGGTCCATGACGGCGAAGGATGGCAAGCAGGCGTTTTTGAACGCGGTCTGGCTGCTGTCGTGGTCTCCGAAGGACTACAGCTATGCGGAAGGTTTGCTCAAAAACGCCGCAAAGCTGAATCTCTTCGACGTTGTAAAGTTTGCCGCGCCCGCCGTGCTTGAAATCATCAAAGAGCCGAAGCCCAGCGCGTCGAAATTTCGGTCGTTTCGTGAATTGCTCGTGGAAGTCGCCACGCGGGCGGAGCATATGGGCCAGAACACGCATGTTGTCTGGTTCTATGAGACGGCGGTCGGCGCGGTGGAATGGCTGCGGGCGCGGATGCCGAACGACGAAGAATTGCGGCAGGCGCAGCGTGATCTTTCGAGCCGCCTAACGATTATGCGTGGCAAATACGCGGAAAATCAGAACTTTCGCGAGTCGATTCAGGACGCCGGGCAGCAAAAGCTCTTGCACGATGCCGATCGGGTCAAGCAGGGCGAGCAAACGCTCGATGCGCTTATCGCCGCCGCCCGCAAGGAGGCGGAGGCGAATCCCACGGTCGCCGGCAAGATCAACGCATTGGTCGACGCACTGCTGAAGCGCGAACGGCCTGAAGAGGAAAACGAAGCGATCGCGATCCTGATGAAGAGTTATCTGTCGCAGAATAATTACAGCTTCAAGTCACGCGCGGACGACATTCGCCTGCGGCAACTCACGCGCCGTACGCGCGAGACCCTTGAGCACGCTCGGTCCACCGGCGCGGATCACGACAAGCAGCAGGCCCGCTTAACGGCGATGGAGCAGCTTGAGTTTGAGCTGAATATGTACAAAGAGCGCTGCGACAATTATCCGACCGACCTGCGCTTGAAATTCAAATATGGCCAGACGCTCTTCAAAGCGCGGCGCTATGACGACGCGATTCCGATTTTGCAGCAGGCGCAAGCAGATCCGCGCAGCCGGGTTCGATGCGAGCTGCTGATCGGACGCTGCTTCCTCGAAAAAGGCGCCCCGCGGCAGGCGGTCGAAGTTCTCAAAGACGCGCTGGCCAGCCATGAGGCCAGCGGAGACGACCTGCATAAAGAGTTGCTCTGGCATCACGGCCAGGCGCTCGAAGCGGCCGGGGCGTCGGCGGAGGCGTCGGCGGCCTACAACAAATTGCTTCGATTGGATTATACTTACGCCGACGGCGAGGTCCGCCGCAGAATGGAGGCGCTCGGCGCCGCGAAATGACGGGCATCGGCAATGGGTGGCCGATGGCGGGCGTCAGCGGCAGTCCGTGCGTGACAAGGGAACACAGTGGCACATTCATTATCCGCTCAGAAACGTGATCGCCAGAACGCCAAGCGCCGCGCCGCGAATCGATCGCGAACCAGCGCGTTGAAGTCGCAGCTTCGCCGCTGCATGGACGCCATCAGTTCGGGCGACAGCGAGTCCGCTCAAAAGATGCTGCGCGAAGCCTGCGCGCTGCTGGATCGCGAGGCGAATCGCGGGCTGATTCATCGCAACGAAGCCGCGCGCCGCAAGAGCCGGATGACCGCGCGGGTCTCGAACATGAAGAAAGCCGCGAAGTAGCAGAACAGGCAGACCGCCTTGCAAGCGCGGAATCTGCGCAGCGCCTACCGCGGCCTGCGGACTTTCTTGCAATTCGCTGCTCGCGGTGGGATGTGCTGCGTCTGTCGCTTCGCGCACGTGCTCGCTTTGACCGACAGTATTTGGGGCCGCCGCTGAGGCGGAACCATCCCGACTGGAGAGCGCGTGTTTAACTTCGTTCACGTCACGCATGAGGCGGTTTACAAGGTCGGCGGCATCGGAACGGTGTTGGAGGGGCTGATCAACAGCCGGCCTTATCGCGATCACGTCGGCGAAACCGTGCTGGTTTGCCCGTTGTTTTATCCGGAGAATCCGCAGCGCCTGGGGCACGGGGGCTTGATCGAATACTCATCGCTGGATCACATCGCGGACAGTCCGTTCAATGATGCGTTTCGTCGCGTGGAGCGTGATTGGAACGTTCGGGTCGTGTTTGGCCAGCGGCCCGTTGAGGACGAGGCGACGGCGCGGCGCACGCTCTGCAAAGTCTTGCTGATCGACCTGCGCGGAATCAATCGCGATCGCCTGAACGAGCTGAAAGGGCGGCTCTGGGAGCAATACGGTCTCCAGTCCAGCCGCTACGAACATGTCTGGGATTATGAGCAGTACGTGCAGCTTGCCGGGCCGGCCGCGGAGGCGCTTGACGCCCTGCGGCTAGGAACGACCGATCAGCCGGCGATCGTGCTGGCCCATGAGTTCATGGGTTTGCCGACGGCGCTGACGCTCGCGATGCAAAGCCCGCGCTATTACCGAACGCTGTTTCACGCCCACGAAGTCGCGACGGTGCGGCGGCTGGTGGAAGAGCATCCGGGGCACGATGTGATGTTCTATCACGCGCTGGAGGCGGCGCGGCGCAGCGGCAGCTACATCAGCGACGTATTCGGCCCGCAGCACGACTTTTTCAAGCACGCGCTTGTGGATGCATCGCCGTATTGCGATGGGTTGCTCGCTGTCGGGCACCACGTTGTGCGCGAGCTGCAATTTCTGGGCGGCCGGTTTGAGTCGGCCGACATCACGCTGGCGTATAACGGGATCTCGGCGTCGCGCATCTCACCGGAAGCGCGCGAGACTTCGCGAGCGCACTTGCGCGCATATTGCGAGTCGCTGCTCGGCTGGCAACCGACCTGGGTGTTCACGCATGTGACGCGGCTGGTGCGCAGCAAAGCGATGTGGCGCGATTTCGACGTGCTGTTGGCGATGGATGACGAACTGTCAGCGCGGCGGCAAAGCGCCGTCCTGCTGGTGCTCAGCACCGAGCTTCCGCGCCGGCCGCTGGATGACATTCTGCGAATGGAGCGCGAGTGGGATTGGCCGCTGGCGCATCGCGAGGGGCCGCCTGACCTGACACAGGGCGAGGCGGAGTATTACCGCGCGGTGCAGGCGTTTAATGCCCGTGCGCGGAACGTGCGTGCGGTGTTCATCAATCAATTCGGGTTTGGACAGGAGTCGTGCGGCCAGCGCGTTCCGCCGGAAACGGAGTTTCTGGATCTGCGTCGCGGCAGCGATGTCGAGTTCGGGCTCAGCCTGTACGAACCGTTCGGCATCTCGCCACTTGAGCCGCTGGGTTTTGGCGGCATTTGCGTAGTGAGCACATCGTGCGGCTGCGTGGGCTTCGTCCGGCAGGCGCAAGGCGCCGAGCAATCGCCGAATATCGTGATGGTTGATTACCTGGAAGCCGGCCGCGCGCTGAGCGTGAAAGAGGCCATGCGGATCGGCGAAGCCGAGCGGCGCGAGGTTGAGGTCGAAGTCGCGAAGTCCGCGGCACGACAACTCTTAAGCCGCCTGCCCACCACGGAAGGGCAGCGCCGCGCGCTGCTGCAAAGCGGCTACGATCTCGCGCATCGCATGAGCTGGGATTTCGTCGCAGAGCGTTACATCCTGCCCGCGGCGCGGCGAGCGACGGTGCGTCGGCGCATCTTGAATGCCGGATGAGGCTGTCGTTGTTTGATGCATTGCGTCTGATCGGATGCTGCGGCGTTGAGGGGGGCGAATCTTGGCGCTCTCCAGTAAGCAGATCAGTAACGAAACCGCTCTAACGTGCGATTTGCGGTGGCTCACGCGCGTTCTTCGGCGAGTTCGTAAAGCCCGTAGCCGGCGCTGCGGAGCTTGCCCTGTCGAACGAGCTCGGGCCAGATGGCCGGCGGATATTGGTTTGGCGGTTGAATGGCGACGATGCCGGAGCGACCGCCAGTGGTCATCGCGCCGTGGCCCAGTCGAGATTCGTCGTCGAGGCGGGCCATCTTCAAACGCTTCTTGAATGCTTTTAGCGCGTTTTTAAGTTGAACGCTGTCGAATTGGCTGCCGCCGGTTGGTTGTTGGGCGTCGGTCATGGCGGGGTCTCCGGGGTCTCGAATGAATCGGATGCGTCAGCGGCATGATACTGCGCCGGCGGATGCGGCGAGGCGCGGGCAGAGCGCGCCGGTTCGGTATTGCAGAGAATTTGCGAATCCATTCCACCGCCCCGAACGTAGCTAGGTTGAAGCTCGGGCGGCGAATGTCGCCCAGATGAAAAGGCGAGCAGGCCAAACCGACTGGCCTGCTTCGAAAGCGGTTGCGGCTCGTCGGCCGCGGCTGGAATGTGCGCGGGGACCGCGTGCATTCAAACGAACCAAAATCACAAACAGGAGATTTATCGTGAACACCCGTTTTCTGGGATTCGGTCAAATTGCGCGCACGGCGTGCGGCCTGTCGTTGCTGGCTGGCGCGGCCGGGGCGTTGGCGTCCAGTCACAGCGATGCGCCGTTGAGCAAGCAGGATCCGAATACGAACCTGACAGATGTGTACGCGTTCATCGGCACGAAGTATGACGAACCGGACACGAATGTGTTGAACATCGTGGTCAACGTGCATCCGTTCGGCGAGCCGGGCGACGGCGTGATCTATGATCGATTTGCGGATGATGTGCTCTATTCGATTCACATCGCCGACCCGGCCAGCGGTGCGATCCTCCAGACTTATGATTTTCGATTTTCGTCGATCAACGAGGGGTACAAGAATCTCAACACGATTCTGAGCTACGGTCTTGGCACTGAAGCCGGTCCGATCGAGCACGTCGGCGATGCGCGGCAGAATTTCACGCAGACGTACTCACTGACGCGCACCATTGGCGGATCGCCGGTTCTGCTTGGTGATGATCTCCTGACGCCGCCGCCGAACGTGGGCGGCAACACGACGCCGCACTACAACGACGCTTTCGGTTTCGCGATCAGCGGCGCGCAGAATTTCGACGAATTGGATCGCTATACGCAGGAAACCGCTTATTCGCTGCCGAGCGGCGTGTCGGTTTGGGCTGGTCCGCGCGACGACAGTTTCTTCGCGGACACTCCGGGCATTTTCGATCTGCTGCACATTCGCATTCTCGACAACAATCACGATCTGAGCGACGGCCTCGGCCAGGATGGCAAGGGCTTTGACGGTTTCAAGGGCTTTAATGTCCTGACGATGTGCCTGCAAATTCCGGTTGCCGATCTGCCTGCACTGCCGTACACGAGCGCGTTCTTCGGCGCGCAGACGGGCGTCGGTGTGTTCGCGACGTGCAGCCGTCAGCAGACGCGCACGCTCAATCCAAACGGCGTGTGGACCAACAGCGGCCCGTGGATTCAGGTGAATCGTCTCGGCAACCCGTTGTTTAACGAGGTGCTTGTCGCGCTGGCCGACAAGAACCGCTACAACGTGCAACTTCCCACCAGCGATGCGACGAGTTTTGTGCAGTATGCCCGGACGCCCGAACTTCCGGGTCTGATTAACTTTGTGTACGGCACGAGTTTCGCGACGACGATGCGCGAAGACCTCGTGAACGTCTTCATTCCCGATGTCATTCGCGTGAACACGACCACCGGTCCGGTGCCCCTGGCCGGGCAGCCGGGCTTCAGCCGCTTTGGGTTCATCGGCGGCGACACCACGAACGGCGTGAGCAGCGGCTGGCCGAATGGTCGGCGACTGGGTGACGACGTGGTGGACATCGCACTGACCGCGGTGGCGAGCGGTCCCGCCTATACGTCGATCACGGTTGTGGGCGACAACATCGAGAAAAACGATGTGGCGTATCACCAGGTTTTTCCGTACGCGGCCACGCCGAACTCGGGCCTGCGAAATCGCAAGGATTCGCTGAGCGGCGACTTCAACGGCGACTGGATGATTAACAACTTCGACATCGATCCGTTCGTGAATTGCCTCGTCAATCGCGAATGCCCGTAACAGCACCCATTCCGTGGCAACGTCGCCCCACGAGCGCATCGAGCGATGCATCGTGGGGCGGCTTGCATTCCGTGATGAATGGAGCGTGGCAGGTGAAAAAGCGCGAACAAACGAAGAGCAGCCGCTCGGCAGCCAATATGCGGGCGCGCTCAAAGAAACTTCTCTGGTCGTTGAAACTCCCCGACGTTGACGCGGATGAGAGGCCCGATACACTCTGCGAGGAGTGTAGCGGAGTGTTTATGGCGACGCGGAAGAAGACGGCCAAGGGGCCGCATCGGGCGGTGACGCTGAAGATCCCTGCCGAGTTGTTTGAGCGGATTTCGGCGCTGATCCAGGGCACGGGGTTTCGCAGCGTGACGGAATTCGCGATATATGTGCTGCGCGACGTGGCCGCGGGCGGCAAGCTTGAGCCTTCCGAAGCCCCAGGATTGACGCAACGCGAGGTGGATTTGGTGCGGCAGCGGTTGCGGGCGCTGGGTTACATCGAGTAGGCGTTGTGTCGCGAGGGTGGCTGCGCCCTGTCCGAACGCCGGCGAGCCTCCAGCGCCTCGATTGGAGAAGGCGCTGGAGGCTCGGGGTTTTCAGGGCGCGGCTTCGTGCGAGTGGGCGTCAACCACCTGTCAGCAAAGTCACGAATGGGTCGATGTCAAAGTTGTTCAACACTCCGTCATGGTTCGTGTCGCCATTGAGTGGTGTGCAAGTCGGATATTGAAGGGCGTACGCGGCCACATCCGTGAGCGCCAACACGAACGGATCGATGTCGAAGTTATTCACAGCGCCGTCGCAATTCATGTCGCCGATCAGGCCGCTGGGAAGCCGTTCGAATGCTCCGCGATCCACCATTGGGCGCGTCCCCGATCCGTTGTCCGGGGCGGTCGGATCATCGATCCGCCGGCTGTGTCGATCCAGATCAAGCGGCGTCTGCTCGAATATGAACCCGTCATTGTCGAGGTCCGCGAAGTCTCCAGGAACGCTGCTGTTGTCTCCTGCGTCAATGAGGGGCGATGCCGCGGCGAGACGCAGATCGTCGTTCATGCCGCCATAACCATCGCCGCCGGTGGCATTGACGAATAGTGGATTCAAACCGTTGTTGCCCGGCCCCGGCAGTTGCCCCGTCGTATGGAACTGCACGGTTGAATAAGTGGCCGTGACGCTGGCCAGATCGAAGGAAATCTGCGATTTCATCAGGTTATTCCAATCCGGAGCGCCATGGTTGTCCCACAGGATGGCGTTGCGCAATTCTGCGTGCGCTCCGCTATCCAGGCCGATTGCGCCGCCGAACAGATTCGTGGTGTTTCCGGCGAACGAGCAGTTGCTGATCGTCAGCGCCGCGCCCTCGAAGATTGCGTGAATCGCTCCGCCTTCGATCTCAGAATCATTTCCGGTGAAAACGCAATTGACGATCGTCGCCGGCGTCGCGTTGAAATCCAATGCGCCTCCCCAGAAGCCCGCGGTGTTATTGTGAAAGCGGCAGTTCACGAGTCGCACGAGCGGGGCGGGATTCGGTGATCCTGCTTCTGCCGCAATTGCTCCGCCGTTGTTGCCAGCGACATTATTGAGAAAGTTACAGTCCACGCATGTGAATGTGCCTCGTGAAACATACGCCGCCGCGCCGGTCTCCGCGCGGTTGCCGACGAACGTGCAGTTTCGCATGGTCAACGAGCCGTCCAGCATCAACAGGCCTGCACCGCGATCTTGCTCGCCGTTCACGCCGCCGCTGCCCGCGTAGATTGTGAATCCATCGACGATGGCGTTGTCCGGGCCATAAAGATTCTGATTCATCTTCAAGACCCAGTTCGTATTGTCGAATGGCAGCGGTCCGCCGATATTGCCGCTCAGCACGGTCGGGTTGGCGATCCAATCCCGTTGGTCGCGCGCGGTTTCGGTGCCGCTAAAGCCCCCGTACAGATTTGCGTAGCCGGTTGGAATTTCGAACGATTCGTATTGGTCGGTGTCGTCAGTCGGATAATACGTGCCGCCAGCGACCCAGATTTCATCGACCGCGCCTTCCCACTCGACCGCGAGCGCGATTCCATCTTGCAGGCGATTGAACGCCGTGGCCCACGAAAACCCATCGCCTCCGTCGGGCGCGCCGGCATCGACGTAGATTCGAGGTGGTAGTTTTTGAATTTGAATTCCGGTGACGACGCCTGCCCGCACCGGGTGCTCTTCCTGATTTGTGCGCACCCAGATCGAACGCCCGCCGCCATCGTTCGTGATTTCGGCGTAGTGACGCGCGTGCGTCAAGCCCAATGAAAACTGGTTCTCCTGATACGGGTATCCGCCGATATCTTCGTGCCCA
>JAEUIR010000131.1 GCA_016795025.1 Phycisphaerales bacterium
GGCGCAGCTCATGGAAAACGCCGGCCTGGTGGTGATCGTGCCGGGCTACGGCATGGCCGTGTCTCAGGCGCAGCACAAAGTCCGTGAGCTGTACGACCAGCTCAAGAAACGCGGCGTGACCGTGAAATTCGCGATTCACCCGGTCGCCGGCCGCATGCCGGGGCACATGAACGTGCTGCTGGCCGAGGCCGAGATTCCGTATGACGATCTGGTCGAGATGGATGAGATCAATCCCGATATGCCGCAGGCGGACGTCGTGCTGGTGGTCGGCGCGAACGACGTGGTGAATCCGGCCGCCCGCACGGATAAGGGCAGCCCGATTTACGGCATGCCGATCATCGACGCGGACAAGTGCAAGCAGGTGTTTGCCATCAAGCGGAGCAAGAATCCGGGCTTTGCGGGCATCGACAATGAGCTCTACTTCCTCGACAAGACATGGATGCTGTTTGGCGATGCGAAGGCGGTCATTGGCGAGTTGGTGAAGGAGCTTTCGAGCGGAAGCGGAATGCACTGAGGAATGCAGACCGGGGCTGTTGCCACCTATATGAAGCAAGAAGTCAACATATTTTCTGCGCGGCCGCGTCAGGAATCGTTGATTTCTTGAGGGCGTCTTTATCGAGTGCGCGCGGGCGTTCGACGCCGAGTCTTGCGGTCGCTGGCCGATGTTTCCTGATGAGCGGCGTTGGATCGCCGATGGTAAAAGCCGAGCGTCTCGCGTGGATCTCATCTTCTCGTGTTCAGGGGCGATCGTATCGCCAAGGCGCCTATTTGGGGCTCAGGGGTCCATGAAGATGGTCGGGCGTAGCAACGCGCTGCGGGTTCACTCACGGGTCAGGGAACTCTGGATCGCCAGTGGTCCGGTTCAATGGCTAGAAAGGAACTCCATCAGCACGCCTTGATCCGGCGATCCGCTCGCTGCGGCGAGGACGCGCGCTCAGTTCACCCCGGCCGTCTGGAGCGATCGACCGATCCACTCGGGGCGATATTGGCCGCTGTTTTTCCACATGCCCCAAAGCACCGCGCCGTCTGCAAGCGTGCGACGTTCCGACGGGCCAGCCGGGGCGATAATCCCTTCGCAAGCCACCTTTCGTAAAATGGGGTGTATTCGTTGTCGCCGGCCGCGATCACCGTCATCGCGGCTCCGACAATCGCGCAATTGAGCACCTTGTTCACGGGTGGAGCGGCGGCGCGGAGCAGCCCGCCGACGCGGACCCCGTGGAAGGAGTGTTGATTCACGAATCCGCCCTCCCCAAGCCCGCTCAAATCCACACCGCTCCTCGCAAGATCTTGCCATCGACCGCGACGAGTCGCCCGCCGGTTTTGACGGCTAACGCGCCGCCAGACCGCGATCGCCGGCTAAATCATGAGAGGAACGCCGATTACGTTTTGCAGGTGAAAGGCAATCAGCCCAAGCTGGAAGAATCAATTCGCAATCGCCGACACGCGGTTCAGCCCGAGGCACAGCCGGTCAAACGCCATCTTCTGATTGACGTTCGCATCGAGCATTTGCTCGCACCGCGCCACCGCAGTGATCGCGGCGCTCAATCCGGCCGCGTCGCCGCTGCGCGCCAGCATTTCGGCCAATCGCGACTTTCCAAGCAATAGAAATTTCGGGTCCGCACCTTCCGCCAGCAGCAAACCATCTCGCACCAGCGCCGCCATCAGCATCAGGAGCAGCTTGGCCGCGTCACGCAATACGTCCGTGCCGAGCTTCGCCCCTTTTGCGGCGCTCTCTTCTTCAGTCTCGTTGTCGCCGTCAATCGCCGAATCTTCAGATTCGTCCGCGTCGGTTTCCGACGCCGCATCGCCGCGCTCCGCCGCTGTGATGCGCTTGGCGAGAAGCTTGATTCGTTCAATCAGCGCATCCGCGAACCCGTCGAAATGCCCATGATGCGCCTGCTCGATCAACGCCGCGATGGGCGGCAGCTCGTCAAGCAAGCCGAGCTGGCGCCAGCGGAGCGCCAGACCGACACGACCGCCGCACAGGTTCGCCAGCATCGTGGCGTGATGCGGCGGGACGGCTACCCGATGTGTCAGCACATGTTCAACGAATTCGCGCGGCAGCGCGTTGAACTGCACGCGGCGACAGCGCGAGCGAATTGTCGAGAGCAGCCGCGACGCGGCTGAAGTCAGCAGCATGATCACCGTGCGCCCCGGTGGTTCTTCGAGCGTCTTGAGCAGCGCGTTCTGCGCGTCGTCGGTCATGCGTTCGGCTTCGGCAACGATGAAAACGCGCCCCCCGCCCAAGCGCGGTGTGACCGCCGCCGGCGCGACCAAAAAATGCCGAACGATGTCGATCGTCAAAAAAAGGCCCGTGGTGCGGCGCACACGCAGGTCGGGATGTTGCCGGTGCAGCCCGCGATGCACACGCTGAAAATCAGGATGCGAACCGCCTGCGAACATACGACATGAATCGCAAACGCCGCATGCTTCGCCGTTCTTGTCGGTGCTTCGACAGAGCAAGCACGACGTAAGCGCGGACGCCGTCGTCTCCTTGCCGACGCCGTCCGGCCCTTCAAACAGAAACGCGTGCGCGACGCGATCATTGCGCAGCGCCCGCTGCAACGTTGCGACGGCCGTCGGTTGATGTTGAATCTCATCCAAGCGCACGTTGCACCGTTTGCAGCACGTCTGCGAACACGGCATCAGCCGGCCTGGCGCCGTCGATCACCGCCACGGGCGTTGGATAGGCGCTGGGCAGCTCAAGAAAAAGCTGCCGCACGCGCCGGTGGAAATCCAGCGGCCGGCGTTCCATCGCGTCCGGCTCGGCGTCGTCGAACATACTCAACTGACCCGTTCCGCCGCGACGCGAAACGTGATGCGGCTTACGCCCGGTGCGCTCGAATCCCACTTCCGGTGGCACATCGAGAACGATGGTCAAATGCGGCCAGGTCGATCCCACCGCGAAGTTGCCGAGCGCGATGACTTGCTCGCGCGGGAAACCGGCGGCCACCTGATATGCACAAGTTGAGGAAATAAACCGATCGCCCAGAACTATTTTTCCTGTATTCAGAGCGGGTTCGACAATCTCGCGGACAAGCTGTGCCCGAGAAGCCATGAAAAGCAGCGCCTCACAGCGCGGCGCCATTTGCGCGAGGTCATGCCCCAGCAAAACATGCCGGATGCGGTCGCCGATTTCCGTGCCGCCGGGGTCTTTAGCGCGAACCGTGGAACGGCCGTTTTCGCCCAGCCATTGCTCCAGCCGGGCGAGTTGCGTGCCTTTGCCGCTACCGTCCGGCCCGTCAAAAACAATGAATTTACCGCGAGCGATCATCGAGCGCGAGCGTAGTGGAAACGCGCGGCCGCGGCAACCGACCACGGCGATTCGCTAGATCGTTCCCGCATTGCGGGCTTCGGTCAGCACCTGGATCAGCGCCGCCATGAACGACGTTGTGAAGCTGGTGGCCGATGCGATAATGCCGTCCTCGACTGTGGCCTGAATCGTCGGATCGCAGCCGCCGAGAATGAATGTCGTTCCGCAGAGCCACGCCGCGAATCTCACCGCAGCCTTATTGCCGAATTGACGCATACGCGATTTCCTTTTGTTGTAATAGTCCGCTTTGCACTGATCGCCATCGCCGCATCCTATGCGGCCGCCAGATAGCCGGCCAAGTGAGTTCCTTGGAGGGCGTCGCCCGGTGCCGGTTATTTTTACCCGCCAGCGCCGGTCCGGGTTGCAGGGTGGGTCTGCCCATGCCCTGCGTTCACTTCCGCCTCTCGGGGCTGAACACCGCCGCCGCTTCGACGCGCGCGGCTGTAAGATAACCCGCCCATGGGAACTGCTCGTCGTCCAGCGCTCGTTAAGCTTTTCGTCGGCCTGCTCAGTGGCGATGCCGACCTGCTCCGGCGCGCACGGCAAAAGCTGGGCCGCCGCTTCGGACCCGTCGACGTCGAAAGCGAAATCTGGCCATTCACACAGACCGATTACTACGATCACGAAATGGGCCCCGGCCTGCTGCGCCAGTTTATCGCGTTCGAACGCCTGATTCGCGGCGATCAGCTTGCGGAACTGAAGCAATTCAGCAACGCGATCGAGCAGGAAATCGCCGAAGATTGCCTGGCGCTTGAAATTCCTCGCCCGGTGAATCTCGACCCTGGCTATGTCGAACTCGCGAAGCTCGTTCTCGCCAGCACCAAAAACGCCACGCATCGCGTGTATCTCGGCGAGGGCATTTTCGGCGAAGTCACGCTGCATTTTGTCGCCGGCCGCTGGCAGCCGTGGCCGTGGACATATCCCGATTTTCGTACGGATCACTATCAGGAGTTCTTTCTGAAGCTGCGCGGCGTGTATCAAACCCAACTGGCCGCGCTAAGCGGTCAAGACGAATCCGCCGGATCGGAAATCGCGTGAGCGTCGGGCTTTGGATGATGACCGGCGCCGCCGCTGCGAGTCTGGCGCTCTCGCTGCTGCTTACGGCGCTGGCGATTCGCCTGGCGCCGCGCATCGGGTTTGTCGATCGGCCGGGGGGACACAAATCGCACTTCTCGCCGACACCCTACGGCGGCGGTACGGCGATTTTTCTGAGCGTGTTCGCGCCGATCGCAGCGCTGCTGATCGGCGCGTACGTGTTACCGGAGCAGACCATCGCACGCTGGTTCGGAGAATCAGCGGTGGCCTACGCCGGCGGCGTGGCGATTCGTCTGAAGATGGCGCTGGTCGTCATCGCGGGCGGACTGGCCCTGCATGTGATGGGCCTGATCGACGACGTGCGCCCGCTCGGGCCATATGTGAAGTTGCTCGCGCTGCTCGCGGTCGGCATCGCTTTGGCGATCATCGGGGACATTCGATTGGCGCAATTCGCAGGCTACGGTCCGTCTGTCGCGCTGACCGTCGTGTGGTTTGTCGTCATCACCAATGCGTTTAACTTCCTGGACAACATGGACGGCCTGAGCGCGGGCGTCGCAACGATCTGCATGTCGTTTCTGGCGATTTGCGGCGTACTCGCGGGACAGGTGTTCGTACCGCTGCTGGCGTGCCTGTTCGTGGGCGCGGCCGCCGGGTTCCTCGTTTTCAACTTTCCTCCCGCGCGGATTTTCATGGGCGACGCAGGCAGCCTGTTTTGCGGATACATGCTCGTAGTCGTGTCGATTCTCACGACCTATTATGAAGGCGGCCGCGCCGCGTCGCCCGCCGCCGTAGTGATGCCGCTCGTCATTCTCGCGGTCCCGCTCTATGACTTCATCAGCGTGATACTGATTCGCATCAGCGAGGGGCGCAACCCGATGCGTGGCGATCAGCGCCACTTTTCGCATCGCCTCGTCGAGCGCGGGTTGACGCGGCGTTTCGCCGTGCTCACCATCTATCTCGCAACCGCGACCACCGGATTGGCCGCCACGCTCCTGCCAAACGCGACTGCCGCGCAGACTGTGACAATCGCCGCCATTGTGCTGATGGTGCTCGCCATTGTCGCGATTCTCGAATCGCCCGTGAGGCGCGAGGCATGACGCGCGCGGGCGATCTGGTTTCCCTTTCTTCCGCGGATGGCCCGCGCAGACTCGGCGTATCGCGGCTGATTGAGGCGATATGCGGGGTGGCGTTGCTCGCGATTTTGCTGGCGCGCACGCTACTCTCCGAGACCTTCGTCGTGATGGACGTCGAATTCCTCGGGCCTTCAACCGGCCTGTCGCCGGCCGGCACAGCCCGGCTGGATTTGATTACGCTGATGCTCTCGATGGCGCTGTTATTAGTCAGCGCGGAACATCGAGCGCGGCTGGGTTACGTCATCGGCATCGCGCTGCTCGCCGGTGGCACATTATTGTCATCATCCTACGCCGGCGACCCATTGGCCGCGCGGCTCGCGGGGTTCAACCCCGTCATCGCCTTGATTGCTTGCGCTACGCTGTGCGGACTTTTTCAGCAACAGCATTGGCGACGGATCGCCATCGCCGGAATCTTTGCAGTCACCGCGGCCGGCGCGTATCGCTGCATCAGCCAGCGCCATTACGAATTTCCCACGACCATCGAAGCCTGGGCCGAGCAGAAAAAAGAGCTGCTCGCGCGCGGCATGCGGCCTGACGATCCCATGCTCGAAAACTACGAGCGCCGCATGCGCTCGCTTGAAGCGTATGGCTATCACTATCACCCAAACGTAGCCGGTTCGATGCTGATGGCCGGCATGCTGATCTGCGCCGCGGGATTGCTCGCCGCGTCGATGACCGCGAGGCCAAGCGCGCCGGCGGCGGCCGGCGCGGATCAAAAAGACGAAGCCTTGAAGCCTTCGACCATTGACGTTTCGTCATTGTTCGCCCTCGCGCTGCTCGGCGCGGCCGCCTATGCGCTCAAACTGACCGGCAGCAGCGGCGCCCTGATTGCAGGGGCGGTAGGCGCGCTCGCGCTGTTCATCGGCTTTCGCTACCGGCACGCGCTTTCGGCACATCCTCGGCGCAGCGCGTTGTTGCTGTTTGCCGCATACTTTGCGGTCATCCTCGCGGTTGCGACGCTTGGTATGGCGCTTGGTACGCTTCCCGGATCATCGCTCGCGTTTCGCTGGGACTATTGGACGGCGGCCCTGCGCGCGTTCGCAACCGCACCGCTCACGGGCATCGGGCGCGAGAATTTTCAAGACGCTTATTGCATGTTCAAATCGGCCGCGAGCGTCGAAGAAGTGCGCGACCCACACAACCTCTGGGTCACGCTGTTGGTTGAGTTCGGCCCGCTCGGGCTGATCGGCGGCTTGACGCTGCTCGCAACCTGGCTGAGTGCGGCGTTCGGGGAACTCTCTGAACGCGCTGCCCCCGCTCGGCCGCATAACACGAAGCTTGGCCGCGACTCCGCGACCGTTGCGGCAAGTTTAGATTCCAACTCGTTACTCGCGCGATTTGTCGGTGTGACTCTTGCAAAGGCGACGATCGTCGTCATGCTCGCGATTCAGGCAGCCGCCAGCGGCACATCGCTCCACGACGCGAACCTCGCATTGCTTTGGTTGTTCGAAACTGCCGGAGTTGCCCTATGCGGCGGAGCCCTGGGCTGGGCGCTCGTCGGTAGCGCGATGCGCTCGCCCGCCGGCGATGCGTTATTGCGAATCGGTGCGCTCGCGGCCGGCGGCGCGATGCTGATTCACGCTCTCGTCGATTATGCGCTGCTCACGCCTGCCGGAATTTCGTTGTTCGCTCTGATCGCGGCGGCGTGCCGAGGCGAGACCGCCACGGCGCCAGCGCTATTAACCAACAAAGCTCGCATGGCACTCGCCCTGATCGTGCGGATCGGCGGGGTCGCGCTGCTGGTGCTTGTATGGCGGTTCGCGGCCGAGCCGGCCCGCCGTGAGTTCGCGCTGACCAGGATGCTGAACGAACGCGTGCTGAACGCCGCCCACGCCGACGACTCGGCCCGCGCCCTGGAGGCCCTCGCGGCGACTCCCGGGCCCTTCGGGGCGGATAGTTATGCTCGTACGCTGCGCACGGCGCTGCAAGTCCACCAATCCGCTCAACTGAGCGACTCGGGCGAGGCAAGCATCATGCGCGCAATTGCGCTGATGCTGAAGCGCAGCGACGCAAACCCCTACGACGCCGCGACCTGGGAGCTGCGCGCCCAAGGTCTGGCCGCGCTCGCAAACCGCGACCCCCGCCGTCCGTTGGATGTCGAATACGCCACGGCCCTCAACGACGCCTTTGACGCGATTCGCCGCGCCGTTGCTTGCAATCCGACCAACCCCCGCGTCTGCATTCGCGCCGCGGAGTTAACAATCAAGCTCATCGACCCGCTCGAATCCACCGCCCCGCGACTTTCCGCGGCATTGGCCGTACCTTTCGTCAATCAATGCCTCGACGAAGCGTTGCGCATCGACGCGCTGCGCCCGACCGAAGAGGTCATGCGCCTGCGCGAAAGCGAGCTGAAGCGAATCGAGGATTGCCGGCGCGACATGGATTCGATCTCGCGCGGCTGATCACCAGGCGGGATTCCGGCCGCCGAGAAGCGATATCGGAGTGAATATGCGACGACAACATGTCCATCAGAACGTCATCACGATTTGCATCGCGACGATCGCGGCGACGGCAGCGACCGGCCAGGCCACGTCGCCGGCCGTCAGCGCCCCAACATCTCAGCCATTGACTACGACCGCGCCCGCCGAACTCACCGTTACGCTCGATGCCGCTGCGACGACCGCACCGGCCGATGCTTGGCAACCCGCGACGTCGCAGGCTTCCCAGCCCGCCGCAAAAAAGCCCATCACGCGCGAAGTCGCAATCGGCCCCGAAGGCAAGGTTGATTTCGACGGTTCGTATATCAGCGGTCTGCGCTGGTCACCCAAGGGTCGCCACTACTTCGAACGGCGCGACGACATTTTGCAGGCTGTTGAAGCTGTAACCGATGCCGCGACTCCCGCGTATGACTACGGCGCGCTCGAATCCGCGCTCCGAAATCAGGCCGGCTTCGACGAAAAAACCGCGGAGCGTGCCGCACGTCGCCCTGAGACCATGAACGAGGACCAAACGGTCGCGCTCGTCCGCCGCGAAAAGCGTCTCTTCTACTATGACTTCGCCACCGCCGCGCTGCGAACAATCAGCGAGCAGGCCGATACGCTCGAATGCCGCCAGCTAAGCCCCAAAGCAGGCTACGTCGGCTTTGTTCGCGGCAACAACCTGTTCACGATCGACACGCGCACCGCGCGCGAAACGCAGCTCACCTCCGACGGAGCCGACGAATTGCTGAACGGCAAACTGGATTGGGTATATCAAGAGGAGGTGTATGGCCGCGGTCGATGGGATGCGTATTGGTTCAGCCCCGATGACTCTCGCATCGCGTTCTTGCAGCTCAACGAAACGGGCGTGCCGAAATACAGCCTGGTTGACTCGCTCGATCTCCATCCGGCGGTCGAGACGTTTCATTATCCCAAGCCGGGCGACAAAAATCCGACGGCGCGACTCGGAGTTCTCAGCAGCACGGGCGGTGCGACAACCTGGGTCGATCTGACCACGTATGCAAATCAGGAAATTCTGATCGTGCGCGTAAGCTGGTCGCCTGCCGGCCGCCTGTTGTTTCATGTACAAAATCGCAACCAGACCTGGCTCGATCTCAATGAAGCCGATCCGGCCACCGGCTCGATGCGCACGCTCTTTCGCGACCATTCGGCCGCATGGGTCGAGCCCCTCGACGAGCCGCGCTGGCTCGACGACGGCACGTTCCTCTGGCTCAGTGAGCGAGACGGTTGGCGGCATCTTTATCACTATTCCCCTGATGGCAAACTAATTCGTCGCATCACCGCCGGCGCTTGGGAGGTGCGGGATGTTCATGGGATCGATGCGGCCGGCGGGTGGGTGTATTTCTCCGGCACGCGCGATAGCGCAATCCAGCAGAACGCCTATCGCGTTCGGCTCGACGGCGGCCCGCTTGAGCGGCTCACGATGCCTGGCTTTCATCACTCCACGCGCTTTGATCCGCAATGCCGTATGTTCATCGACACCTTTAGCAACGTGGAAATGCCCCACAAAGTACACCTGCGAAAAGCGGACGGCCAACTGATTCGCGTCATCAGCGAAAACGAAATCGCCGCGATCGCCGAATACGAAATCCCGCGAACCGAGTTTGTGCGCGTGCCGGCGCGAGACGGTTATCTGATGAACGCGTCGATGATTCTCCCGCCCGACTATGACCCCAACCGCCGCTATCCCGTGTGGATCTATACATACGCCGGACCACACGCACCAAGCGTTTCAAATTCCTGGGCGGGCGGCCGGGCCGCGCTGAATTGGCACATCGCCACGCAAGGCTATGTCGTTTGGACGTGCGACAACCGCAGCGCATCCGGTGACGGCGCGATTTCCGCGTGGCAGGCATATTGCCGCCTCGGCGAAACCGAGTTGGATGACATCGAGGACGGCGTTCGCTGGCTCATCAATCAGGGCATCGCCGACCCCGAACGGATCGGGATCTACGGCCATAGCTATGGCGGATACATGACCGCATATGCGATGACGCACAGCACGATGTTTAAGCTAGGCATTGCCGGCGCGCCGGTTACGGATTGGCGACATTACGACACGATCTACACCGAGCGATACATGCTGACACCCAAAGAAAACCCCGCCGGTTATGACTCGTCGTCCATCGTCAAGGCCGCAAAAGACCTCAGCGGACGACTGATCCTCCTGCACGGCATGGCCGACGATAACGTGCATCCTCAAAACACGATGAAGTTGATCTACGAATTGCAACAGGCCCGCAAGCTGTTCGGTCTGATGCTCTATCCGCGCGACACGCACGGTATCTGGCATGGCCGAAACCACATGGTGGATATGCGCCTGGATGAGTTGTTCAATCAGCTATAGCCATCGCCGCCTCGCGGCTACAATTCCCCGACTGAGTGAAATCGAACAACCAAGAGGCCAGCATGATCACGCTTTTCGACCGTCTCACGAAAAACCCGCGCCGCCTGGCGCTTGCGCTCGCGCTGCTTTTGTCCCCGCTCGCCGCGGCCCAGCAAATCTCCGTCAAGCTACAGCCCATCGCCAAGGCGATGTGCGGGCCGCTCGATCTTGCCGCGACCGGCGACGGCCGCCTGTTCATCGCCGATCAGATCGGCCTGATTTACGTCATTGACACCCAGGGCAACACGCTCGACGAGCCGCTGCTCGACCTCCGTGATCGCATGATCAAACCCAATGGCCAATATGACGAGCGCGGCTTGCTTGGTCTCGTGCTTCATCCGGATTTCGCCAAGAACGGTCGCTTGTTCGTGAACTACAGCGCGCCGCGCGCAAAGGACACGCCCAAAGGCTTCGACCATCGCACGCACGTGTCAGAGTTTCGCATGGCGAAAGACAATCCGAATAAAGCCGACGCTGGCAGCGAGCGAGTCGTGCTCACCATCGACCAGCCGCAGGGCAATCACAACGGCGGCGGGCTCGCGTTCGGTCCGGATGACATGCTTTATATCACTTCCGGCGATGGCGGCGCGGCCAACGACAAAGGCCCCGGCCACAATCCGGAAATCGGAAACGGACAGGATAAAACCACGCTGCTCGGAAAAATGTTGCGCATCGATGTGAACGGCAAAGAGCCGTATGCCATACCGGCCGACAACCCGTTCGTGAACGAAAAAGACACGCGGCCAGAGATTTGGGCGCTCGGCCTCAGAAACGTCTGGCGCTTCTCATTCGACGAAAAAGGCCGCATGTTCGGCGGCGATGTCGGGCAGGGCACATGGGAAGAAGTCGATATCATCACAAAAGGCGGCAATTACGGCTGGCCGCAGCGAGAAGGCTTCCATTCATTCCCGTTCGCCGGCAAGAAGAAGGCCGAAGACAATGCGGCTCCGCCCACAACGCACAATTTCGCCGATCCGATTCTCGAATATCACCACAGCATCGGCGATATTCACGGCGTGTCGATCTGCGGCGGATTCGTCTATCGTGGCAAGGCCATCCCCGCGCTGCGCGGCATGTACATCTTTGGCGACTGGAGCCAGGACTGGGGCAAACCGGCGGGAGTTCTCATCGCCGGCCGCGAGGGCGCGGATGGGAAATGGACTCAGAGTGAGATCAAGATCGAGCCGAACGGTCGCATGGAGCGCTACCTGCTCGCAATCGGCCAGGACCACGAAGGCGAGTTATATCTTCTGACGCGCACCATCCTCGGCCCAAAGGGCGGCTCGGGCGAAGTGCTGAAAATCGTTCCGTGATCGGCCGCTGAGCCTGCCCCCCGCAAATTCCCTCTCACTCGCATGGCGGAGCCGGCGAAGCATCGCTTTCCCACGCGCACAGTCCTCGGTCTGACCCGCCGCGCCTGCCACCGACTATCGTGGCACAGAATAATCTAGTGCTTCGTCATTCCTGATTCGACGGGTGGGGAGCATCGGCGTCTCGCCGGCGCGCACCG
>JAEUIR010000132.1 GCA_016795025.1 Phycisphaerales bacterium
GAGTCACCGACCAACACCAGGGGCCGCCCGGTCGAGCCCTCAAGGACGCACGTGGTCGAATGAATGAAAAAACGCCCCTGATCCGGGGCGAACCGAACCCATAATCCGAATGGTTGGATGATATCAACCGCGGCCGGCGAGACGCAGACAGCGGATTTTCCAACCAAGCCAAACCATTGCGGCCCGACATCATCGAGATCGCAGGAATAAAGCGACATCTCCCGGCGCTGTGCCGTCGTTTCAACCAATGTGACACCGTATCGGCCCCGTTCTCGTGTGAGCAAAGCCCAGCCGTCCGTGCCGGGCGCGATGCGCTGCACATCTCCCGCCGCGAGAAAGCCGCCCTGCTCGGACGCGTTCACCTCGTCGAGCCGAACCACATCACGAGATTTTCCGGCGATCAATATCCCCTGGTCGCTCTGCCCCGCAGCCACCATGCCCCTCAAAATCTCCGGATCGCCCGGCACATCGCGCGCCGGATTGAACTGCTCGCCCGTCGAGAATCCGCCGACGCGCACCCGGCGTTCCCAGTCCAGTGGTTCTGCGCCGCGATCCACCCTCGGCCAAACACCATACACTGCGTGCCGGCCCGCCACGACAAACGGAACGCCGCTCCGACAACTGCACTCGATCAGCCGGCTGCCGGGGTCCGGTTCATAAACCAATGGCGCGTAAAAGCCGCTATGCAAAGCGTCCATCAGAACGAGCCGCGGTTCACGCGTCTGAACGAGCAGAAAAGGTCCAACGTCGGTCTCGCGCAGCGCCAGCCATTCGATGTCGTTCGGCAATTCACGCTGCCAGAGCAGCGTAAGCTCGCGCGGGCCGGCGTCGCTCAGCGCGATTGACGCGAAATGCGCGCAACAACACGTCAGCAATATCGCCAAGAACCGCCGAGTCGCGGGGATTCGTCGCCGTTCGCCAGTCAAGAGATTGAACACAAAGGAATGATACAAGTGTCGCTCATGGAAGGCCGCGCCTCGAAGCGACTGCGCCAACCGCGCAAAAATTAAGAGGCACGCGCACTTTGTGTGGAGGAACGCGTGCCTCTTTGTGGAGGAGGAGGTCTATTGATATCGCGCCGCGCTGCTTTGTCGCGCGGCCGCGAGTGTTATTTATGTTTCGCTGAGCGTGCCCTCTTCGAGCGCGAGCTTGAGCTTGCTCAGCGCCTTGTTCTGAATCTGGCGGACGCGTTCCTTGGTAACGCCGATCATCTCGCCGACCTGCTCAAGCGTTTTGCCCCGCAGTTCGACAGCTTCCGGCGACGGTTCATCGAGTGCGAATCTTGCGCGAATCACGACTTCTTCCACATCATTCAGGTTTGCCAGGTTGTTCATCAGGATCGACTTGAGATCCTCGACGCATTCACGTTCCACAATGTCGCGACGCCGCTCCACGAAATCGCTTCGTTCCAGCGTCGGATCGAATTCGGTCGGAAAATGCCCGCGATGACGGGCGGAGCGAACCGCGACGCGCGAGAAACTCTTCAGAATCGCGCGGCACGCGTACGTGCTGAATTTGAATCCGCGAGCACAATCGAATTTGTCCACCGCGCGCAGCAGCGCCAAATTGCCTTCGCTGATCAGGTCGGCGAAATCAACCCCCGTGATGCGCGTGCGTTTGGCCATCGCCAGCACCAGCGGAACGTTCACCCGAACGATTTCCCCGCGGCCTTCCTGAATCGCCGCTTCCCAGCGAACCAACTCGCAAGCCGCGTCGTTCGTCAGCGCCTTGCCCTTGAATTGCTGCAGAATGCGAAGAGCGCGATAGCGGCAGAAATTAAACCGCAGGAACATGCGGCGTTCGTCTTCGGCCGTGAAGCCGCTCGATTCGACCGCGAGCAGATCGACGCCGCTATCGTCGTTCGCCTTTTGGCTCCGCCCCGGCGTCAACTCGCCCCAGCGAAGCGGAAGGAAATGTTCAATCGCCCGTGGGTCTTCGAATGTTGGATCGAATACGCACTCGACCGGTTCTAACAACCGGCGTTCGAGTAGTTCGACCTCGGAATTGGTCATTGCCTTCAGCGCCTCCAGTTCTGGAAGCCGTGAAAGCGGCCGCACCTTGATTACCGTGGTAGCGGCTTTCGTCTCCGGCGAAAGCATGCTTCTTCCCTCTCCTTCACACTTCGCAGCACGCGTCCTCCACCAAGGGCGTCGTGCAAATCGATCAGGATCGAATGCGCCAAATCGGGCCACGCGAAAGCGTGAGCGCGACGATCGCGCATACGGAAAACCCGTATTGTCGTGTTGGAAGCCTGTTGCACTGACGCATCTCGGTTGGGAGCCGATGCCTTTGTCAGCACAGCAACTTTGGGGAGCGTTGCTGGAGGGAAATATACCCTATCCGGGAGGGCGAATCAAGCCGAACTTGAAAAAAGTCAAGTTTCAGCGCCAAATTCGGGCGAAAAATCGCATAACATGCCAATATAAATACACTTATAAATCGCGAACCAAATGCCTATTACGATCCGTTACCGCACACAGTCAGTCTCATAACTGAGTGACGGCGCTAACAGCCAACCCTCTCTGGCTGTCAACGCGTTGACCATTAACCCTTGGGATTATTTCGCTGTTGAGGGGCCAATTCGATCGGTCCGAAGCGATCCTCGTGCGCCTTCACCGCCTGCTGAAGCAGCATCATCAACTGCTTCGCCTTCGAAGGCAGCATCATCAAGCGATGCGTCACGGTCAAAATCGGTTCGGTCGCACCCGGAATCGACGAATTCGTCGCGAGATAGAGCGTTAGTTCTTCCGGTGAACCGGCCAACGCAAAAAAGTTCGCGTAAATCGTGTCCATCCGCGAAACATCCACGCGAAGTTGCTGCTGCGGCTGTTGCGGACGGTTCTGTGACGCTGATTCTTCTTCACCGAAAATCATCTGATTCGCTCCGTTCTCACAAAGTGCGGTCTTTTGTTCAGGCGTCCAGTTTAGCCGCATGCGCGCATGCGAACAAGGAACGCGGACGCGCAAGGCTATACCGATTTGGCCGGCCGCCGTAAGCCGCCTCGCGGCTCGACGTCCAAACCGGCGATTCGGCCGGCGCGCAGCAATTGCTCGCCCTGCACTGCGATCATCGCCGCGTTGTCCGTGCAGTATTTCATCGGCGTCAGAATCAGCCGAATTGACGCCCGTTCGCAAGCCACGCCCAACTCCCGCCGCAACGCGGAATTCGCAGCCACACCGCCGCCCACGACGACGGTCGAGACGCCGATCCGCTGTGCCGCTCGAATCGTCTTCTTCACCAGCGTCTCGACCAGCGCCGCCTGAAAACTCGCCGCGATGTCCGCAATCTCGCGCGGCGAAAGATGCGCCACCGAGCCATACTTGCGCCCCGTGCCGAATACGTGATAAAGCACCGCGGTCTTCAGCCCGCTGAACGAAAAATTGTCGTGAGGCTCGTCTATCCACGTCCGCGGAAAGCGAATCGCACGGGCGTCGCCGCCGGACGCGATGCGATCCACCACCGGCCCACCCGGAAATCCAAGCTCCAACAGCGCTGCAACTTTGTCGAACGCCTCGCCCGCCGCATCGTCCACGGTCTGTCCCAGCAGCTCAACGTCCAGAAAATCGCGAACGTGATACAGCGACGTGTGCCCACCGCTCACCACCAGCGCCACGGCCGGCCACGGCGGCGCATCCGTCACCAGCGCTGCGCTGGTCGCGTGCGCCTCGATGTGATCCACCGCGAGCAACGGTCGATCATGCACCAGCGCGATTGTCTTCGCGGCCATGACGCCGACCACCAGCGAGCCGACCAACCCCGGACCGATCGTGACGGCCACCGCGTCGATGTCAGAATACGAGCAACCCGCCGCACCGAGCGCCTCTTCGACGAGCGGTCCAATGCGCTCCACATGCGCGCGGGCTGCTATTTCTGGCACCACGCCGCCATATCGAGCGTGCAGATCAACCTGCGAGCTGACAAGGTTCGAGCGCACGTCTCGTCCATCCGCGACAACGGCGGCCGACGTCTCGTCGCAGGATGTCTCGATCGCCAGTATGCGTGCCATGCTTGAATCGTACCACCCCGATTTTCCAATCGCGACTGATCGGTTACGTTGCGGCGATGACAAATAAACCATTCATCCCGGCCTGGGCGAGCGTGCCGAAAGCTGTTGTCGGCATGTTGCATCTTGAAGCACTGCCGGGCTCGCCACGTTTCTGCGGAAAGCCGGACGCTGTGCGTGATGCGCTCCTTCGCGACGCCGAAGCCCTCGCATCAGGCGGAGTTCACGGCTTCATGATGGAAAACTTTGGCGACACGCCGTTTTTTCCGGGGCGCGTCCCGGCATACGTTGTCGCTCACATGACCGCGCTGGCCGCCGAAGTTCGCCGCCGTTTTGATTTGCCGCTCGGCATCAACGTCCTGCGCAACGACGGCATCAGCGGACTGGCGATCGCCCACGCCGTAGGCGCGCTGTTCATCCGCGTAAATGTGCTTTCCGGCGCGCGCGTCGCGGATCAAGGCGTTCTTGAGGGGATTGGTCACAATTTGCTGCGCGAGCGCATGCTGCTCGGCGCATCCGACGTGCGGATCATCGCGGATGTCGACGTCAAGCACGCTGCGCCGCTCGGCATGCCACGCCCGCTCGAACACGAAGTTCACGACGCCGTCGAGCGCGGCATGGCTGACGCCGTCGCCGTTTCGGGCACTGGAACAGGTCGCCCGACATCCGTTGAAGACGTGAAGCGCGCGAAATCGGCGGCCGGTCACGCTCAAGTTTTCATCGGCAGCGGTGTCACCCCCGAATCGCTCCCCGAACTCGCCCCATTCGCCGATGCATTCATCGTCGGAACATATTTCAAAGTTCACGGAGCTCACGAAGGGCGCATCGACGCCGCACGCGTTCGCGAGTTCATGACCCGGCTGCGCTGACAAACGCACATGCAAGCGCCGGAGTTCGTTCGATACGGCCTTTCGCACGCATCCGCGCTCGCAGCCACGCTTGGCGGCGCGTGGCTGTTGCGGAGCCTGATTCTCAGCGCCGCGGAACGTCGCGCCGCGCGCACTGCGGCGCGGATGCTCCTGTTGCTGGCATCGATCGCGATTCTGCTCAGCGAAATAGCCGGACAAATCTGGCGCATTCGCACCGGCATCTGGAATATCAAGACCGATCTTCCACTGCATTTGTGCGACATCGCGGGTATCGCCGTCATATGGACCGCGCTCGCGCGAGCGGCTTGGCTGGCCCGCTCATTGGGGCCACTCACCATACGAGCCGGAGAACTGGCCTACTTCTGGACACTGGCCGGCTCCTCTCAGGCGCTACTGACACCCGACCTCGCGATGGACTTCCCGCACGTCGCGTTTCTGGATTTTTTCGTCAGTCACGGCACCGCCTGGTCCGCGATCTTGGGACTCGCGGTGAGCGGCCGGCTGCGCGTTCGCCGGGGCGCGTTTTTGCCATGCTGGCTGATCACGCTCGCAGTCGGGGCGTTGGTCGGGCTTATCAATATTCCCCTCCACGCGAATTACATGTACACCTGCGGCCCGCCGGGCCAAGCGTCCGTTTATGATTATTTCGGACCGTGGCCGCTCTCACTGGTAACGTTGGCGGCCGTCGGCTTGCTGCTATTCTGGCTTTGCGAACGCCTTTATTTCGCGATTTGCCCGCGCGTCGCTCGAATTCCCCCGGCCGCTTCGGCCCAGTCGGAATAATTCGAGCCGGCGCGCGAATATCCAGGCAGAATCGGGCTGACCTCCGTGAACGGGCGGTCGGTCATTCGGACAGGTGCGCGAATGCCGTCGGAGTATCAAATGATCCAGTTCTGCGTTTTCGGCGGACAAAACGGCCGGCTTAGCACCGACCCTTACAAGATCTATTTCACAGTGTTCGGCGGATGTGAATTGCAAATGCCGACCATCGCGACACAGATTCTCGCGATGCACCGCGCGCGCGAACTGCCACACACGCGCCGAATGTTCTTCGTGACCATATTCGGGTCAACTGAGATTCAACAACCGACGCTGGTGGATGAGTATTTTGACGCGATGCACGCAATGCAGTCCGGAGCGATCGCGCCGACGGAATGGGACCGGCTCGCCGCGCAGCTCGCCGCCGATGACGGCCTGCGCATCGGATCATTCACGCTCTTCGCCGGCTTCAGCAGCACCGAAATGCCCACCGAGGACTCGGAGCTCGACCGCATCGCCCTGGCGTATCAGCTCGGTCAAATCAATGACGCCACGCGCCAGTCGTTGATGCTCGGCGTCGGAACGCGCGGCCCGCAGCGCGTCGGCGCCATCCGTATGGCGCTCAGTCCGGCGTATGCATGAACATCGTCCTCTGAACAACGCATGGCAGCGTGCATGAGGGAGCATTTGACGCCTCAAAGTCCCGCCGCAAATGAGCAAGGAGCATCGTCGCCCCACGGTTGCCAAGCCAGCGGGACGTCGATGCTCCGCGAATTTTCAATCGCAAACTGACTTTATCCGCCTGTAATCAACGCGACGAACGGATCGATGTCAAAATTGTTCACTGCACCGTCCATATTCACGTCGGCGTTGTCAATCGTGCAGTCCGGATGCGCCGCGGCATACGCCGACGGATTCGTCAGCGCCAAGACAAACGGATCGATGTCAAAGTTGTTCACCTCGCCGTCGCAGTTCGCGTCGCCGCGCAAGCAGTGACCAAGTATCGTCAACGTCGCGGGCAGGCTTGTCGCTTCGCCGCAGCCGTTGGTGATAACACAGTCGTATTCGCCCTCGTCGGCCTGCGAAACGTGGATCACACCGAAGTTGCCGTTCGCGCCGATGATCGTCGAGCCGGTGCCCGTCGGCCCATCCACCAGCGGCACACCGTCCTTGCGCCACTGATAGCTCAGCCCGCCGTAGCCCTGCGCGATATCGACGTCCGGTGCGAAGTTCGCGCCGCAAGGCCGCTCCGCCGATTGCGGATGATTCACAATCCAGGGTGCGCCGTGCTCTGAAAATCTCGCCCAAATCGGCGAGTGCAGCACACCGTTTCGAACGCGAATGAACTGACCGCCCACGTGCAGCTCGTCTTGCAGCACCGCCAGAGACGACACCGGCCCGTCGGTGTGGCCGCCGATCGGCGCCCACACAGAGCCGTTCCAGCGGGCCAGATGCCGCGCGGCGATCGCGCCGGCCATTTGGAACTCGCCGCCGACCACCAGCGTGTTATTCGAAACCTTTAGCGTGCGAACCGGCCCATCCACACCGCCGCCGACCGCCGCCCACGCGGAACCGTCCCACTTGGCAATATGATTCAGCGACGTCGAGCCTGACGCCGTGAAATCGCCGCCCGCATAAATCACGCCGTTCAGAATCTCAATCGCATGCACCGCGCCGTTAAAGCCCGCGCCCATCGTGATCCAGGCCGAATGATTCGTGACCGTGTCCTGCTGGAGCATCACGATCCGACTGGCCGGAACCAGCCCCGCGCTTGTAAACCGACCGCCGATCACAAGGTTCGCCGTGTTCGGCCCGGACACGAAACCCTTCATCGCCATCACTTCTTCGTTTACGCCCGGCAGCGTGCCGGGGCCAACCGCTACCCACGTGGAACCGTTCCAGCGCGACAAATGTCGCATCGGCACAACGCCGCTCGCGGTGAATCGCCCGCCCGCGTACGTGCTGCCATTAAAATGCGTGATCGATGAAACATAGCTGTTGAAGCCGTTGCCCATCGCCTGCCAGGTCGCGCCCTCTGCGCCGTTCAGCCGCGCGATGTTGTTGGGCGTCACACCCGACATAAACTGAATAAATCCGCCGACGATCAGGTCTTCCGTGCCGCCGGCCGCCGGCGCGGTCGCCATCGCCGTGATCCACGAAGAACCGCCCGACAGGTCCGCGAGCTCGCGAACCTGACGACCGTCAAAGTGCGCGAGGTTCATGATCTCGCTATACGGCACACCGTCATTCGAGACCAGAAACTGTCCACCGATGACCATACCGCCCGCCCACGGCGTCATCGACATCACATCGCCGCCGGGCCCGAGCGAAACGCCGACGATGTCGAGCCAGTTCGTTCCATTCCATTTGGCGATGGACTCCACGCGGTGCGGGCCCGCGGTTTCAAAGCTCCCGCCCACCACCAGTTGCCCGTTATACGGCGACAGCGATTCCACAATGAATCCCGTCCCGGTTCCCAGCGGCTGCCACAAGCTCCCGTTCCAGCGCATGATGTTGTTACCGGCCGCGCCCTCGGTCGGCGAAAATCCGCCGCCGACAACCAACTCGCCATTGAACACCGTCATCGCCGCGATGCCGGTTCCCAGCGTTGTAGAGATACCGGTGTTCAGCGGTTCCCAGTCCGTGCCCGTCCACCGCATCACGATATCGCTCGGCTGAGAACCCCACGGCCCGCGCAACCCCGCGATCAGCTCGTTGTTGTAAACGCAAAGCGAGCCGCCCCATGTCTCAAGGCCTTCGCCCATCGGCTGCCACGAATCGCCGTCCCACGCCGCGATGTAATCAACAGGCTGACCATCGGCGGATGTAAACCCGCCCGCCGCGATCAACATGTTGTTATGCACCGTCAGCGTATAGACATTTCCACCCTCCAAACCGCCGCCCAGCGGATACCACACCGAGCCATCCCAGCGCGCGATATTCATGCATGGTACGCCGTCGGCCGCGACGAAGTCGCCCGCTGCGATCAAATCTCCGTCATACACCGTCAAGTCCTGCACGGTCGAAAACGCTTCGAATCCGGTGCCGCCACCCAACGGCAGCCAGGCGGATCCGTTCCATCGGGCAATTTTCGCCAGCGTCTGCGTCCCGGACTCTTCAAAGTACCCGGCCGCGATCAACGTGCCGTTGTACACGGTCACGGCCGACACATACGAAAGGTCCGGCTCGTTTGTCAGGCCCGGGCCGAACAACTGCCAGCTTGTGTTATTCAGCGCCACGATGTTTCGCGCCGGTTGATTGCTTGCTTCGCCGGCATGATCGAAGTTGCCGCCGACGACCAGCACCGGCGCAAGTGGCCCGGCCGCGTCCGGATCAAAAGGCGTCATGGTCATCACTTCGCCATTGCTGCGAAGAACTGGCCGCGCGCGCCAATCGGCGCATTGCCCGAGCGCGCTCGCTGCCGTGAACAGCCCCAGATTTGCGGCTGCGGCCGCTATCAGATAGTTCCGCATGGATATTCCTCTCAATGAATGGCGTAAGGCTGCAACGGCCCCAATGCTCCCAAAATGAGGCTGCGAGACCTGACGCCGTTTGGTTTTTGTCGCGCTCGCCGCGCCGATAGAAATTCGAGCGACTTTGAACGGCGGCATTCACGGAGAATCTTTGAATTCGACCGCTTTTTTCGATACTGCCCGCGGCGAAGCAAGCTGTAACCCATGCAAATCGATCGCATCCAAATCAGCGAAAACACGATTCGTTCGTGCAACTTCGAAACATCTCCCCCGAGAGAGGAATATTTGAATGCGTAATCGATTGCGCCTGATCGGCTTACTCGGATTGTTCACGCTGCTTGCGAGCGCCCAGGCTCAGATGCCGGGCGATTTCAAGCTTGATTCGGATCGCGGCACATTCCGCCTCTCCGAGGCGCGCGGTCGATTTGTCGCGCTCCACTTCCTGCTCAAAACCGAATGTCCCTACTGCCAGCAGCACGTCGCTGACATCACGCGCCGCGCGCCGGAGCTCGCGGGCGTAACGCACATATTCATCAAGCCCGACGCCGAATCCGACCTGAAAGCTTGGCGTGAAAAACTTGCCGCGGCCGGCGTCAGCGCCCAGATCTATCGCGACCCCGATGCCACTCTGGCAAATCAATTCAAGATTCCTGCCGATTACGCCTTTCACGGCACAACGATGCACTACCCTGCCACCGTGCTGCTCGGCCCAGGCGGTCGCGAAGTGTTTCGACACGTCGGCAAGGACAACACCGATCGCCTCTCATTCGACCAGCTCGCGCAAAAGGTCACAGAGCTGAATCGAAGCCCGTCGCTCGATCAGTACAATCTTGCCGCGGGCCAACCCGCGATCAATGGCTTTGATCCGGTTTCTTACGTGGAATCGTCCACCGCAACCGAAGGCCGACAGGATATGTTCAGCGCCTATCGCGGTGCGCTGTACCGATTCGCCTCGGCCGAGAATCGCGCGAAATTCGCAGCGAATCCCGAGAAATACGTCCCCGCCTACGGAGGCTGGTGCGCTACGGCGATGGCCGAGGGCCGCAAGGTCGAAATCGATCCTCGGAATTTCAAAATGACCGGCGGTCGGCTGTTTTTGTTCTACAAAGGCTGGCGAGGCAACGCGCTCGCCGATTGGAACAAGGATGAAGCCAACCTGACCAAACGCGCCGACGAGCAGTGGAACAAGCTCGCGCCCGGTGATCGCTCCGTAACGAAATGAGCGCTCAGCGGGTCGAAAGCGGCGACGCCCGGCGCGAATCAGTTCGCACCAGGCGTCACCTGTCTCATGAACCGCGCGGAAGCGCGCGATGCGCGCGGTTGAGCGGGAGTGCTACTTCTTTTCTTCCGTCGTCGCTTCCGCTTTCGCCTCTGCCTTCGCGGCCGGTTTCGCGTTCGCGCCCACCTCAAAAAAGATCTGCATCGACTCGCTCTTATCCGCGTTCACCGTAAGAACCATCAGGTACTTCTTACCCGGCTCCATCTTCACGCCGGGAATTTCCTTGCCGTAGACATCAAACACCTTGTAATGCGGACCGAGCGCGCCAAGGTTGTATTCCACCTTGTCCTTCAGTTGATTCTCGCGATCTTCCTTGCCGGCGGCCGGAAAAACCACGAACTCCGCCTGATGCGAGTAATCGCTCTCAAACGCCTGATGGATTTGCAGCGACACGGTCATGATGCGGCCGAATTTCTCCGGCTTGTCGAATTCGAAACGCAGCGTCGGCGACGGCGACACCTGTTCGCCAATCTTGAACTTCGCGTATCCGCCCCAGCCTTTCTTAAGCTTGTTCTGCTTGGCCTCATAGCCGTCGATCCAAACCTTGATATTCGAGTCATCACGCGACAAGTTGATGCCGACGCGCAACGCATCGCCGCCGCTGCAACCTGTTAGCGCCGCTAGCGACCCGATCAATGCCGTAGCCAATGCAACTCTGTTGAACATGCCGTTG
The DNA here is from genome assembly GCA_016795025.1 of Phycisphaerales bacterium. Classification (GTDB taxonomy): domain Bacteria; phylum Planctomycetota; class Phycisphaerae; order UBA1845; family Fen-1342; genus JAEUIR01. The sequence continues at coordinate 11,058 of JAEUIR010000132.1, forward strand.
TTCCTGAATGGTGGTTCCGAGCGCCAAATGCTCCATGACTCACGGCCGCGCGGCCGTGGCGAATGATGCGCGCGAATTCTATCGGAGCCGCTGCTCGCGCCAATTGAGCGAACCCCAGAGCAGACCCGCACCGGCTTACAAAGCCGCGACGGTTACGGAGCGGTCACCCACGAGCATCACACCGCGGAGGGTCGCGCACGGTTACGGCGGCTGGACGTGTTCGAGGACACGGGCGGCCGACTCGACATCGCGCAAGAGCTGCTCATCCGCGGGCGTCAAATCAAGCTTCCGCCGGCGCATCACCGTTCGCGCGATCTCGACGACCTTGTCCGCGCGCGCCCGCTCGATGCCCCGCTCGCTCAGCCACGAAAATGACGGCACGAATTTCGGCGTAAACGCAGTCGTGAACACATTGGCGCCGACGCCCACAACACAACCGGTCGTCATCATCGTACCGATGCCCGTTTTGGCGTGATCGCCGATCAGCGACCCGACGAAGTGCTGCCCGCTTTCAATCTCACGCCCGAACGGCGACACGCGGATCGTGCCGTA
>JAEUIR010000133.1:0-2663 GCA_016795025.1 Phycisphaerales bacterium
TTGCTGTTGCTGCCGGTGATACCGTCGAGAACGCCGACGAGCACCTGGGCAAGCACGTTCTGAAGAATGATCTCGCCGATGACCGGAATGCAGGCTCCAACCTGCAAAACCGTGCCGCACGACAGAATGATCGCCGCGTACTTCCAACCGCGCTTACGCATTGAGAATCTCCGAATCCGGGCGTTGAAATCGGTTACGGCGGCGATTGACTCCGAGTTTCGATCGCCGCCAAGATCATTCACCCGAATCGTCGACGATAATATAGGCCGGACCTCGGCGTCCGAACAGTCCAATTGGCGCGTCGGTATGAGCAAAATTTCACTTGGAATGTTGTTACATCGAAACTAGAATCCTCTCTGCGCTGGGCATCCCCCTTCGGCGAATTGCCCCTTTCCGCATAAGGCCGCGGCGGCGGCAGTCGAAAGCACCATGAATCGGTCAGGCATTCCATGGCCGGACGCGCCAAATGATGTGCCCGAATTGCGCGCCTGGGAACGAATCGCGGCCCGCGCTCTGCCCGCGATTTTTCGGCCCAAATGGCAGCTCGATCTGCTGTATGCGTGTGATCTGGCGCGCTTTGTCCCGCCCGAGCATCGACCGGAGATTTCGATCGATTGGTTCGAGGATGCCACATCCCTCTCACCAGCGCACCGGCGCTTTATGCGAGCCGCTGCCGGGCCGATTTTCTGGCGGATGGAGAAATATCGGCTTTGGCGCCGCCAATGGTGGCTGGGCGTCGCGTCGCTGAACGGCCAGATGATCCATTACACGTTTACCCAACACGGCGGAATGGAGCGCAAAAAATACGGTCCCGTTCTTCGCCCGCGATTTGCGCTCATCGGCCCGTGCTGGACGGCCGAATCCGCTCGCGGCCAGGGCGTTTACCCATATACGGTGTCGTGCGCTCTACAGAAATTGCGAGAACGAGGCTTCGACTGGGGCTATATTTCTGTGCGAGCCGGCAACGAAGCGTCGATTCGCGGGATTCTGAAAGCAACGAATTGGATCGAAGTCGGAAAATTCCTCATGTATCGCTCGCCGATGAAACCGTATCAAATTCGCGCCGCGACGATTCTGCGGCCGGATGCGACGGCTTTCCATTCGGCAGCGGCCAGTCAGTTCGAAGCGCTGGGGAATTTGCCGCAACCGGCTACAAGCCAGGTCGCGAGCGCGTCAAATACTGTTCGGGAAGGAACCTCCCACCGATGACCCAGGTAACTGCGGCCGCGAACGAAGCGGGGAGGGTTCCAAATCTGCCGCTGAAACACTGCTCAGTAGCGGAGCATTGCGAAGCGCTGCGACGGATCCGCGTATTGCCGTTCTGGTGGCATCTCGGGATTCACAAAGTATTTGGCAATTACTCCGTCCCGTTCAAAGGTTACTACGGCAATTGGTGGTACCAGGTGAAGCCGGGGTTGGCGTGGACGGCTGATTGCTATCGGCGTTTGCCGCGAAGCGGGGCGCGACCGCCGCTTACATGGTGCGTGCTCGGCTACCAGCACATGGTGGCGGACGACGCCGAGTCGAACTCTTGCCTGGTGATCAATACGATCGAGGATTTTCAGAGCTACAGCGAGAAGCGCCTCGACGCGGAGCGTCGTAAAGGCATCCGCCGCGCGTTGAAAAAATGCGTGGTCGAGGTTGCGACCGGGTTTGATCGCGAAACGTTGACGGGGTGCCTCGCTGCCTGGAACGAGCTAACCGAGCGCGTGCAATGGCGGCGGCCGTACACATTCGAGGAATTTGAGCGTTCATTTCGGGCGAAGCTCGAAATTCCCGGCGCGGACGTCATCATCGGACGCGACGCGGAAACCGGTCAGGTGGCCGGGTTTGTCATCACGAAAATCCTCGGCGACACAGCGTATGTCGATACGATCGCGTCAAGAACCGAGATGCGCCATTTGCGCGTGAACGAGGCGATGGAATTCTCGTTCCTCGCAAATGCCGCGAGGATTCCCGGAATCACTCGCGCGCATGGCGCGATCAAGTCATTTCAAGTCGCGCTCGAAAAATTCAAGCAGGGCCTCGGCTTCGTGCCGATCGCGTTTCCTACATTTACGCGGCTGCGCGGTCCGACGGAATTTTTGCTGAAGACCATTTTTCCGGCGAAATACCGCCGAATGATGGGCCGATTTGAGGATTCGACTGATGTGACCGAAACCGACGCCGCTCCCGACACCAAGCAACCCACGAACCCAAGCCCCGGTCGTGCCGACGGCGAAACGCATCAAGGCGCGGCCTGATTTCCAACACCGTTCGCACCCGTTTAACAGTTCATGCCGGAGAGCGCCCACGCCTTCGAATTGACGCGCCGCCCGCGGCGCTCGCCCCGCCTGACTGCGGTATATTCTCCCGTTGAATGAACTGGCTCCAGACGATTGAATCCATTTGGAACGCGACGCGGCCGTATCACGCGTACGGCCTGGCTGCGTTTGTGGTGACGGTGTTCGCGACACCGGCGGCGGCCGGCCTCGCGCGGCGTCTCGGCGTGATGGACATGCCCGATCAGTTGCTCAAGCCGCACGCTCGGCCGACGCCTTATCTGGGCGGCCTGGCGATCTGCGTGGGCTGGTGCGTCGCGCTCATTTCGGCGATGGCGTTCGGCGTCGCGGATTGGCATCGACTGCTGCCGATTCTTTTGGCCGGCGCGGCGATTTCGGTGC
>JAEUIR010000133.1:2685-11419 GCA_016795025.1 Phycisphaerales bacterium
GATGACGCGCGAAATCTCTCGCCGCGCATCCGCCTGGCTTTTGGGGCGGGCGTGATCGGCGCGGCGATTCTGACGACCGGCGCGGGGCTGCAACTGGCCGACTCGGTATTTCAGGCGTTCGGGATTGCGCTTCCCCCGATGGTTGCTCAGACGATCTCTTTCTTCGCCGCGATATTTATCGTGCTGGGCGCATGCCATTCGACCAATCTGATCGACGGATTGGATGGTCTGTGCTCCGGTGTAACCGCGATCATTCTGTTCGGCTTTTTTCTGCTGGCCGGTTTTCTCGCGGCGTGGGAATACAGCCGCGACGGCGACCCGGTGCGGCTGGTGCTGGCGATTTCGATGTTCGGCGCGGCGATGGGCTTTCTGCCTTTTAACTTTCCGCCCGCGCAAATCTTTATGGGCGACGCCGGCAGCACGCTGCTGGGCTTTAACTGCGGCATGATGATCCTCATGTTCGCGGAGCGCGGCGTGTTTCGCTGGGTGCTGGGCGCGTTGATGATCTTCGCCCTGCCGGTGTTCGACACCGCGCTGGCGATGTTTCGTCGTTGGCGCAGCGGCCGGTCGATTTTCGCGGGCGACCGCAGCCACTTTTACGATCAACTCGTGCAGCGCGGCATGACGGTTCCGCAGGCGGTGCTGACATCGTATCTGGTTACATTGCTGTTCGCGGGTGTGGGATTGTCGGTGATCGGGCTGCGGACGTGGTACGCGGTGGCGGTGTTCGCGGCGGTGGTGGCACTGACAGCATATCTTTCATGGGTGACCGGGCTGGCGCGGGTGGAGCGAAAGAGCAACTCCCCAACGGCGCATTAAGTCAGCGGCACGCAGCGCTCATTTCTCCTCCGCCGTTTCGAGGTGGGCCTTTACGCAACGAATCGTTTCATAATCGATCTCTCCGTTCAAATGCTCGAATATCGGCTTGAGCAGGGTAGCGCCGAGCGCGGTGATGGCGCCGCTGACGCGCTGATAATCTTCGCGCTTCACCCACGCGGAAATGTCGGCCGGTCGGTGCTCCGCGATCCATTGTTCCAGATAGCTGCTCACTGTGCTGCGAGCGCGCTGAACTGCTTCCATCACCGCGTCGATGCTCTCGCCGTGGTCGAACATCTCAAACGCCCGCAGCAGAACCGCGGAAAGGCGGCGTGGCGGCTTGCGCAGCGCGTCGGTTGGGCGATCCGGTCGCGATCCCGACAAACCCGTGGCGGGAAACCGATCGCGCGATAGCGCATTCGCCGCGCAATACTGATGAATCGCCGTCATGAATTCGTCGCCAAGCTCGGACGCTTTCTTTTCCGACACGCCGCTGATGCGATGCAGCAACGTCAGGCTCGACGGGCGGCAGCGGGCCATGTCGCGCAGCGTCGCGTCGCTGAACACCATGAACGCCGGAATCGAGCGGGAATCAGCGATTCGCCGCCGCACGTCGCGCAGCGCGTCAAACAAGCCACGATCGACATCGGCCCACGTCTGGGACTCGGCCGCGTTCGTTTCGATCGCGTCGGTCTGTTTGCGCATTCGCACGCGCCGCGCGCCCCGCATGACTTCCCATGAGAGCGTGTTGAGCTTCAGCACCGGACGATCGCCCCCTTCGCGGCCCAAAACGCCCTGATCGATCATCTGATAGATCATGTCCTTGATTCGCTCGGGTGATTCGTCGCGCAGCAAGCCGTATGTGCTCAAACGGTCGTGCCCGCACTGGCGAATCATCTGCGTATTCGCGCCCCGCAAAACGCCGCAGACATGGCTCGCGCCGAAGCGCTCCTGCACGCGCGCGACGCACGACAGAATTTTCTGAGCCGCGATGGTCTCATCCTGTGAAGTGGACTCGCCCTGGCACACATCGCAAGCCCCGCAATTGTCTTTGTCGAATGCCTGCCCGAAATACTCCACCAGCGCGCGATGCCGGCAGACAGGGGCGGCCGCGAATTGGCGAATGTGTCCCAGCAACCCGCGGGCATCCTGCACCAGCCCCGCAGCGCCGTCGTGCTCACCCGCGCTTTTCTCAATCAGCGATTCCCACCGAAAAATGTCTTGAGGCGAATAGAGAAGCGCGCACTCCGCCGCCAGCCCGTCGCGCCCCGCGCGGCCGGCCTCCTGTTGATAGTGTTCGATGGACTTCGGCAGCGAAGTATGAATCACGCAGCGCACATTGCTGCGATCGATGCCCATGCCAAACGCCACGGTCGCCACAACGATGTCGAGCTTTTCCTCGCTAAACGCATCCTGCGTCCGTCGTCGCTCGTCAGCCTCCATTCCCGCATGGTAATGAGCGGCGTTGAACTTCAGCGAGCGCAGCGCCGCGGCCGTGTCCTCGGTCTCTCGGCGCGTGATGCAATATACGATCGCAGCCTCGCCTTTGTGCCGGCGAAGAATCTCGGCCGTTTGCGCGATGGCGTCTGTCTTTGGAATAACGCGATAAATCAGGTTCGGCCGGTCAAACGATCCGACGAGCACGACCGGATTCTGCAACTGCAACTGGGCGATGACGTCGTCGCGAACGCGCTGCGTGGCCGTCGCCGTAAAGGCGTGCATGCTGGCGCCTGGAAAGTGCCTGCGAAGCTCGATCAGCCGACGATATTCCGGGCGAAAGTCATGGCCCCAATGGCTGATGCAATGCGCTTCGTCGATCGCGAAGGAGCCGACACCGGCCGCCCGCATCAAGTTGACAAAGCGATCGGACAACAGACGTTCCGGGGCGGCGAAGATCAGGCGATACGCGCCGGCCGCGATTTCTCGCTGCAACCGCGACCAATCGTCGGTCGCAATGCCGCTGTAGAACGCGACGGCCTGATAGCCGGACTCGCGCAGCCCATCGACCTGGTCTTTCATCAGCGAGATAAGCGGTGAAACGACGACATCGACGCGATCGGCGACGAGCGGCGGAACCTGATAGCACAGCGACTTACCGCCGCCGGTGGGCAGCACGACGAGAGAATCGCGGCGGTCGATGCCGGCCTGAATCGCCTCTCGCTGCTGCGAGCGCAGATTCTCGAATCCCCAGTACTTCCGTAGCGCGCTTTGGATGGCGGCGTCGCAGTCAGCGGTTGAAGCACAATCAGAACGAGGCGCGCGCGTGGTCTGGTTCATGCCGGCTTCCCTCAAACGGATTGCATATCCTAACACTTGTTAGGGTATCGGTTCAAGGCCGTTTCCGGTCGCCCGGTCCGGATTCGCGTTGGTTTGAACGAACGAGCGCGGAACCATACGATGATCTGCATGGCAGACGAAATCCTCATCGAACGAATCGACCAAATCGGCGTCATCCGCCTCAACCGGCCTGACAAGCTCAACGCGCTCAACATGGCCACGATGGAAAGACTCGTGAACGCGCTGGAGCGGTTCGACGCGGACGGCGAGATTCGCTGCATGCTGCTGGCCGGAAACGAACGGGCTTTTGCGGCTGGCGCGGACATCAACGAAATGGCTGATGCGAGCATGGTTGACATGTATTACCGCAATCAATTCGCCCGCTGGGAGCGGATCAAGCGCGTGCAAAAACCGATCGTCGCGGCGGTCAGTGGCTATGCGCTGGGCGGCGGCTGCGAGCTGATGATGCACTGTGACATCATCGTGGCGTCGGAGACGGCCCGCTTCGGCCAGCCGGAAATCAACATCGGCGTGATGCCCGGCGCGGGCGGCACGCAGCGCATGGCCCGCGCGGTGGGCAAGGCGCTGGCGATGGACGTGGTGCTGACGGGGCGATTCCTGAAGGCGCATGAAGCGCTGACGATGGGGCTGATCAGCCGCGTCGTGCCGCGCGAGCATTTTTTTGAGGAGGCGGTCCGCGTGTGTCGCGAATTGTGCGAGAAAGGCCCGATCGCGCTGCGCCTGGCGAAAGAGGCCGTGCTCAAGGCGTTCGAAACGCCGTTGTCCGAAGGGCTTGAATACGAGCGAAAGCTGTTCTATATGCTGTTTTCGACGCAGGACCAGAAAGAGGGCATGCGCGCGTTTCAAGAGAAACGCCGCGCCATCTTCACCGGGAAATAACGCCGCATGACCAAAGAACTCGCGACCATCCAGACCAGTGTGGAATCCGGCGTGCTGACGATCACGCTCAATCGCCCGGACTCGCTGAATGCATTCAATGAGCAAATGGCAGTCGAGTTGGCGGGTGCGCTGCGTGTCGCGGAGCGCGACGACGGCGTGCGCTGCGTGCTGCTGACGGGCGCGGGGCGCGCCTTCTGCTCGGGGCAGGACTTGGCCGAGATTCGCTCGCGCTACGCGGCCGATGCCTCGGCCGAGCAACTCGATTTCGCGCGGCACCTGCGCGAAAAGTACAACCCGATCGTGCAGCGCATCCGAACGATCGAGAAACCCGTTGTGGCCGCGGTGAACGGCGTGGCGGCCGGCGCGGGGGCGAGCTTCACGTTTGCGTGCGATCTGCGCATCGCGGCTCGCAGCGCCAGCTTCGTAATGGCGTTTGTGCATGTCGGGCTGATCCCCGATTCCGGCGCGACGCTGACGCTGCTGCAACACGTCGGATACTCGAAAGCGGCGGAGCTATGCATGCTCGGCGAGAAAATCTCGGCCGAGGAAGCGCATCGCCACGGGCTGGTAAATAAGCTGGTGGACGATGCGGAGTTGCCGGCCGCGGCGCGGGAACTCGCAGCCAGGCTGGCGTCGATGCCGACACGGGCGATCGGCCTGACGAAGCGTGCGCTGAATCGCGCGTGGACCGCGACGATCGAAGACACGCTGGAGGCGGAGGCCTACGGCCAGGCGACCGCGGGCCGCACCGCGGATCATCGCGAAGGCGTGTTGGCGTTTCTGGAGAAGCGCAAGCCGGGGTTTATGGGGCGATAGATGGGTTCTTCGCGGGTGTATATAATCGTTTGAATATGAGCGGGATTTCGACGACGAGCAATGGAAAAATTTCCGGGAAAGAGGCCGTGCAGCACGCCCGAGCCTATCTCGCAGAGGTATTTCCTGATGCGTTTGGAATACGCCTGGAGGAACTCGGCCTCACTGAAGACGAAAAGCACTGGAGCGTGACGCTGAGTTTTCTGCGGCAAACTGAAACCGCCGACGAAGGCAACGTATTCGCGGGTGCGCTGCGAAACTACAAAGCGATTGATGTGGATGCTCACACGGGTCAATTCATAGCGATGCGGATTCGACTGATATAGTCGTGAAGCCAGAAAAAGCGATCAGAAACGGGTTATTGCTCGACACCAATGTCCTTCTTGTGTTCGTCGTCGCTGAGGTTTTCGGCCCCGCCCGCGTGGCGCAATTCAAACGAACATCCACTTATACGGTCCGCGACGCGCTGATTTTGCGCGCCATAGTCGAACAGGCGCCGCGACTCATCACCACTCTCCAAACGCTTTCCGAGTTATCCAATCTATTGTTCAAGTCGCTTGATCCGCGCGGCGCCAGCGCCGCGGATTGCAAAAACCTGATCCAAGCCACGCACGAAATCGTGGTTGTCAAGAACGACTGGCTTCACATTCCGGACGCCTTTCGAATCGGAGTCGCTGACATCGTGATCGCCGAAGCGGCGCGGCGAACAAAGGGACTGCTGGTCACGGTCGACTCGCAGCTATATCAATATGCGTTGCGCAACTCGATCGCGACGCAGAATTTCATGCACTTCAAGATCAATGAACACGATGCCTGAAATCATCTCTCATCAAGCCCGCGAACTAACTCTCGCGGCGATCGCCGAAGATTTTTCGACCGCCAGCGATGTCAGCGCCGCGCTCTTGCCGATCCCGTCAAAACACGTCTCATCACGCGTCGTTCCGCGGCAGCCAGGCATCATCGCCGGATTGACGATGGGAATCGAGGTTGTCCGCGAATTCAACACGCGACTGCATGACCATCTCGAGTTTGTTCCAAGTCAGCGTTATTGCGACGGTGCTTTTGTCGAGTTGAATGCTGAAATTGCCAAGCTTTCCGGCCCGTTACGCGCGGTCCTCACCGCCGAGCGAACGCTGCTGAACTTCCTCTGCCGCATGAGCGGCGTTGCAACGCTCACGCGAAAATTCGTCGATCGCGCTAAGGCCGCGAACCCGACTGTTAACATCTACGACACGCGCAAGACCATTCCCGGCTGGCGCGAACTCGACAAATACGCCGTTCGCTGCGGCGGCGGATGCAATCACCGCTTCGGCCTCTACGACGCCGTGCTGCTGAAAGACAACCACATCGCCGGCATCCCGCCCGCCGAACTCGCCAAGGCGATCTCCGCCATGCTCTGCAAAATCACGGGCCAACCGAAATTCGTGGAAGTCGAAGTCGATACGCTCGAACAGTTGCATGCCGTACTAGGCGTCGACGGCGTCAATATCATCCTGCTCGATAACTTCACGCTCGCTGATATGAAAACCGCCGTATCGATGCGCGACGCCGCGGGCGCGCGCGGCCGCGTCGAACTCGAAGCCAGCGGCGGCGTAACGCTGGAGACGGTCGCGGACATTGCCAGCACCGGCGTCGATCGCATCGCCGTCGGCGCAATCACGCACTCCGCGCCGGCCCTCGACATTGGCCTCGATCTTTAGATTATGCGGGTACCGCAGTATGATACCACGCTGCGGGCGTGATCCGAAAAAGTACAGCAGGAGTGCCGTGACGTGACCACAGCTTCAACGCGAACATTGCGGCCGGCGCGGCGCACGGCCGGCGTCACGTACGCTGTTCGCGACATCGCGGTGCTGGCGGACCAGATCGCCCGCACCGGCAAACAGATGCTGTATCTCAATATCGGCGATCCAAATCTGTTCGACTTCGCACCGCCGCCACACATGGTCGAGGCTGTGCATCGCGCCATGAAAGAAAACCTCAACGGCTACGCCCCGTCTTCGGGAATCTCCGGCGCGATCGAAGCGGTCCGCGCCGAAGCGCTGCGCCACGGTATCCAGTCGATTCAGCACGTATTCATCACGAGCGGCGCCAGCGAGGCCATCGACTTGGCGCTCTCCGCGTTGGCCGACGGCGGCGACAACGTCCTCGCTCCCGCGCCGGGTTATCCGTTGTACTCGGCCGTGCTCGCCCGGTTGGATGTTGAGGCCCGGCCGTATTACCTCGACGAGAGCAACGACTGGCAGCCCGACGTAGATGACATCGCCTCGAAAATCGACTCGCGCACGCGGGCGATTGTGCTGATCAACCCGAACAATCCGACCGGCGCGGTGTACTCGCGCGCCACGCTCGAAAAATTGTGCGATCTGGCGGTGAAACGAAATATTGTCCTGTTCAGCGATGAGATTTATGACAAGCTGCTGATGGACGGCGCAAAGCACGTTTCGACGGCGTCGATCACCTCCGAAGCGAAAGTTGTCACATTCAATGGGCTATCGAAGGGCTATGTCGTGCCGGGCTTCCGCATCGGCTGGGGTGTCGTGAGCGGCCCGGGCGACGAAATGTGCGACTATTGCGACGCAATCCGCAAGCTCGAACGCGCCCGATTGTGCGCGAATCATCCCGAGCAATACGCGATTCAGCCGGCGCTTGAGGGACCACAAACGCACCTGGTCGAAATGATGCAAAAGCTCACGCGGCGGCGCGACATCGTGACGCAGGGCCTGAACGCCATTCCGGGCATTTCATGCGTGAAGCCGCGCGGGGCGTTCTACGCATTTCCGAAGCTGGACATCGACGTCCCAGACCTGGAATTTGTGAAACGCGTGTTGCAGGAAACCGGCGTCGTTCTCGTGCATGGCAGCGGCTTCGCCCAAAAACCGGGCACCGAGCATTTTCGCGTTGTGTTTCTGCCGCCCGATGATGTGCTGCGACGGGCCACGCAGCTCATCGGCGAAGTCGTCGCCCACTATCGACGCTGAATGAGTAACCAAGCGGCCAATCCCGCGCTTCTCGCCGCCGTCATTTTCGATCTCGACGGCGTGCTCACTGACACCGCCGAATTTCACTATCTCAGTTGGAAATCGCTCGCCGACGATCTCGGGTTCGATTGGTCGCGGCCGGCCAATGAGGCCTTGCGCGGGCTCGGCCGAATGGAAAGCTTGCGGGTTTTTCTGGGTGATCGCTGGGGACTTTTTACAGACGAACAGCGTGCCGACTTGGCCGCCGCCAAAAACCAGCGTTACCTCGATCGCGTCGAGAAGATGACCTGGGATGACCTTCTGCCCGGTGCCCCCGAGCTGCTGATGCGCCTTCGCGCGGCGCGCGTGCCGACGGCGGTGGCGTCGTCGAGCAAGAACGCGCGCGTGGTCATCAGCCGCCTGGGCATTTCCAACCTGCTGGATGTCATCGTCGATGGCCTGGACGCGCCGCGCTCCAAGCCCGATCCGCAGACATTCCTGCTCGCCGCGGATAGATTAAGAGTCGCACCGCGAGACTGCGTTGTAATCGAAGACGCCGAAAGCGGCGTTCAGGCGGCGCTCGCGGCCGGCATGCGAGTCATCGGCATCGGTCCGGCGGAGCGCGTCGGACGTGCCCATATCGTCGTTTCGGATCTTGCGCGACTCGCGGACCGTTGTGTGGAACAGCTTCTGTCTCGCGGATAGCAGCCGCAACACCCGCATTTGAAAATATCCGGTTAGTTCCCAAACTGCGCACGGCGAATCGCCCGAACCACCAGCTCATGCACTTCATCGACCGGCGAAACAAATTCCCACCGAACCACGTCCATGGCGTCGCTCGCCGGTGCGATGGCGATATGGCCCAGCGGCGTCCAGCGCGCACACCACGACTCGCGCATCTCCACCGCCGAAACGGCGCTGAGCAGACACTGCGCGCAACGCACGTTGAACACGCCGCGAAACGACAA
>JAEUIR010000134.1 GCA_016795025.1 Phycisphaerales bacterium
CGTCGTCGTCGGCTGCGTCGGCGGCGGACTCGCGGCTGCGTTCCAATCCATGATCGCGTCGATGGCATTGCGGCTGTTCGTGTCGTGGTGCAGCGCCCGCTGCAACTCGCCGCTGTCCACAAAATCCCCGTCGCGATTACTATCCTTCGAACGAACCACGCTGCCGGGCGGCGTGCCCGTTCCGCCGGCCGTCCCACCGGCCCAGTTGCCCAGGTTATCCAAATCCCACGCCGTCCGCTGCGCGATCGGATTCGGAGAAGTATGCAAAATCGTTGTGGCGGCCGTGTTCAACGTGCCGAAATCAGCGGTGATCAACCGCGAAAGCGCGTCATAGCCATACCAGTACGAACGCTTATTGTCCTGCGTACTGGACGGAAACTGCGTGACGCGGTCGCTGGTGCGGTTGCCGGCCGTGTCGTAGGTATAAACATCGCGCCGCACGGTGGCGCTCGCGGCCGTCTTGAAATGCAAGTCCTTCGTCCGGCCGAAGCGATCGAGATTGCCATACGCGTCGGTGGCGGTGACGAACGTCTGCGCAACGCCATTGCCGAGCGTGATCGCGACGCGCCGCGCCTGGCCGCCGAATTGATATGACGCCAGCGTTGGGCCACCCGAGAGCGAAATCGACGTGATGCGGCCGAGGGCGCTGTCGATGCTGGTGGGGCCGCTTCCGTAGTTAAACGCCAGAGTATGTCGCGTCTCCCAATCGCCCACGCGCGGAGGATATTGCAGGCTGACCACGCGATTGTAGTTGTGCTCGTCGAGCGGGCTGAATTGCCAGGCATAATCGACCCGCGGCGAGCCATCGTTGGTGCTGACCGGCCGGCCGTGCTCTTGCCAATCCGTCAGCAGATTGCCCCAACCGTCGTACGCGAACGCGCCGTCAGCGATGACAATCGTCTCCTCGACGTCGCCGAAGGCGGTGACGCGCGAAAGCCGTCCGGCGTCATCATGTTCGTAGGTGATCTTCGCGACTCTCCCCGGTATGTTCGGCTCGGGCGGTTCGCCAATCGAGCCGGGAACATACCATGCGCTGTCATCGACGATTGTCCCAATCAGCCGCCCCAACTCGTCGTAGTGGTAGGTCAGCTTTACGCCGCGGGCATCGATCCGTTCAGCCACCGATCCGTCGAAATAGTAGCGGAATTGCAGCGCATCCGTCGTGCTCGGCTGGCCGGTGACAGGGTCGGGATAACGTACTTCAGCAATGAGCGAATTGTTCTGGCTTCGTGCCGCGCCGCCTGAATCAACCACCGTCGCGCCATAAAGCAATTGCGTAACCTGAACCGAGCCGTCGGTGGACGACCAGTTTACTTGCGGATCGAGCGGATTCACATTTTGCGCGGGAAGAACGGCAGCGATTTTTTCGAGCCGACCGGCGCTGTCGTATTGATGCGCTGTCACACGACGCTGCGCAACATCCGCGTCATCCGCGTTTTCTATCGTCACCAGCACGCGGCCCAGACCGTCGTATCTGGTCCGCGTCACCGTTCCGTCGGGATGCGTCACGGCAACCTGTCGCCCGGCGTCGTCATAGGTATATTCCGTCACGAGCGGCCCGCCTGGTGTGCGCGATGGGATTGGAATATCGTCCAAATCCCCCGGAGCGGCAGCTGGCGCCGGGTCCGGTCCGGTCGCGAGAATATCGCTGGCATGATTCGTTCCATACGCGGCGCTGGCCACGACTTTCCCCGAATGGTCAGACCACGACAGCGAATACGATGCCACACCGTTGCCTGCGGACGTGATGTCGCCACTGGTCGAGCCGGCCAGGCGTTCGTAGTGTACAGTCTTCGTCACCTGTTCATTCTGAGAATACCGCGTTTCCGTACGACTCACGACGACGTTTGCGGCGACGGATTCGCTTACGACGGTGCGGCCTTTTGCGTCGTATACGGTGCGCTGCGTCGGCGCATTGGGCCGGCGTGACTCGATGACGCGGCCGGCATGGTCATAGTAGGATTGAGCCCCTGAGTAAATGGGGGTCGGATATTCTGATGATGGGGACCACGTTACATCGTAGTCGCGTGTCTGCTCTATAAGCCCGCGCCGATTGTAAATCGTCTCTGACAAGCGCGTCGGGCGCGGCGCAGCGTTGAGCAGGTCCGCGATTTCGGCCAGACTCGGCTGCGCCACTCCGGCGCCTCGGAATCGCGGGTCGAGCGCGGCCGACAAACTCGGCGTCGTTGCTCCGTATTCCGCCACCAGACAGGCGCGGTCGAGGTTGTCATACCATGTAAACGTTGTCGCGACTGTGCTCGCGTTGACGATTTTCCGCGTCAACACCAGGCGCATGCGCCAATCGTACTCGAATTCCTCGATCCATCCGATTTCGTCCTCGTTATTGACCGGCAGTTCCGGCGAGCACGTCTGGGGCGGATAGTCATACTGATTATCCGGCATTGTGCGGTAATGCCTGATGCGGACAACGCGATTCGCGTTGGTGTGCGGGTTGGCGCCCTCCGGTCCGTATTCGTGCTTTTCGACCAGAACCAGATTGTCCGAGTACGTCGCGTTGCAGTTATATTCCTGCCCGTTCCAATAGGCATGATTATCGTCGGTGCCGCGATATACCTTCCACAAGCGCCCGAAGTTGTCGTACTCATTTCGCGTAAGCGTCCCATCCGGCGCTTGCTGGCGCGAGATTCCTCCGGCCGCGGCGTATTCGAGGCGCATCGTTGATGATGCCGTGTCCTCTCCAACGACCTGAACCCCGATCAATTGTCCATTTGCGTCATATTGAGGCGTTGTGACCCGAAGTTCTTCCCCCAACGGAGTACTGTTGTTCGGTTCGCCAGTGAATGCAACACCCGCATGCTGTGTCGAGTCCAGAACGCGCCCGCCTTGCGAGCGCACGACCTCGACAGGCGAAAGCGGGGTCATCTGGCCGGATGATTCAACAACATCCTTGAATGTCGTCCGCGTGATTTCCTCGATGCTGCCTTGATAATCAACAGTCTTGACAACGTAAGTATGGCGGTCGTTCGGATGCGCGACGTGCCATAGCATCAGATCGTCGTCGTAGTCATAGCTGGTGGTCAGTTCCAGCGGTGCGGCCAGCGCTGTTTCCCAGTGATCGATGTTGATGAGGCGCGTCGCCGACTGATCGGGCGAGCTGGCGGCGTCATACACGTCTGCCTGCAACAGATAGTCCGGTTCGCCGGGCTCGTCATACGACTTCGTCGCCAGAAACCGCGCGAGCCAGTCGCTCTCCGCGGCCGCGCGCGTGCTTGACAGTCCGAATGCCGTCCAGACCTCGCGCCCTTGTTCGTCGTACTTCGTGCGCGTAATCGGGTGAGCGCTGGGCGCGCTCGTGTCGGCGCCGATCGGTGCGGCCGATTGCGAAACGGTGCGCGCCGTAATCGCACCCTGCGGATCGTTGTTCTGAAACTCGTAAGAATAGACTGTGGCCTCGACGCCGGCGTTGTCAGGATCAGTGCAGGGGGGCGAAGCGGCGGCGATTAGCTCTCGGTAATTGTATTCTTCGAGAATCAGGTCTGGTCGATTCTGATCGTATTGATAGCTCTTGAGAAAGAAGGCGTCGCCGTCGAGCCCGTTTGAAATCAGCACTGCTGTGATCGGCGCGTCGTCTTCCTGCGATGCATATCGATACTCCTGCACAAGCCCCGGCGATCCCTGCTCTCCGCCGACGCCCCATCCCTCGCTTGTCACTTTGTGCAGACGGAACTTGCCGCTCTGATACTCCTGGTAAAACCACTGGCGGCCATATCCGTAGTTGGAAGTGATGGCATCGCAATTACCTATGTCGTTGCAGGTGAATGTGCGATCTCGTACGGGCAGGCCGGGCGGATTGGTTTCGAGGACGCGGCGGGATGTCCTGAGGGACGAGAGAATGGTCAGCGAAGTGGACGGAACCACTTCATCAACCACCATCGTGTGAAACGTCGTGCTCCAGTCTGGTCGTTGAAAATAAATGGACGTCCAATTCTGGTCGGAGAAGTTACCTGTATATGTGAATTCAAATGCGGCGTCGCCGGGGCGACACCAGAACGGCCAGTGACGCGCTTCGATGTGATCATAATTTCCGTAATACGAAGTGGAGCCGGGATAGGTTTCGACAGTTCGCCGATAAAGAAAGAGCCGATACTCTTTGATCCCGTCGCGTCGATCGATCAACCGGGTTCGCATTGCGGGCAGAACGCGATCCTGCTCGATGTTGAGCCCGACCGCTTGCCCGATTGAATTGTGCTCGGAGAACAACTCGTCCCGAAATTCAAGATCGGCAAACATAATGATCGGGCGCGCGATGGGCTCCGGGCTGTCCGGCTCCGTAATCAGAACGCAGCGGTCATCGTCGATTGTCATCAGATCATACACGTCGTCGAACGACTCCATCAGCCCGGTGGGGTTGGCGCACGACACGAGCGTGCCGCTCGTCGCCAGGAGACGCTTGATCGCATCGTCGCCAAAAACCGCCCGCAGCGCGGCATTGCTAAGATAGGCGTCAGGAGATCCCGAGGCCGACATATTTTTGTATCGATACATGCTGAACACATCGGTGGGCTCGGCTGCATCCGATCGGCGCGTGACGTGCGAGAGCAGCAGATTGGGCTGTCCGCCATCGTGGTAGTTGGAATCGTATAACCGTCCATACGGCAGATCCGGCGCTTGAAGGCTCACGTAGTAGTACCACAGAACATCGGTCTCCTCGTAGATATATTTGCAGCGAATTGACCAGTCCGCCGGCAAACCGCAAATGCCCTCAACATCGATCGCGTCATAGGCCTCGAAGTCCGTAATGGGCGGAACAACCGTATCAAATGGAGATTGGTCGATCGTCTGCGGCGGTTGCGGATTCGGATCCGGATCCGGATAAAAGATGCTCGCGGGCAATGTGTCATGTTCCGGTTCATCGTTCGCGTCCCGCGGATAAACGTGGATGGCGTGCAGCACGTGTTGTCGATGCTGACCAAGAAATTCCGGGAACCCGACAAACCCCGGCGGAATCCCCTCCGCGACTTGTGAATCGAGAAACGGCCTGTACGTATAGATGATCGTCCATGCGGCTTGCGCGCTCCCCGCGGCGTAGAGCTTGACTCGGCGAAGCTGCGCTTTTTCATTACAGGCATATTGCGTGCCGCCGGCCGCATCCACGGGTATTTGGCGCGGCGTGGAATACTCCAATTCCGCGCGATTGCCGTTGCGATCCTGAATGTGCGTCAATAGCCCGTAATATGGTATTCCGTCCGGCCCGTCAACCTGATAGGTGTAATCCGTGGTCCCGGGACTGTTGACGCAGCGCCATTCCGGCGTCCCATGCGAAGCATTACAACAATAACAAGGCCCGAAGCCATAGTTGTCATCGCAGTCGCCGCCGGCGCATTCCTCGGTCGGGACGTACCGTTGTGAAGGCGGAACGTCCTGTCGATACGCTTGAAAAGTATACTTGATCTCGCCGCCCGCGAGCTCGACGTAATACTCCGTCGGCGGCGTTGCGGAATTGTGGCTGAGTCGTGCATCAAACCAGCGTGGAGCGACATATTCCCCGTTGGATTGCTTGATAAACGGGACCGCGTGGTGCGCATCCGGAATAAAATAGCACACCGTATATTGCGTGCCTGGTGGAGGATCCGGGATTTCACACGGCTCGCCCGGCTGCGGATAATTGGGCGACGTGATATCCCGATACGCCGCGTCGATCAGCAGAATCGGGTTTTCGCTCATGACCCAGTTCAGTCCGTTCCAATCCCACATCGCACCCTCAGGTCGCAGCCAAAACTGGGGTTGCGACTGAACGCGGTCAATGTCTCGATGGTTCATCGAATCCGAATACGTGCGAATATGTCGAAATACCGCACCGCCGAACGGTAGCTCAAAGTCCACCTCGCGATAAACGGGTGCGCCACTCAGAAGATCAACCACGCCGTTCAGCGTCGGACGTGTCGCGAAGCGCTCCGGTCCCCGCACGGCCGCTCGCGCACCAGCAGGAACGAGCGGCATCGTGCTACCCGCCGGATTCAGCGTCAGCGGCGGGTAGTCGGGCTGTGCCGGCCCATGCCAAAGAAGGAAATTCAACGGGCAATCGTCGTCCTGGATGTCATATGGCAGGATCAGTTCGTTCTGCCATCCCGGCGGGATATTCCGTCCCCAGCATCGAGTTTCGCCCGGCTGCGTCGTGCAAGTGAAGCCTGGTGCGGATTGTGCCCCGGCGATTTGGGCGCGCGTGAGAACGCTCAGCGCTATGCACGCAAGAGCAACAATGTGGCGGATCGAGCGCGAGTTGTGAGATACGTTTGACACAAAAGTCCCCTTTTGGCTGTGGCGGTCGGATGCATTTTTGGATGTGACTTGGCAACGCAGCCTCCCGCAAATCTACGGCGAGGGTAGCATTTTTGGCTAAAGGATAGAATTCGGTGAAATCCGAATGTACATCGATTCAGGTGTTCTGGGGTTCGAGCCTGAGAAGCGAATCAGGTGGGGGGGCTGCCCGCTGTATCGGTACCTTTGAATCGCTGAGAAGAACTGCTCCCCACGAGAAAGGTCACAGTGACACCAGCGGCCGCTCGCTTGCGATCGTTGCTCCGCTCGTATTTGCCGTGTCTTGTTCGGCCGGGGCGCGTTGGGTCCATACAAACAACGAGGACGATGAATCGCGACAAGCGCGACTCACCGTCCTCGGGCCGTTTAGGCAATTCGAAGAGCGAAATTACGGAACGATGACCGTGTCCGTATCCGTCTTCGGACCCTTGCCGTTCACCGGACGCGCACCGATGAGCGAATTCTCAAAGGTGAAGCCCGGATCCTGGTAAGTGTAGATGTTGTCGTTGTTCACGCCGGCGATCGGCTTGCGAACGAACTCAACGTGGCTGTCCACGAAGAGAACCTGTTCGCCTTCGCCATTGTGGTTGCGGCTGTTGTACGGCCGCCAACGATCGTTGTCGGCGCGAAGAATCTGATCGGCCGTGCCGAAGTTCGGCAGGCCAACAGTCGTCACCGCGACATCGGGGATCGTGCTGTCCGCGCGGGCGTTGCCGGCGTCAAAGAACGGGCCCTTGTCCGCGGCGATCGGCATGCGGCTGTCCAGACGCGTGTTCGGCTTCGCTTTGCGGCCAAACGGAACCTGGTAGCCGTAGCTCAGGAACGGATAGCCCTTGAAGTCGAAGCGGTTGATACCAGGCTGCGACGCGCGTTCCTGTCCACCAACCGTCAGACGAAGGTTGTCTTCGCTATCCGGCGAGCTGGGGCAGATGAACTGCTTCGGCGTGCACTGGTTGCCGATGATCAGCAGGAACAGCGACCGGCTGACCGGATTGTTCACGCTGTTCGTGCCCGACGTTGTCGGCGACGTGATGTTGGTTCCCATCTGGGCGACATACGACACGGCGTTGTCTTCCGGGTTGGTGCCGGTGATCGCCTGCGAGTACGCGTCATGCGGGAAAAACTCGCTGTTGTCGTTCGCATAGATGTACATCGCCTGGCCGATGCCGCGCAGGTTTGACGAGCAAACCGCGCGCTTGGCAAGCTCACGAGCGCGTGACAAGCTCGGGAGCAGGATCGAGATGAGGAGCGCGATGATAGCCACCACGACCAGCAGCTCGATGAGCGTAAAGCCCTTCCTACGTCTCACTGTGACCTCCTGCAGTACTTTCCCATGGAACCGTTTCCGATCGGCTCGCCACATGGCGACCAGTTTCCGGAAGCATTAGGTAAGAGAGCGGCATCGTAGCGGTCGCGCACGTTTGTGTAAACATCCAGAACGTGCAATTCACGCGCGAAGCCTGATCGCTGCGCCGCAGGCGCGGACCAACACAGTCCAGCGCCGCGCTTTCGCCGCATGGGTACGGGCGGTGCGCAGTCGAGAGAGCACATTATTAGGCAATCAAAGGAGTTCGATTTGCGCAAAACCAGACATCTCGCCGCAAAAGCAGCGATAGCCCGCAGCACGTTTACGCGAATCGATGGCTTGTCAGGTCAGAGTCGGCGAGTGTCGGAAGATAGCCGGATGATAGTTAGAAAAAAATAATAGCGATCTATGATGCCGCCTTGACCTAGCCTGCTA
Source organism: Phycisphaerales bacterium (assembly GCA_016795025.1). GTDB lineage: Bacteria > Planctomycetota > Phycisphaerae > UBA1845 > Fen-1342 > JAEUIR01. The sequence goes on from JAEUIR010000134.1 coordinate 8,021, forward strand.
TGCGCTTAATCGGCGCATGCACTATTTCCTAATTAAATAGAATAACTCGACTTTTGTGTGAGTCAATGAAAAATCGTGTACGCTTTTGTAAGCTTTTTGACAGCCGGCTATTTTTGACAACGCGAGCGTGCGTCTAAGTGCTTTTCAAATTAGCGGTTATGATCGTTCATCCGCCGATCACGTACCGCAGCCGCCAGGCAAGATCGAATTGACGCGGCGATCGGACCGCTGGTATCGTCAGCGCCCCGCAACCCTCTAATTGCGCGTTTCCGTCTTCGGAGCTCAACACAGGATTGGCGCGTATGTCCGAACCGATACTTCCGCAACGATTCGCCGAAACTATTCGTAACTTAAGACAGGAACATGTTTTACGATTCTGGCCGCATCTCGGTCGAGATCAGCGCGCGCAGTTGTTGTGCGACTTGGAAGCGGTTCCATTTGCTGAGTTGCCGGGCCTCGTCGATGCATACGTCCTCAAAAGGCCCGAGGCAGTGCGGCATGGCGACTTGGCGCCTGCGGAAGTGCTTTCACCAAGCGGGCCGGAATCGGCCACACGCAACGCCGCCGCTTGGCAATGCGGCGTCGAGGCGATTCGGGCCGGCCGTGTATGTGCCTTCACGGTCGCTGGCGGGCAAGGAACACGCCTGGGTTTTGACGGGCCGAAAGGCGCCTATCCAATCAGCGCAGTCCGCAACGCAACGCTGTTTCAATTGTTTGCGGAGAGCTTGCGGGGAGTCGGGCGGCGGTGGGGGCACACGCCCGTCTGGTATATCATGACCAGCCCGACCAACCATGCCGACACCGAGCGGTTTTTTCGCGCTCACGGCATGTTCGGACTCGAACCCAATGCCGTGCGATTCTTTCAGCAAGGACAAATGCCGGCGTTCATGCCGGACGGCCGGATCGCGCTCGCGGATCGCCATCGCCTGGCGCTTTCGCCGGATGGTCACGGCGGAAGCCTGCGCGCTCTAGCAGCCAGCGGAGCGCTCCGCGACATGCAGCAGCGGGGAATCGACATCATCAGCTATTTTCAAGTCGATAATCCGCTGGTTCAGACAATCGATCCGTTGTTTGTCGGATTCCACATTCAGCGGGCTTCCGAAATATCGAGCAAAGCGGTGCGAAAGGCATCCGATACCGAGAAAGTAGGTAATTTCTGCATGGCGGACGGCCGCCTTTGTGTGATCGAGTACAGCGACATGCCCGAGTCGATCGCACGCGAACGAAACACCGACGGGTCGCGGCGCTTCGACGCGGGCAGCATCGCGATTCACCTGCTGAATCGAGACTTTGTCGAGCGCCTGGTTGCGCCGGGATCGAACGTGCGAATGCCCTGGCACCGTGCCGACAAGCGCAGCCCGATTCTGGTCGGCGACGGCGACGCGGCACGGATCGAGTCGAGCGATATCGTGAAGCTGGAGATGTTCATCTTCGACGCGATCCCGCTGGCGCGCAATGCGATGGTGACGTATGTCGATCGGGCGGAGGAATTTAGTCCCGTGAAAAACGCCGGAGGCGTCGATTCGCCGGCCACGACACGGCGCGATCTCGTGCGTCGGGCCGCGCGCTGGTTGGACGCAGCCGGTTGCTCGGTGCCTCGTAAGCCTGACGGTGAGCCGGCGGCCACCATTGAGATATCGCCGGCGTTTGCGCTGGACGCGGCGGATTTGCGTGAGAGGTTGCCTCAATGCCCGAACATCCGCGAAGGCGACCGTGTCGTATTGGAGTAAGAGCGGTTTCGATTTCCGCGTCTTACGCGGTCCTATAACGCGCCGATTTGCCTGAAATCGGCTCTTGGATGGGAACTCGGCGGGCGATAGAATCCTCAGAAGTTGCTGGGAGATGGAATGTGAGCACGCCGGACGTGCGCGAACTCAATGCGAGCGCTGTGCCTGCGCAGATTGACTCCGCGCAAGTTCAAGTGCCGCAGCGCGCGGTCGTCGTCGTCGATGACATCGACGCACAACTCATGGTGCTCATGCGCGATGGGGATCGCGACGCCGGCAATCAACTCGTCCGCCGCAATGCCGAGCGCGTTTCGCGTTTCGTGGCTCGCGTGGTCCGCAACCCGCGCGTGATCGAAGACCTGACGCAGGACGTTTTCAAAAATATGGTTCGTTATGCCGCGCGCTATGAGCCCGCGTGCAAATTCTCGACCTGGATCTATCGCATCGCCACGAATATCGCGCTGGATTACCTGGATCGCGCCGCGGTGCGCAAGCGGGAAACCGCCGCGGTCTCCGATGGCGAGACGCTGCCGGATCGTCGATCAGAACGGCCGGATCGCCGCATGAGCCTGGATGAGCTTCGTGCCGCCGTCGCGGCCGCGCTGGAGTCGCTGCCGCCGAATCAGCGGATCGCGATCACGTTGCATCAGTACGAAACCATGAGCTACGAGCAAATCGCCGCGATCATGGAATGCTCAGTCGAATCGGTGCGCAGCCTGCTGGCCCGAGCGCGGGTGGCGCTGCGCGAGCGATTGGGCGGAATGGATTAGCGTTGGCGCAGTCGTGAAGCACTTGCCCATCGACGATTCAGATCAACACCCGCAGCCGCCGCGGAATTGACGTGAAGTCATGTTGCACCCCGATTCCGACAAGATTGCCGCGTATCTGCTGGGCGAGCTCAACGAAGACGAGCAAGCGGCGATCACCGCGCATTTTCAAATTTGCGCGTCGTGCAGCGCGCTGCTCGAAAGCGAGCGATCGCTGCGCAGCCTCTTGAGACTCGACGAAGTGCAGTTCGCCCGACCGGACTCCCGCCGAATTGTCGAAATGATCGACGAATTGACGCCCGATGGTCGCCGCGCGGCCAATCGCCGGCTGTGGCTGCGGCGCTGGGCGCGCGTTGCGATGATCGCCGCCATCGGTTTGATCGTGTATTTGTGCCGGCCGGTGGATGACCAGGAAGAGCAGCGGCTCGCGGCGGAGATCGGCATTTCGACAGAGCTGCAGCGTGAAATCGTGTCAAACCTCGACTCGATTCGCGTGTTGCGAGGAGAGCCCTGGCTGGCGGACGAGGAATACGAAACCGCGAAACTGCTTTCTGAGCTGATGCAACAGCGCGGCGGAGGCGCGCAATGACGAATCGCGCGAGAACTTTCTCGTGGTGCGTCGTCGTGGCGGCGTGTGCCGCGGCGCTCCTGAGCAGCGCAGCGCTGGGCGATCGGCCCTACAGCCGAGTGTGGGCGGATTGGCGCGGGCTTTCGGTCGAGGAGCGCCAGGAATTTCGCGCCCGATACCAGGCGCTGGTGCGTTCAAACTCGCGCGACGAAATGCTCCGCCGTGCGCGCCAGTTCGCAGCGCTGCCCGAGGCGGA
>JAEUIR010000135.1 GCA_016795025.1 Phycisphaerales bacterium
CTGCAACTGGCTCTGCAACCTCGACATCAACCGCGACGGCGCGGTGAACAACTTCGACATCGACCCGTTCGTGATGCTGCTGGCCGGGGAGTGAGAAGGAAGCAAAGAACCAAGGACTTAAGCGAATAAGAGAACAAGAGAACAGGGGAACAAACGCGCGGGCAGGATGCCCGCACTTCCCGCGAAATCAACGCATTCGCTTGGGCGTTGACGGATTTCGAAACTCGGGAACCCGCATACGGTGCGCCGTATGGTCGATTTGCAGACGATCGGCGATTGCTGCGGCGACGGTAATTTCAACAACTTCGACATTGATTGCATGGTGGATCTGTTGATGGAAGACCCATATTGTGGTCATGACTCGATTGTGCCTTGCGGCGAACTGTGCGCTCCGGGAGGCGGCGGCGAATCCGCGCGCTTCGGTGGCACGCCTGATGAGTGGGAGCACTTCTGGTGCGTCGTGTCGTGAGGCTATCCAAAAACCATTCGGATCACCCAGTGAGCGGCTGTCAATCCCACGTTTTCGCCGGGAATCGCGAGAGCTCGTCTCGCGCTCATCACCAGAGAAACTGGTTTTGGGATAGCCTCATGTGTAATGCGAGCGGGGCGGCGGCAAGCCGTCATCTTGCTTCAGCTTGGGTGATCGGTCAGGTTTGTCGGTAATTCGGCGAGCGGTGCGGGATTGCCCGCACCGCCTCGCGAAATAGACAGGTTGCAATACCAATGCATAATCGAGCTCTACTCTTTGTTATCCTCGCGATTCATTCCGATTCACGGGCGCAGGAGCAATTTGCCATCACGGATATCGGCTCGCTTGATCCAACTGCTGACTTTACCGTGCCGACGAATATGAATAACCGCGGTGTGGTGATCGGCGCTTCGTACGTGTACAACGGCGGCGACCCGATATCGGCGTTTGTGTGGAGTCATGGCATCATGCAAGCGGTCACTGAGCCGGCCGGCGCTCGAATCGCTCACGCGCGCGCGATCAACGACGTCGGCCAGATTGCCGGAGACGCAACGACGTTCGACGGCATTACGACTCCTTATCGCTGGGCAGGTGACGCCCACGAAGTAATCGGGTACTGCGAACAGGGCGAGAGGCGCGGGCGTGAGGGATAAACAACGTGGGATGTGTGACAGGTTATTCGGCGGTTGACCCAGTGAGTCCGAGAGCGCATGTGTTCGTGTGGGATGGAACGCTGCATGAATTGTCACCGGTCACGGGTAACGATGCTCACAATTGCGGTTCTTCCGCAGAATTCGTGGGTTGAATCTGGAGGAACCAGCTCCGTAGGTTCCCCCAGGCCCCCTCCTTGGGCTTCTTTCCCCTCCGCGGTGAGGCTGGCGTTTGCTCCGCGATCGCGCATGGGCGCTTCGCGGCTCGCGCGACCGGACAGTCGCGACAGGTGGCCCCGCGCGCCCCGCGAACGCAAGACCAAAACGCGGAACGACACACAGCGCGGGTTCGATCCCCGCGACCTCCAGTTTCCTTCCGCGTCCCCTCCGCGCCGGCATAGCGCTAAGCCGACGCCGCACGCGCAATTCGGCGCGCCCTCTTTCAATTTCCCCCGTCCCCCGCCGCCTCTGATACAGGAACCTCGCCTTGCACTATTTGCTCAGCAACCGCGCCACATAGCCATCAAGCTGCAACAGGTTTTCTCGCGCGAGCCGTGCGACCTGGGCGAGTTGCGCCATCGATGACACCTCTTCCACTTGTTCATCGACGTACCACTGCAAGAAGCTGCGCGTCGCGTAGTCCTTTTCGCGTTCGCACAGTGCGACGAGGTCGTGAATCTGCCGGGTCACCAGTTGCTCATGCTCGACCGACGCGTCGATGGCCGCCACGACAGTCGCGAATTCCGCTTGTGGCGCTGGAAGCGGCGCGAGCGCCACGGCGGCCCCGACCTCCAGCAGGTAGTCCAGTATTTTCAAGGCATGGGCGCGCTCTTCTTCGGTTTGCTTGCGAAAGAATCCGGCGAGCGATGTGAGTCCCATCGTCTCCAACTGACAGGCGATGGCCAGATATTTTTGCGACGCGTTCATCTCGTTGGTGATTTGCTCGTTCAGCTTCGCGGCGACCGCAGCGGGGATCATCACTCGGTTTCTCCTTCTGTATGCCGGGAATAATACCCCAATCTGTACGACGCACTTGAAAATCGCGATTATTTATAGGACTATTGTAGGAACATGTCAATGAGATGTCTTTCAGATATTTTTATGATATATTTCAGATAGAGAGTTCAACAGGGAGAAAAACATGGGTTCTCGTGAAATCGCCAAGCAAGTCAGTAGTGGATGGGTGTACCTGCCGGCCGTTCTCTTGGTGTACCTCGCGGCCATCGCGGGATTCATCACCGCCGTCACGCACATGGACAAAGGTAACGTTCAGCCGTTGCTGGGAGTTCACCCTGGATTCCTGTTGGCGGCGAGCTTGATCGTGGCCGCGGCGAACATCATCGTGAACGCCGGGCTGTTCACGCTTCAGCCGAATCAGGCCGCCGTGCTGATTCTCTTCGGCGCGTATTCGGGCACGGCGAAGACGCCCGGCTTTCACTGGGCCAACCCGTTTTTGACAAAGAAGAAAGTATCGCTGCGGACGCGAAACTTCAGCACGGACAAAATCAAAGTGAACGACTCCCGCGGAAATCCGGTTGAAATCGGCGTGGTGGTCGCGTGGCGCGTCGAAAGCACCGCGCAGGCCGTTTTCGACGTTGACGATTACGAGCATTTCGTCGCTGTGCAAAGCGAGGCAGCCGTTCGATACCTGGCCAACAGCTATCCGTACGACTCGGCCCACGAACACGAGATTTCGCTGCGCGGCAGCGCGGTGGAGATTTCCCAGACGTTGCAACGCGAACTCGGCGAGCGCTTGCAGCGCGCGGGCGTCATCATTGAAGAAGCCCGCTTGAGCCATCTCGCATACGCGCCCGAAATCGCCGGCGTGATGCTGCGGCGTCAGCAAGCGGAGGCAGTCGTGGCGGCACGGTCGCGCATTGTGGAAGGCGCGTGCGGGATGGTGGAAATGGCGCTGGCTCGATTGTCGGAGCATAAGACGATTGTGCTGGACGAAGAACGCAAGGCCGCAATGGTCACGAATCTGCTGGTGGTGCTCTGCGGTGAGCAAGGAGCGCAACCGGTGGTGAACGCCGGCACGCTTTACAACTAAGCAGCCGGAACCACTCACATTGTCACGCGAGCACGGATCAGGGCCATTGCCGGCACCGAGCGTGTAGCGCCGATTTTTCGTGCCGTTAAAGGGTGAAACGACGACGCATTCTTAGAGCGCCGAACAAAACAGAGCCGCGGCCGTAAGGGAGCGGTCGCCTCGAAACACAGCGAGGTGTTTGGTTAGGCGGTCTTGAACTCGCGCGGCGGATTTGGACCTGTACCAACCGCCGCGCCAACGCGAAGCGAATGGTCGCGGCGCGAATGAGTCAAAGTGTGGCGTATGGCTGATCCGCGAAAGACAATTCTGCTGCGCATCTCGCCCGACCTTTGGGCGGCGCTCAATACGCTGGCGCGCGACGAGCTGCGCAGCCTGAACGCGCAGATCGAGTTTCTGCTGCGGGAGGCGGCGCGGCGCAAGGGCTTGCTGAATTCAAAGGAAAGCGATCGCCCGCCGCGACCGAATTCGAATGCTGATTCGGCGGATCAAGCAGACGACGCGTAAGCTGATTCAAGCGGAGCGCAAGCCCTCCCGCTACCGCGGCGCCTCACAACTCTGGCACGGCTCCAACCCCTTCGCCTTTGCGTCTTCCAGGCTCACCTGCGTCTTGCTGTTCTTCAGATGTTCGCATTCTTCGCGGTGATATTTCTTGCCGGTCTTCGTGATCCATACCATCACAGCGCCGTCGGACGTTGGGTTCGCGCGCGATTGTCCCCCGCTCTTTGCGTCGCTGTTTTGCCCGCCTTCATGTCTGCCTTCGCCGGATTTCTGCGGCTTTTCGACCGTCGGCCGCGAAGTCGGCGTTTTGCCGCCGGATTTCGAGCCGGGCGCCTCATCCGTACCGTCCGCGCCTTTCGCCCAAATTCCCTTGCGGGCGGTTCGTGCCCGCGCTTGATAAAACCGCATCGCGTCATCGAACTGATAGGGCTGCGCGGCGCTGATGCGCGCGTATCCGCGCCGCACCAACTCCAGATTCACCAGCAACCCGTCAGGAGCGCGATAGAGATAGGCCCAGACGCGGCCCGAAGCGTCCTTCTCCGGCCAACCGGATTCCGTATCGAGATAGACCGACTCGCGCAACAGCAGATTCGCGGCGAAATCACGAGCCATGTCGCGCTCCGGCGGCTCGCTCGGCGCACTCAATCCGATCAGTCCAACTCGCGTCTGCTTGCCCGCCAGCATCACAACGATTGTGTCGCACTCGACCACCCGAACGACTCGGCACGCGCTCGCAGCCGGAAACTCCTTGCGCGGAATCTCCGGAATCTGATCCTCGCCGTCATCTGCTCGCAGCGTCGAAGTCGAGATCGCGAGCAGCGAAATAACCGTTGCCGTGCGCATCGCTGACGCGCATAAGCCCCATTGCGATTGCATGATCCACCGGGAAATGCGAAGCTGATTACCGATCCGGCCGAACCGGACCGCATAACGCAGTAGTATATCTGACGACTGCCGGCCGGGCGCGGTGACAACGCCATTTATCCGGAATCCGCCAATGCTTGAATTTGAGTTTCGAAGAGCCAATGAGAACGACGCGGAAGCGCTATGCCCCTTGCTGTCGGAATTGGGATATCCGACTGGCGCTGGTGTACTGCGCGGCCGGTTGCGTCAGGTGCTGTCCGCCTCTGGTGAGGCGGTGTTCGTAGCGGCCGGCGGCGGCGGATTGTGTGGAGTTGCTCACGTATGCGTATCTGCCCGACTATTGAGCGAGCCTGATGCAGAAATCCTGGCGCTGGTGGTCGCGCCGGCCGAACGGCGGCGCGGCGTGGCTACACAGTTGGTCAATTTTTGCGTTGAGTGGGCATGCTCGCGCGGGCGCACGCGCGTGCGTGTGCGCTGCAACACGAAGCGGACTGAAGCGCACCGGTTTTATGAGAAGCTGGGGTTTCGCGCTTCGAAGGACCAGCGTGTATTTGAGTTGGGAAGCTGAAACGCCGGCGATGAACTCAGGAATCACAAGGCCGCGCGGCGCCTCGCCCGGCTTGAGTGCTTAGCGTACCGAACAAAACGCCTCTCTGTGGCTCGAAGCGACCGCTCCCTTACGGTCGCGGCTCTGTTTTGTTCGGCGCTTTTAGTCGAGCTTGCCATCCGCCAAAAGCCGCTTTGCCTCGCCGACCAGATAAAACGACCCAGTGATGCAGACCAGATCCTCGCGTGTGGTACAGCTCTTGGCAATGCGATACGCCTCTTCGAGCGTGGGAGCGATCTGCGCCATCTTGCCGCTCTTTTCCTGGAAGCGCAGCAGCAACTCATGGGGATCGGCAGAGCGCGATGACGGGTTGCTCGTGAAAATAACCTTGTCGGCGCCGAGATCGAGCTGCGTCAGCATGCCATCGACGTCCTTGTCCGCCGAACACCCAAAGATCACAACCATCGAGTCGTAAGGGACGTTTTGCCCGATCGCGCGCATCAGCGCCGCGACGCTGGCGGCGTTATGTGCTACGTCCATCACGAGTTTTGGTTGCTCGCGCACGATTTCGACGCGGCCTTCGATTCGAACACGACTTAGTCCGTCGATAGCCGCCTGCTCGGTGACTTCGAACCCGCGTTGTCGCATCACGTCCAAAATGCCCAGCGCCACGCCGCAATTATGCGCCTGATGCTCGCCCAGCAGCGGAACATGCAGGTGATCGAATCGGCTGGTCGGCGTCGTCATGCAAACGCGCGTCTGGGGGCCCGTGATGCGCGACGACTCAAATCGATAGCTGTATTCGATGTCGTCTCCGATGAATTTCAGTTCGCAGCCGGTTTGCTCCGCCGCGCGACGAAGAACGCGGCGCACGGCTGTCACCTGCGGCGCGCTGATCACCGGCACCCCCGGCTTGAAAATGCCGGCTTTTTCCGCGGCGATCTGCTCCAGCGTGTGCCCCAACTGCTGAACATGGTCATAGCTGATGCTGGTGATTCCACACACGATTGGCTTGATGACATTCGTTGAATCAAGACGCCCGCCCATGCCGGTTTCGATGACGGCGAAGTCGACTTTCTGCTTCGCGAAGTGCATGAACGCGATCGCAGTGATGATCTCGAAGAATGTGGGCTCGTCACGCTTCATGCGGTTGATGATCGGGGTGATGCGCGCGACCAGCCGCGTAAATTCCGCTTCGCTGATCATGTCGCGACCGATCTGGATTCGCTCGCGCATGTCCAGCAGGTGCGGCGAGGTGTATAATCCGGTTTTGAAGTCGGCGGCCGACAGCATCGATGCGAGCATCGTGCAGGTCGAGCCTTTGCCTTTTGTGCCGGCGATGTGGATGCAGTTGAGGGTTTTCTGCGGATTGCCCAGCGCGTGCAGAATTCGCAACATCCGCGCAAGGTTGAAGTTTGTAGTGTTATAACCCACTCTCAGCATGCGCTCGTAATTCGTCTGACTGTTCAGAAATTGGAGCGCGGCGCGGTATGTGCGTATTCCGCCGGAGGCGTCGGAATCGCGATTTCGAGGAGCGGAAGGTCGCGTTGTTTTTCGCGCTGCCGTTGCGACCCGAGATCGGGCAGGCGTCTTAGTCGCTGTCCGTGCCATAAGTCACTAGAATACCGGGTAGTTAGGAATCCGTCAACATTGGCTAATAATAACGCGGCACTTTGGTCCTAAAAAGTCTTTACCAGCCGATCGATGGAATGACTTTTATATGCCAAATGATATTGCCGCGCTATCCTCTGATACGTCGCGAACTTATCCACAGTTCACACATTCAAACGATCATACGGGTTTGTGAATGCCGATTTCCGCCAATCAACCCGCCCGAATAACGGTTCGTACCGCCACGATCGCGTACGACGTGTGGATCAGTCCTGAAGCGATCTCGCAGTTATCGGTACTTCTTGAAGGCGTTCGTACGCGCATCGCCGTTGTTGATGCGAACGTGGCCCGTTTACACGCCGCACACTTTCCGCCCGCCCTGTTCTCGCGCGTCGAGTTGATCGAGCCCGGCGAAACATCGAAATCGCTTCCGACTGCCGAACGGCTCTATTCGGTCTTGGCCGACGCCCGCGTCGAGCGTGGCGATATGCTCATCGCGATCGGCGGAGGCGTCGTAACCGATCTGGCGGGTTTCGTGGCCGGAACCTGGTTACGCGGCATCCGCTACATCTCGATTCCAACCACGCTGGAAGCCGCGATCGACGCTTCCGTAGGCGGCAAGACCGCGATCAACCACGCGGCCGGCAAGAACCTGATCGGGGTATTTCATCACCCGAGTACGGTGTTGATCGACACACGATTTCTGGCGACCCTGCCGCGCCGCGATCTGATCGCCGGGTTGGCGGAAAGCGTCAAGCACGCCCTGCTCACTACGCCGGCGTTCGTGGCGTGGCACGAAACGCACGCCGAACTGATTCGCGACGGCGACACCGGGGCCATGAACGAACTGATCGCCCGGAACATTCAAGTCAAAACCGATGTCGTGGCCCGCGACGAACGCGAGGCCGGACTGCGCGCGATCTTGAATTACGGCCACACGATCGGCCACGCCATTGAGCATGTACTCGAATATGAGCTTCGGCACGGCGAATGTGTTGCGCTGGGAATCGTGGCAGAAAATGCGCTGGCGGTCGCAGCGGGGATATTGGATCCAACGACGGCGACGCGGGCACGTGCTCTCCTGCACACGCTCGGCCTGCCAACTGCCCTGCCCCGGCCGGTTGATGCGGAAGCGCTGCTCGAAGCGTGCCGCGTGGATAAGAAGGTGCGCAGCGGCAAAGTGCGTTTCGCGCTGCTGCGCGGCATTGGAGCGCCCGTCATCGTCGATCATCTGAGCGATGCGGAGATTGTCGGGGCGATTCGAACGATTCAGCCATAATGCGGCTCGGTCAGCGGTTGTGCCAGTCGTCAAAGCAAGGCTGCTACAATCAGCTTTGATGCAGATCGACATCAACCAGTTGCCGATTCCAGACTGGGGGCTGAAGTGTCCGCGCTGCGAGTACTCGCTGCGCGGGCTGCCGAAACACATCTGCCCGGAATGCGGCCTGACACTCAACATGGCCGAATTGGTCAAGCCGTGGACACGGCTGCGAGAACCCACCTACACCGGTGATGAATTGCCGATTCCTGACTTTGGGTTGCGCTGCGGCCAATGCAACGCGCCGGCCGCGGGCTGGCCAACGCACGCATGCCCGCACTGCGGGCATTTGGCAACGATGCGTTGGATTCAGCCGCAGGAACCGTGGTTTCAGGCCAGTGCCTGGGCGAGCGATCTACCGGGCGACAGCGCGCTCGAAGCCGTTCTGATCGACGAGGCGATTCCGCACATTCGCTCAATCAGTCGAAGTGGGGCAGATGTTTTGTTGGCTCGCGGCGTTGGAGCAGGCGTTCTGTTCGTTTCGAGCGAATTCTATTTTGATTATCTGGCTCTCATGCAAACGCTGAGGCTGGCAGATCAGGAGCAATCAGCGCCGCGGCCGGAATGGCGGTGCGAATTCTGCGGCGAAATGTGCCCCGAAAACTTCGAATTATGCTGGAGCTGCGGAACGCCGCGTGACGAACCGTTACAATCCGGTACGGGCTGAGTCATTCGCCGGCATATTTCGCCAAGGTGCAGAGATGAGCGTTCTCGATTCGCCGATCGATCATTCCGTCGAAGCGCATGATGGGCTGGTGCAGGCCGTCCGCGAATTCGCGCGTAGCGAGCTGATCGACCTGGATCGCCGCTGCGATCGCGAGGAATCTTCCTGCTGCGTCGAGTTCCAGCGATTCTGCGAAATGGGGCTGACCGGCCTGCGAATTCCGGAGTCGTTCGGCGGGCTGGATTGCCCGGCGGTTACGTACGCGCATCTGATCCGCGAGCTCGCTTACGCTTCGCCGTCCGTCGCCGTCACGCTGGGTGTGCACAACATGGTCGGCGAAATCATCGCGAAATACGCGCATGAGCCGTTGCGATCGGAGCTTTTGCCGAAACTTGTCGAGCCGGACAATCTCACCGGCTTTGCCATCAGCGAGCCGGATGCCGGCAGCGACACGGCCGCTGCGAAAACCCGCGCCGAAAAAGTGGCGGGAGGCTGGAAGCTGTTCGGCAACAAAATGTGGGTGACGAACGGCATGACCGGCCGTTGGTTCTGTGTTCTGGCGCGAACCGGCGAAGTCGGCGGCAAAGACGATTTCAGCATGTTGTTGCTCGACGCGCGGCAGGCGGGCGTCAAGCGGGCGATGATCAAAGGCAAGATGGGCATCCGTGGGAGCGAGACGGCTGAGTGGGCGCTCGACGGCGCATTCGTGCCGGAAAGCAACATGCTCGGCAAACTCGGCGACGGTCGACGCATCGGGCTGACTTCGCTGGGCGGCGGGCGCATCGGCATCGCATCGCAGGCGCTGGGCATCGCGCAGGCGTGCCTGGATGAGATGGCCCGCTACGCGCGGCAGCGTGAGCAATTCGGCCGGCCGATCGCGGATTTTCAGGCGATTCAGTGGATGATTGCGGACAGCGCGACCGAAATTGCCGCGGCTCAGCAACTGATCGACCGAGCGGCGGCAATGAAAGACGCCGGTCGAAAATTTGCCCGCGAAGGCTCGATGGCCAAACTGTTCGCCAGCGAGGCGGCCAATCGCATCGCCTATCGCGCTGTTCAGGTGCATGGCGGTTCCGGATTTGTGAATGACTGTCGCGTGGAACAGCTCTATCGTGATGCGCGGATCACCACGATTTACGAAGGCACCAGTGAGGTGCAGCGGATCGTGATCTCGCGCGAGCTGGTCCGCGAATAGCGCGCGTTTGCCGTTTTCGGATCAGAGCGATTTTGTGTTGGTGTGTGGCGATTGATCAGAGCCGCGCCAGGTTGGATAGCACGGGCATCTGGGTGGCTGTTTTTGTCTAGTGTCCTGAGTTATGAATTCATTGAATAATTGGATGGGTTGCGCGTTTGGCTTGGTAAGATGGAGGCACGCGATGGCGCGACCCACCAAACCGTTGAATCTGACCGCGTCGGAGCGCGAAAGTTCTTCAGCAATGGGCCGGCGGCCCAAGAGCGCGCAGCGCTTGGCGCAGCGCGCCCGCATTGCACTGTTATGCGGCGAGGGACGGTCCGGCACGGCGGTCGCGGCCCGGTTGGGGCTGACCGTTCAAACCGTCGGCAAGTGGCGCAAGCGTTTCCGGCTGCGGCGGCTTGAGCGAGAAATAAAGACGTATCTCGACCAACAATCGCGCCCCGAAACCCTTCCGCTGGACCGCCAGCGCCGACCTGATCCTGCGGAAGATCGAAGGACTTTGTAAACGAATTAACGAGACGCTACACTAGCAAACGAGAAACCCGCGGGCCGGCGACGCTGCTTTAGTTGCTGAACACCGTTTCGAATCTTGTCAGCAACCCGCCCAGCACAATCGCGATCGTAATCATCAATCCCAGAAACGGCAGCCAGAATCCGCCGCGCGCCCGCCAGCGATCGCCCCGCGCTCCGGGCAGCGAAAGCACCGTGGCCGCGTGAAATGCAGCCAGAACCGCGAGAAACTTTACGCCGAACAAAGCGTGATATAACCCCGCGCTTGGCTTGCCGCGCAGCGCGGGAACGCGAATGGCGATGAAGTTGTAAAGCCCGGTTGCGAGCAGCACGACCAGCAGTGTGATAACCATGCCGAACCAGCGGCGAGCGATCCCGTGCCAAGCCTTTTGGCGTGATGCCTCATCCAATTCCAGCAAAGCCGGCCGGACGGCGATCAATTGATAGAACGCCGCGCCGCCGACCATGACGGCTGCGAAAATATGCACAATTCGAATAAGGACTTCTGCGTTCTGCACAGTTGCTCCCGAAATTGGCCCGTCCGACCTATGCGCCGACAATCGGCACACGCGTCGGATTGTCGGACAAGACAGGAGGAATGTTAAGCCCGCGCGAACTCGGTTCTAACGTGCGCGGTACTCTCATGGGGGAAAGCTGCGGTTTTCGTTCGCTGTTTTTCGCTGGGGGATTTCACGAAAATCAGCCACGGCCGGCACGCGGTAGCTATTCACTCCGCGCACCGGCCGTGACCATGCCGGTGGACGCCCAAGCGGCACACCGCGTCGAACAGCAGTTGCGTGACTTCATTCGGGGCGGGGTGAGCGACGCGCTGACCCGGGCCCGGGCGGAGTCACCGAATCTCACGCCCGAACGCATTCAAACCTTCGTCGACA